>JBGALW010000282.1:0-3517 GCA_044223585.1 Amaricoccus sp.
GGAGGCGACGCTGGCGGGCCTCGGAATCGACTGGCACGGCACGACGCCCGACCGCGCGGTGACGGTGGAGCCGGTCTATTGCCTCGGCCTCTGTGCCTGCGGACCGGCGGCGATGCTGGACGACCGGCCGCTCGGCCGTGTCGACGCGCCGCGCCTGCTGGCGGAGGTTCTGGCATGAGGATCTACGTTCCCCGCGACGCCGCCGCCCGCGCCCTCGGCGCCGACGCGGTGGCCGAAGCCGTGCGGTCGGAGGCGGCGCGGCGCGGCGTAGCGGTCGAACTGGTCCGCAACGGCACCCGCGGCATGGTCTGGCTGGAGCCGCTGGTCGAGGTCGAAACGGCAGCCGGCCGGACAGCGTTCGGGCCGGTCGGCCCGGGGGACGTCGCCGGGCTGTTCGACTCGGCGTTCGGCGCACATCCGCTGGCGCTCGGGCCGGTGGAGGCGATCCCGTTCTTCGCCCGTCAGACCCGCCTCACTTTCGCCCGCTGCGGGCTGACCGATCCGCTCTCGCTCGCCGAATACGAGGCACATGGCGGCCTCGCCGGACTGCGTCGGGCGCTCGGCATGTCTGCCGGGGACATCGTAGCGGAAGTGGTGGAGAGCGGGCTGCGCGGCCGCGGCGGCGCCGGATTCCCGACCGGCGTCAAGTGGCGCACGGTGCTGGCGGCGCCGGGGCCCCGCAAGTACATCGTCTGCAACGCGGACGAAGGCGACAGCGGCACCTTCGCCGACCGGATGATCATGGAGGGGGACCCGCTCGTCCTGATCGAGGGCATGGTGATTGCAGGCCTCGCGGTAGGCGCGGACAAGGGCTTCGTCTTCGTCCGCTCGGAATACCCGGACGCGATCGAGGTCTTCACCGCCGCGCTGGATGTGGCCCGGACGGGCAGCCTGATCGGCTCTTCGGTCCTCGGCTCCGGTGCGCCCTTCGAGATCGAGCTCCGGGTCGGGGCCGGTGCCTATGTCTGCGGCGAGGAGACGAGCCTTCTCAATGCGCTGGAGGGCCGGCGCGGCCTCGTGCGGGCAAAGCCGCCCCTGCCGGCGCTGGAGGGGTTCCTTGGCCGTCCTACCGTCGTCAACAACGTGATCTCGCTCGCCTCGGTGCCGGTCATCCTCGAGAAGGGCGCCGCGCACTATCGCGACTTCGGCCTCGGCGGGTCGCGCGGGACGATCCCGATCCAGATCGCCGGCAATGTCCGCCATGGCGGCCTGTTCGAGACCGCCTTCGGCATGACGCTCGGCGCGCTGGTCGAGGAGATCGGCGGCGGCACCGCCTCCGGGCGGCCGGTGCGCGCGGTGCAGGTCGGCGGGCCGCTCGGCGCCTATCTGCCGGTCGAGCAGTTCGGCACGCCCTTCGGCTATGAGGAATTCGACGGGCAGGGGGCGCTGATCGGCCACGCCGGCATTGTCGTGTTCGACGACACCGTCGACATGGCCCGGATGGCGCGCTTTGCCATGGAGTTCTGCGCCGTCGAGAGCTGCGGCAAGTGCACGCCCTGCCGGATCGGCGCGGTGCGGGGCGTCGAGACGATCGACCGGATCGTGGCGGGGGACAGCGCGGCGGTCGGGCTGCTGACCGACCTCTGCGAGACGATGCGCGACGGATCGCTCTGCGCGCTGGGCGGCTTCACGCCCTTTCCGGTGATGTCGGCGCTGAGCCACTTCCCGGAGGATTTCGGCGTCAGCGACGAGGAGGCTGCGGCATGAAGGATTTCGTGATCCCCTCCGACGACCGCGACCTCGGGACGCCTGCGGCGACGGGCCCGGACGTCAGCCTGACGATCGACGGCGTCGCCGTGACCGTGCCCGCGGGAACGAGCGTCATGCGTGCGGCGGCTCTGGCCGGCGTCACCGTGCCGAAGCTCTGCGCCACCGACAGCGTCGAGCCGTTCGGCTCCTGCCGGCTCTGCGTCGTCGAGATCGAGGGGCGGCGCGGCACGCCTGCCTCCTGCACCACGCCGGTTGCCGCCGGGATGGTGGTCAGAACCCAGAGCGACCGGGTGCGGAAGGTCCGCCGCGGGGTGATGGAGCTCTACATCTCCGACCACCCGCTCGACTGCCTCACTTGCTCGGCGAATGGCGACTGCGAATTGCAGGACATGGCCGGGGTCGTCGGCCTCCGCGACGTGCGCTACGCGCCCGGCCGCAACCATTTCGAGGTGCGGCAGGCGGAGGGTCCGAACCCGGCCTTCATCCCCGCGGACAACAGCAACCCGTATTTCTCATACGACCCGCAGAAGTGCATCGTCTGCTCGCTCTGCGTCCGCGCCTGCGAGGAGGTGCAGGGCACCTTCGCGCTGACGATCGAGGGCCGGGGCTTCGAGAGCCGGGTCTCGGCCGGCATGGCGGGCGACAGCTTCCTCACCTCCGACTGCGTCAGCTGCGGCGCCTGCGTGCAGGCCTGCCCGACCGCGACGCTGCAGGAAAAGTCCGTGGTCGAACTCGGGACGCCGACCCGATCGGTCGTCACCACCTGCGCCTATTGCGGGGTCGGCTGCTCGTTCAAGGCGGAGCTGAGCGGCGACCGGCTGGTGCGGATGGTGCCGTGGCGGCAGGGCAAGGCCAACCACGGCCACAGCTGCGTCAAGGGCCGCTTCGCCTATGGCTATGCGATGCACCGCGACCGGGTGCTGAAGCCGATGATCCGCGACGCGATCACCGACCCGTGGCGCGAGGTCGACTGGGACGAGGCGATCGGCTTCGCCGCCAGCCGCCTGCGCGCGATCCAGCAGGAGCACGGGCGGAAGGCGATCGGGGTCATCACCTCCAGCCGCTGCACCAACGAAGAGACCTATCTGGTGCAGAAGCTGGCGCGGGCGGTGTTCGGCAACAACAACACCGACACCTGCGCGCGTGTCTGCCATTCGCCGACCGGCTACGGGCTCGGCCAGACCTTCGGCACCTCGGCGGGCACCCAGGACTTCGACAGCGTCGATGCGGCGGATGTCGTGATGGTGATCGGTGCCAACCCGACCGACGGCCACCCGGTCTTTGCCAGCCGGCTCAAGGCGCGGCTGCGGCGGGGCGCGAAGCTCATCGTCGTCGACCCGCGGCGCATCGATCTCGTCCGCTCCCCGCATGTCGCGGCGGCCCATCACCTGCCGCTCCGGCCGGGCACCAACGTCGCGGTCGTCACCGCGATGGCGCATGTCATCGTCACCGAGCGGCTGTTCGACGAAGCTTTCATCCGCGCCCGCTGCGACTGGGACGAGTTCGAGGAATACGCCGCCTTCGTCAGCGACCCGCGGCACAGCCCGGAGGCGGTGGCGGCGCTGACCGGGGTGGCGCCGGATGCGGTGCGGGCGGCGGCGCGCCTCTACGCCACTGGCGGCAACGCGGCGATCTACTACGGGCTCGGCGTCACCGAGCACAGCCAGGGCTCGACGATGGTCATGGGCATGGCCAACCTCGCGATGCTCACCGGCAACATCGGCCGCGAGGGTGTGGGGGTCAACCCGCTCCGCGGCCAGAACAACGTCCAGGGCTCGTGCGACATGGGCTCGTTCCCGCACGAGCT
>JBGALW010000283.1:0-3514 GCA_044223585.1 Amaricoccus sp.
GACCGGCTCGGCCGGCGCGCTGGCGGTAGTTGGCGATGGCCGGCGGCAGGTTGGCGTTGACCACCGCCCCGACATTCTCATGGTCGACGCCCATCTCCATCGTCGTCGAGCAGTTGAGCACGTTGATGTCGCCGGCCTCGAACTTCGCCTCGTAGCTGCGCAGCGAGGAGCGGTCTATCTGCGCCGAATGCTCCTGGGTGTCAACCAGCACTCAATCGGGACCCTCAGTCGGCGTGGAAAAGGGACCCCCTCTGGGGGTGGAGAGATGCGCCTGATGCGCCGGAGCTTTCCGGTGGCGCAGGCGTATCAGGCGCATCGGCGGGCGTGGCGGTTCAGATGCGGTTTTTGAACCGCCAGCTTTCGTTCCCGGTCTCGACGATGTCGCAGTGGTGGGTGAGCCGGTCGAGAAGCGCGGTGGTCATCTTGGCGTCGCCAAAGACGCTGGGCCATTCGCCGAACGCGAGGTTGGTCGTGACGATCACCGAGGTGCGCTCGTAGAGTCGGCTGATCAGATGGAACAGCAACTGGCCGCCGGACTGGGCGAAAGGCAGGTAGCCGAGTTCGTCGAGGACGACGAAGTCGAGGCGGCAAAGATGATCGGCGATACGACCCTGGCGGCCGGCACGGGTCTCGGCCTCGAGCTTGTTGACGAGGTCGACGACATTGAAGAAGCGGCCACGGGCGCCGCGGCGGATGCAGGCGCGCGCGATGGCGATGGCGGCGTGCGTCTTTCCCGTGCCGGTTCCGCCGATCAGAACGACGTTGCGCTGCTGCTCGAGGAAACCGCCACCGGCGAGATCGCGCACCAGTGTCTCGTTCACGGTGACGGCGTCGAAGTCGAAATCATCGATGTCCTTGGCCAACGGCAGCTTGGCGATCGTCATCTGGTACTTGATCGAGCGCGCCTTCTTCTCGTTGATCTCGGCCTCGAGCAGATCTGCGATCACCCGCTGCGGCTCGTGCTGCCGCTTCACGGCCGTGGTGACGATCTCGTCATAGGCGCCGCGCATGCCGAAGAGCTTGAGCTCGCCCATGGCTTCGAGAATTTGGGAACGCTCCATCAGATTGCCCTCCTGAGGCTGTCGTATCGGTCGCAGTCGGCGACCGGCGGGCGGGTCAGGCGCAGCGCCTCGGGGGTCATGATCGTCACCGGCGGTCCGGGATCGCGGCGACGGGCCAGGATGTTGAGAATGACGTCTGCAGAGTGGACGCCTTCGTTCAGCGCTTCGGCGCAGGCGGCCTCGACCGCGGGCAGGCCGTCGGTCAGCACGGCGCCGAGGATCTCCACCATCCGCCGGTCGCCGTCCGGAACGGTGCGGAGCTTGCGGCGCACCCGCTCGAGGGCGGCGGGCAGAACCCAGTGCTTGAACGGCGCGCCGTTGCGCAGGGCGCCGGGCTTGCGGGCCAGCACCGGGACGTAGTGCCAGGGGTTGTAGACCGTCCCGCCCCGGCCGAATGCGCGCGCATGCTCGCCGACGACACGCCCGTCCTGGCGCAGCTCGATCCGGTCGGCATAGGCGCGCACCTCCACCGGGCGGCCGACGGCGCTGGCCTCGACCGAGTACTTGTTGTTGTCGAAGCGCACGAGGCAGGTCTTGGACACCGAGGCCTGCACCGCGTGGAAACCGTCGAAGGGGCCGCGGTAAGGCACGAGGCTCGCTCGTTCTTCCTCGAAGACCTCCCAGATCGTCTTGCCGACGATCTCCGGGTGGGCCTGGACCTTCGCGCGCGCAACGCACTGTTCGAGCAGCCAGTCGTTGAGCTCCGCCATGCTCTTGACCCGCACCCGGGGCGCGAACAGCCGCTCGCGGATCGTGCCGACCTGGTTCTCGACCTGGCCCTTCTCCCAGCCCGAGGCCGGGGTGCAGGCGACCGGATCAACGAGATAATGGCTGCACATCTGTTGGAACCGGCGGTTGTAGGCGCGCTCCTTGCCAACGAAGATCGCGTCCACCGCCGTCTTCATGTTGTCGTAGATGCCGCGCGTGCAGGCGCCTTTGTAGAAGGCGAAGGCGCGGTCGTGCGCGTCGAATACCATCTCCTGGGTCTCGCGCGGGTAGGCCCGCACGAACGGCATCCGGCTATGGCAGAGCCGCATATGCGCGACCTTGACCGTCACCGTGACGCCGTCGATCAACACGATCTCGTGGCTCCAGTCGAATTGATAGGCCTCGCCCGGCTCGAAGCTCAGCGGCACGAAAGCCGCCGACACCCCCGTGCTTTCCTGGCGCCGCCAGGCCGCCGCGTAGCGCCGGACGGCGTCATACCCGCCCTCGTAGCCGAGGCCGCGGAGATCCTCGAAGATCCGCAGCAGCGTCACCCGCTCCCGGCTGCTCCGCGCCGCGTTCATCGCCAACAGCCGATCGAGCTGGTCCTGCCAGGGGCCGAGCTTCGGTCGCGGCTGCACGCTGCGCTTGTACTCGAAGGTGGTCTCCTCCGACCGCAGGACCTTCCGGACCACCTTCCGCGACAGATTCAGCTCGCGGCAGATCTGCTTGATCGGCTTGCCCTGAACAAAATACGCCCGGCGGATCTTGGCGATCGTCTCCACAACCAGCATCCCAAAGTCAGCTCCCAATTCCCTCGGGAGCACTGTGAACCCCGTCGCCAGAGGGGTCCCTTTTGGAAGCCGATCACCCCGGAAACAGGGTCCTTATTGCGCGCCTCTCCACACGCTGGTCGGTCGATTTCGTCCAAGACCAGCTCGTCTGTGGCCGGCGGCTGCGCATCCTGAAGGTCGTCGACGACGTGACGAAGGAATGCCTCGCGGCCGTCGTCGACACCTCGATCTCGGGACGGCGCGTGGCGCGGGAGCTCGCGGCGCTCGTCGCCCGACGGGGCCGCCCGGAGCTCATCGTCAGCGACCACGGCGCCGAGTTCACCTCGAACGCCATGCTCGAATGGACGCAAGAGACGGGGATCGCCTGGCGCTTCATCGCCCCGGGCAAGCCGCAGCAGAACGGCATCTGCGAGGCGTTCAACGGCCGGATGCGGGACGAGCTCCTGAACGAGACCCTGTTCTTCGGCCTCGGCCACGCCCGCGCCGCCGTCGCCCGCTGGGTCGCCGACTACAACCACCGCAGGCCGCATTCGGCGATCGGGTACGCGACCCCGGCCGCCTATGCCGCCCAGCTCGCCGCAATGGGCGATCGGCTCCGCGAGACCGAAGCGCTCCGCCAATCGCCCATTGCTCCGTCGGCGCACCCGCGCCAGTTTGACCGCCGGACTCCAGCTTCAGGCGGATGAAAGGCGGGGGTCACAGCACAACGATAATAGGTGAACGGCGTCACGCCGATCGTGCGGATCGCCTCCGCGACCGGACGACCCTGCGACAGCAGCACGTCGACCTGCCTCAGCTTCGCGACGATCTCTTCTGGCTTGTGCTTTCGTTGCGGCATTCCTGGCATCCTCCAAAGGCTCAAAAAGCCTACTTCAGGGAGGACCACTTTCCAGGGGGCAGACCAGTTCGAAAAGCGCGACGCTTTCGCCGTCGTCCGGGATCGTTATCTTGGGT
>JBGALW010000284.1:0-3464 GCA_044223585.1 Amaricoccus sp.
CCTCATCCTCGCCCCGCTGCTCGTCTTCGCCCCCGTCCTCGCCCCCGTGGCCGCCCTCGCGGCCCCCTGGCAGCTGCTGCCCGACACCAGCGTCGCGGTGGACGTGCCGTGGCAGGGCCGCACGGTCACGGTCCGCTTTCCCGACCTCTCGGGCACCATCGACTTCGACCAGAACCATCCGGACCGCACGGAAGCCGACATCACCGTCGACGCCACGACGGCGACCACCGGCGTCTCGGTCGTCGACGCGCTGGTGCGGAGCGCCGACTATCTCGGCAGCGGGCGGTACCCGACCATCACCTTCCATCTTCAGTCGCTGAAGCAGACCTCGAAGAGCGCTGCAAAGGTCGCCGGGGAAATCACCCTGCGCGGGGTCACCCGGCCGATCCGGTTCGACGCGACGGTCCTGCGCTACGGGCCGGCGACAGGCGATTCCGGACGGTTCGAGGCCGGGTTCGCGCTGAGCGGGACGATCGACCGCACCGAGTTCGGTTCCACGGGAGGCCTGCCCGACGTCGGTGCCGACCTGCCGGTGCGGATCCGGCTGATGATGGCGTCGAAATGATGGACACGCCCGCGCGCTGGAGCCTCACCAGCCGCCTGCTGCACTGGATCATGGCGGCGCTGATCCTGTTCCAGCTCGGGATGGGGCTGGCGATGACCGAGTTTGTCGCTGACGTCACGCGCCAGTTCGCGCTGACCCAGACCCACAAGAGCCTCGGCTTCGTCGCCTTCGTGCTTGTGCTGGCCCGGATCGGCTGGCGGCTCGCGAACCGCCGCCGCCCGGCGCTGCCGCCGATGCCGGCATGGCAGGTCAAGGCGGCGGCGGCGAGCCATGTGGCGCTTTACGGGCTGATGCTGGCGATGCCGCTGTCCGGCTGGATCCTTGCCTCGGCCTCGCCGCTGCAGGATCTGCTCGGGATGCAGAACATGGTGTTCGGCCTGTTCCCGCTGCCCGACCCTTTCGTGCCGGGCAACGAGGCGGTGGAGCGGATTGCCGGCCGGGTTCATGCCGGCCTTGCCATCGCGCTCGCGATGCTCGTCGCGTTGCATGTCGCGGCCGCGCTGAAGCATCAGTTCGCCGACCGCGACGGATTGCTCACCCGGATGATCGCCGGGTGAGCGGGTGGTGCGTCAGACGGCCTCGGGCGTCTGCCGGCTCGCCATGAACTGGTCGAACTCGGCGCGGTCCTTGGCGGCGCGCAGGTTGTTGAGGAAGCTGACGAAAGCGTCGCGCTCTTCCTCCAGCCGCTTCAGGGTCTCTTCGCGATAGGAGTCGAAGGCGGTGTTGCCCGTCCGCCCCATGGCGGCACGGTGGTGACGGGAACGACCCCAGGAATGGCAGCGCATGCGTTTGCTCCAGATGATGTAGAAGAGAAGGGCGAGGCCAACGGGCCAGAACAGGACGAAGCCGATCACCATCGCGGCGATCCATGCGGCACGGCCGCGCTCGTCAAGCCAGTCCCGCGCGCGCTCCAGCCACCGGACGGCGGTGTCCATCTCTCGGTTCCTTTCCATGTTAATGTTATTAACATTCACATAGATTGGCGAGTCGTGCCAGCCCTTCAAGGAGGCGGCCGCAAAATTTTCAGGCCGGGATCAGACCGAGGCCGCGCAGGTAGATCATCGTGCCGCTCTCCAGCATCTCGTCGGCCGAATAGGGCGCGCGGGCACCCGGCCGGCTGCGGCCGAAAAGCTCGACCACGCCATGCGAGAAGGCCCAGAGATGGTTCGCCATCATCGTCGCCGGGGGGCGCCCCTCGGGCGGAAGCTGGGCGATGAGCCGGGTCGAGGCGCGCACCAGCACGGCCATGGCCCGTTCGGCCGCCATGGCCAGCTCGGCGTTGCCGGCGATCGCCACGTTCGCCTCGAACATTGCCTGATAGTAGCCGGGATGGCGCCGGGCGAACTCGAGATAGGCCCGGCCCGTCTCGAAAAGCGCGGTCAGCGCCGAAGGTCCGCCCGCGGCATAGCCGCGTTCCAGATCCTCGGAGAAGATCAGGAAGCCTTGCCGCGCCACCTCCTCCAAGAGTTCGTCCCGCCCGCGGAAGTGGCGGTAGGGCGCGGCGGCGCTGACGCCGGCGGCACGGGCCGCCTCGGCGAGCGTGAAGCCGAGCGGCCCCTTCTCCTCGATCAGCGGCAGGGTGGCGGCGACCAGCGCCTGACGCAGGTTTCCGTGGTGGTAGGACTTGCGCGGCTCCGGATCGTCATCGGCCATGCCGGCGATCTAGCCGCACCGGCGCGGTGCGGCAAGCCGCTCATGCCGGGCGCGAGGTGTCGCGCCGTTGCCGCCCGGTGCGCCTACGGCACAGATTTCCCGCCGATGCCCCATCGAGATGACAGCAAGGCTTGCGCAACCGCCGACGCCGGAGGTCGGGCGCGCGCCGATCCGGGCAATCGACCCAGGGACCCGGTCACTCGCCGGTCAGCTCGCGCAGCCGCGCCTCCTCCTCGGGCGTCAGCGGCGGTCCCGGCGGGGGCGCGGCACGGGCACGGCGGCGGATGAAGCCGAAGGCGAGGGCGCCGCCGGCGAGCAGCAGCGCCGGGCCGGCGAGCCACAGCGCGGCGTTGCGGCCATTGAAGGGAGGCCGGAACAGCACGAATTCGCCATACCGGTCGACCACGAAGGCCTGCACCTCGGCGTCGCTGTCGCCGGCGAGGATGCGCTCGCGCACCAGCAGCCGCAGGTCGCGGGCAATGTCGGCGTTCGAGTCGTCGATCGACTCCGCCTGGCAGACGACGCAGCGGAGTTCGCGGGTGATCGCCCGCGCCCGCGCCTCCTGCGCCGGGTCCGGGAGGATCTCGTCCGGCTGTACCGCGGCCGTGGCGAGGGGAACGAGGCAGAGGGCGAGGGTCAGGGGGAGGGCGATGCGGCTCCGAGTCCCTGGCAAGCGCGCCTTCATGCGAGCTTCCCCCGCCGATGCGCGGGCATCGGGAATGCCTGCCTGCAGCGCGGCAGGCGTTCTTTCGCGACCGCCCTCATTCCGCCGGCACCGCCCCGGTCCCGGCCGCCGGGCGCGGCGCCGGGGCGCCGACGCGGTATCGCCGGTCGGTCAGGCTGACCACCCCGCCCGCCGCCATGACGAGGGCGCCCAGCCAGATCCAGTTGGAGAAGGGCTTCACGTAGGTACGCAGCGCCCAGCCGCCATCCGGCTGGCGGTCGCCGAGCGCGACATAGAGGTCGCGGGTCAGCCCGCGGTCGATCGCGGCCTCGGTCGTCGTCATCGCCTGCACGTCGTAGAAGCGCTTCTGCGGATGCAGCAGCGCGATTTCCCGGTCACCGCGCGTCACCCGCACCGCCGCGGTGTCGGCCGTCCAGTTCGGCCCCTGGGTCGGCCCGACCGCCTCGAGGGCGAGGGTATAGCCGCCGACGTCGAAGCTCTCGCCCGGGCGCGCGACCCGGATGTCCTCGATCGCCCAGGCCGAGATCGCGGCGATCCCGAAGATCGTCACCCCGAGCCCGG
>JBGALW010000285.1:0-3440 GCA_044223585.1 Amaricoccus sp.
GTCATCCCCAACGCCTGGGACCCCGACGACGACCCCGGCCCGGCCGCGGCGGCCGCCGCGTCGGGCCTCCTCGACGCGAGTCGCACCTCCCTGCTCTACACGGGTCGCTTCGGCAGCCACGGTCGCGACCCCGCTCCGTTCGTCGAGGGGCTGGTCCGCCTCGCGTCCGGTTCGCCGCAGGTCGCCGGACGGCTCGAGGTCGCGATCGCCGGACCGCTGCAGCCGTCCGAGCGGGCGCTCTTCGACCGCCGTGACCTGGAGCCGGTGAAGGTGTCGCTGCTCGGCTCGCTCGAGCGCGAGACCTCGCTCGCGCTGCAACGGGAGGCGGACGCACTCCTCCTCCTCGCCCAGCCCGCCCGGTCGCAGCTGATCAACTTCAAGCTGTTCGAGTACCTGGGCTCAGGAAAGCCCGTACTCGCGCTCGCCGCCGGCACCGAGGCCGGCCGGATCGCGGCGGATGCGGGCATCTCGCCCCTCGTCAGGGCGGACGATCCCGAGGCGATCGCGACCGGGCTCGCCGCGCTCCTCGGCCAGGGAATTCCCGCGCCCGGTCCCGACGCGGCCGCGACGCACGCCTATCCGGCCGCGGCCGAGGCGATGTCGAGGGTGCTCGAGTCGGTGGGGCCGGCATGAGCGGGCGCCCGCGCAGACCGAGCGCGTGCCCGGCGCGGTCGCCCCGCCGTCGGCTCAGCAGGTCGAGAGGTTAAGGGGCTCGGCCGGGATCCCGAACTGGTACTTGAACTTGGCCTTCGTGTAGGCGCGATGGCCACACTTCTTGCGCGGTTTCGAGAGCGTGACCGTGACGGGAACGGGCTGAGGGCGGACGGAGGTGTAGCCCTTGCCCCGCCCCTCCGCGCGTTGTCCGCCCCACTTCTTCCAGTCGATCTTTATGACCTGCTGCACCGCGAAAGACGGTGGAATCGGGGAATCGACGGCTCCCGCGGCGATGAAGACGCAGCGCTTGGGCCGCGGCTCGAAACGCGGCTTCTTTCCCCCGGGGACCGACGATTCGAAGCAGGCGACGGACTTCTTGCCACCGGCGTTCTTGCCACCGGCGGCGATCGGCGCCGCCGGCGAGAGCATGGCTCCGAGGGCGACGATCCCGGTCGCGAAGGCGCCGGCGACCATCGTCGTCCGTGGACGTCGCAGGAGTTTGTGGAGTCGCTTCATCGCCACGACGCGGCAGGCTACCAAGCGGTATCTGCTCGGGCGCCGGTCGCCACGGTCCGGACCCAGGGGCCGGAGCGCAGGTCGGGGAGCCGGGAGGCGGCGCCGGTCGAACCCGCGCGCCGCCCCCCGAACCCCACCAGACCGATCAGCCCTTTCCGAGGCCCCAGGTCAGGCTTCGCTGACCGCCGACTCCGGCGCGGAGCTTGGCCTTGCCGCGGATCTTCACCTTCTTCGTGAAGACCTTGCCGGCGCTCGCGTCGATCCGCGCGATCGTGCGCCACTTCTTCCCGCGCTGCCGCTGGATCTTCAGCTTGCCGGTGGCGGGAGCCTTGCCCCAGAGCAGGACCTTGTTACCGGACCGGCGATCGGCCACGAACGGGAAGGCAAACGCCCTCGCCGAAGGCTTCGCTTCGCCGTCCCGGAAGTAGAGCCCGAACGCGGCGGCCGGGTCGAAGGAGGGCCGGTCGCGCATCGCGTTGTAGATGGCCATCGACACACCCTGCTTCCACCAGATGTAGAGCGACTGCTCGACCCAGCGAGCCTGCTTCTTCAACGAGACGCCATCGGCCACCGGGGGATTGGTCCGGTACCAGTACTCGCTGGCCCACAGCGGGACGCGTCCGGACGTGATGATCGTGTTGCCCCGCTCGGCGGCGCGAACGATCCGCTTGACCTTGCCCATGTCGCCCGACGTGGCGTCATCGGGGTGGAACGCCTTCTGGGTGGGCGGGCCGGTCACCGAGATCGGATGGTGAGAAACGATGTCGACGATGTACCGGTCGCCATTCGGGCACCGCTTCGGCTTGAGCTTGCCGCGGCCCTTCAGGCAGAACAGGTCGCGCATGAACTTCAGCGGCCTGGTCCGGGTCCGCTTCTCGCCGGTGACGCCGCCGAACGGCGCCAGAGCCGGCCCGACGATCTTGTTGTCGACGTGGACGGACTTGACGCTCTGCGCGAAGGCGTTGCTCAGCTTGCGGTAGAGCTCGGGGCCGGTGTTCTTGCCGCCGGAGTACTGAGGCGCGATCCAGAAGTCGAGGTTCGGCTCGTTCCAGGTCTCGTAGTAGCTGACCCGCGGAAGGGTGCCGCCCTGCGGATCGGGGTAGCTGCCCGAGTAACGGGTGGCGAGCGCCTGGCCGAACCGCCCGTAGGCATTCGCGTCAGGCTTCCACGACCCGGCCTGCTCGCCGGAGGGTCGATTCGGGCCCTCGGCCCAGCGGGGAGCCGTGTTCATCAGGAACATCACCTGAAAGCCGCGGGCGGATGCCTCGCGCACGATCCGATCGATCGCGACCCAGTTGTAGGCGGAATCGGCAGGATTGGTCGGGTTATCGGGCTTCGTGCTGGCCACGAAGCTCCAGTTGACGCCGATCCGCAGCAGCGAGACGTTGTCCTCTTCCGCCTTGTTGAGCCACTCGGTTCGCAGCGAAGTACGGGAATCCATGAATGCGCTGTCGGCGATTCCGGTGCTGATGTTGCGAGCTGCCGATGCCTGTGCCGGCAGGACCGCGGCCAGGACCAGAACGCCGGCGATCATCGCCGCCGGGCGCACGCGACGAGTGCTCGAACCTGTGCGCGATCCCGTCAAGGCGAGACGGGCGGCCACCAGGAGGCCAATGACGACGGACGAAACGATCAACAGTGAGTTCATGCTCTTTCCTACGGAGAAGTCGACTTCAGGCTGACAACGGCTGTCGACGCCTGTTCGTTGTCCGGCCTGCCGGGAGTGGCGGCCAGCCATGTCATCAACACGATGGTGAGCCAAACGTTGCGGTCCCAGAGGATGTTCTGGAAGATGGTGGCGGCCAGGTAACCGATCACCGCCGCGGCGAAACCTCCGGCCGCGATCCAGAGCGGCGGGTCGTCAGCCATCCGGCGCCAAACCGCCACCACGTAGCTGCGAATCGCCAGGTAGATGATCATCAAGCCGGCGACGATGCCCAGGATGCCGGCACCGGACGCGAACTGCAGCAGGAAGATGTGCGCTTCATAGATCTCTCCGAACCCGACTCCCGTGATCGGGTGTTCGGTGAACCGATCCCAGGCGGCGGCGTTCTTCGTGTCCCTGATCTCGTCGCTCGTCGTCGTATCGCTCGTCGTCTCACCCCCGGTGATGCGGTCGATGGCGTTGTCCTGACCCAACACGCCGAGCAGGACGACGGTCGCGACGAGCCCGATCGCCGCGGCCCCGACGGCCACCCGGATGACGCTGCGATCCCGCGTGGCCACCAGGAGGCCAATGACGACGGACGAAACGATCAACAGTGAGTTCA
>JBGALW010000286.1:0-3432 GCA_044223585.1 Amaricoccus sp.
GTCGGCGCCGCGGGCGGGGTTCCCCCGGGGCCGCGGCGCCCACGAAACGGGGTCAGAGAATGAAGTCGCCGTGCTGGAAGCTCGCGCGGGTTGCGTCCTCGACCACGACAATGGCGGTGCCGAAATCGAACACCATGTCGTCGCCGTCGCGGGTGGCGTGGGACATGACCTCGCGATAGTTGGCGAGATCGAAATCCTCCAGGTTGATCCTGTCGGTGCCCGAAACCCAGTCGGTGACCACGTCGCGGCCGCCGCCCTGCGTGAAGAGAAAGACATCCGCGCCGATGCCGCGGACTTCGCCGACGAGCCAATGGATGCCGTCGTTGCCCTCGAGCTGAGTAGGGGCGCGCTTCTTGCCATCAAGGACGTCCTCGTCCGAAAGTGCCATAGGTATCGTGCGTGTATTCCCCTCACGCATCGACGCGTGCTGCCGCACTACGGCTGCGGACCGGCTGGACACTCGCGCGGCCGGCGTACCACGGCCGGCCGCGTGAGTCCGTCGGAGGAGGAATCGTGGGCCGAGAAACTGGCGAGGACGTTTTCCCGGCCGGCGCCTAGGCCGAAGGTTCGCGGGCGAGGACCTTGTCGATCCGGCGGCCGTCGAGGTCGACCACCTCGAAGCACCAGCCGTGACGGGTCACGTGCTCGCCGGGGACCGGGATGTGGCCGAGTTCCTCGATGATCATGCCGGCGAGGGTCGCGTAGTCGCCGGTTTCGGCCAGCATCGCTTCGGCGTCCAGCACCCGGGCGGCCGTGTGGACCGGCAGGCTGCCGTCGAGCAGCCAGCTGCCGTCCTCGCGCTGCACGGCGCCGGGGGCTTCCTCGTCTCCGACGTCCGGCAGGTCGCCGGCGATGCCCGTCAGGATGTCGGTCGGGGTCACCAGCCCCTCCAGGCTGCCGTATTCGTCGACGACCATGGCCATGTGGACGCCGGATGAGCGGAAGAGCTCCAGCATGCGCAGTGCCGGGATGCTCTCGGAGACGTAGAGCGGTTCGCGGGCGAGCGCCTCCAGGTCGCGGCCGCCCTGATGCAGCTGCTCGACGAGATCCTTGACGTGGATGAAGCCGATCACCTCGTCGATCGAGCCGCGGCAGAGCGGCAGGCGGGAGTGGCCGGAGGCGATGACTTCGGACAGCGCCTCGTCGAACGGGTCGCCGGCGTCGATCCAGACCATCGCGTGCCGCGGCACCATGATGCCGCGGAGCGGCCGGTCGGCGAAGCGGATGACGCCCTCGAGCAGCTCGCGCTCGGCCTCGTGGAACACCCCGGCGTCGGTGCCCTCGGCAATCATCGCCTTGACCTCTTCCTCGGTCACCGCGCTCGGCGCATCGCCCCCGAGACGGAGGAGGGCGAGCACGGCCTCGGTGGACATCTTGAGGAACCAGACGATCGGCGTGCCGATGGTGGCGAGCAGGCGCATCGGTCCGGACACGAAGGCGGCGATGCCCTCGGCGTTGCGGAGCGCGAGGCGCTTCGGCACCAGCTCGCCCACGATCAGCGAGACGTAGGTGGTGGCGATGACCACAAGCGCGAAGGCGAGCGTGCTGGCGAAAGGCGCGAGGGCAGGCACCGTCGACAGGGCACCGGCGATCGGGTCCGAAAGGGTCGCACCGGAATAGGCGCCGGCGAAGATGCCGATGAGGGTGATGCCGATCTGGACGGTCGAAAGGAAGCTGGTCGGGTCCTCGGCGAGTTGCATGGCCCGCGCCGCGCCGCGGTTGCCGGCCTTGGCCATGGTCTCGAGCCGCGCCCGGCGGGCGGAGACGATGGCGAGCTCGGACATGGCAAAGAATCCGTTCAGGACGACAAGGACCAGAACGATCACGATCGAGACGAGCATCAACCTCCCCTGAGCGGCTCCACCGGAAACCATCCATAGGGGAAGAACGCGGCGGGCGCATCCCCGTCACGGGGGGGAGGGCGACTGCCGGTGCGGACCGGCACGAATATTCCTGCGGCGACGCGCATCCCGGTGTCCGGCGAGGCGGTGAGCGACGCTGCGATCATTTTACGAATCGGTTGAATGACCGATCAGGCCTGGTACATTCACCCATATGGTTGAATCAGAACCCTTCGAGCTTGGTCAGGTCTTTCACGCTCTCGGCGACGAGACGCGGCGGGGGATGCTGCGGGCGCTGGCAGCAGGGGAGCAGACGGTGGGTGAGCTGGCTGCGCCCTATCCGATCTCGCTCGCCGCGGCGTCGAAGCACATCAAGGTGCTCGAGGCCGCGGGCCTGATCCGGCGCGAGGTGCGGTGGCGAACGCACGTGTGCCACCTGGAGCCCGGACCGCTGGCCCGCGCCCACGCCTGGCTCGGCTTCTACGAACGGTTCTGGAGCAACCGCCTCGACCTCCTGGAGCAGCTGCTGCGCGGGGAGGCGGGGACCGACCCCGATGGTGCGCAAGAAGGAGACGAGACGTGACGGAACTGGCAATGCCCGACGCCTATGGCGTCCTGACCGAACCCGCGACCCTGACGCTGCGGCGGCGCCTGCCCGCTCCCGTGGAACGGGTCTGGGCCTACCTGACGGAGAGCGACCTCCGCCGCCGCTGGCTTGCCGCGGGCGACATGGTGCTGGAGGAAGGCGCGCCCTTCACGCTGGTCTGGCGCAACAGCGAGCTGACCGATCCGCCGGGGACGGTTCCCGAGGGCTTCGGCGCCGAGCACCGGATGGAAAGCCGGATCACCGAAGTCGATCCGCCGCGGCGCCTCGCGTTCACCTGGAATGGCAGCGGCGACGTTTCGATCGACCTGGCGCCGGACGGCGACGGGACGCTGCTGACGCTTGTGCACCGCCGCCTGCCCGACCGCCGGGTGATGGTGATGGTCGGGGCGGGCTGGCACGCGCACCTCGACGTCCTTGCCGCCCGCGCCGACGGCCGCACGCCTTCGGCGCCGTTCTGGGACGGCTGGAGCGCGCTGCGGGATGAATACGAGGCGCGGCTTCCCGGCTGACCCGGGACACCAGAAACGCGAGGAGCCCGCCGGTCACCCGGCGGGCTCCTTCATGTGCATTCGGGCGCTGCGCCCCTACTCGACGTCGAAGCCCATCGGCTCGGCCATCTCGTCTACGGCCAGCGCGCCGCCGATCGGCTCCTCGCGGCGGTCGGCGATGATCGCCGCGTCGCGGTCGGTGGCGATCCGGCGGATCGTCTGGGTCGCGCCACCGGTGCCCGCCGGGATCAGCCGGCCGACGATGACGTTCTCCTTGAGGCCGACAAGCTTGTCGCGCTTGCCCTGGGTCGGCGCCTCGGTGAGGACGGGGGTCGTCTCCGGGAACGTGGCCGCCGAGATCCACGACCGGGTCTGCAGGCTCGCCTTGGTGATGCCGAGCAGGATCGGGGCGCCCTTGGCCGGCTCGCGGCCCGCGGCGATTGCCTTCTCGTTCTCCTCGTCGAACTCCTGCTTGTCGACCTGCTCGCCCTTCAGC
>JBGALW010000287.1:0-3396 GCA_044223585.1 Amaricoccus sp.
TCGTCTTCATCAACACCGGCTTCCTCGACCGGACCGGCGACGAGATCCACACCTCTATGGAGGCGGGGCCGGCCATCCCGAAGGGCGAGATGAAGGGCGCTGCCTGGTATCGCGCGTACGAGGACTGGAACGTCGACAACGGCCTCGCCTGCGGCCTGCCGGGCCACGCGCAGATCGGAAAGGGCATGTGGGCGGCACCGGACCGGATGGCGGCGATGCTGGCCGAGAAGGGCGCGCAGCCGGCAGCGGGAGCGAATACCGCCTGGGTGCCCTCCCCCACGGCCGCGACCCTGCACGCCACCCACTACCACCGCACCGACGTGCGCGAGGCACAGAAGGCGCTCGCGAGCAGGCCGCACGCCAGCCTTTCCGACATCCTGACGCCGCCGGTCGTCGAGCGGCCGAACTGGCCCGCCGAGGCGGTACAGCGCGAGCTCGACAACAATGCGCAGGGCATCCTCGGCTATGTCGTCCGCTGGATCGACCAGGGCGTCGGCTGCTCCAAGGTGCCGGACATCGACGATGTGGCGCTGATGGAGGACCGGGCGACCCTGCGGATCTCGTCGCAACATATCGCGAGCTGGCTGCGCCACGGCGTGTGCACGGCGGAGCAGGTGCGCGAGACGCTGCTGCGGATGGCCGCCGTCGTCGACCGGCAGAACGAGGGCGATCCGCTCTATCGGCCGATGGCACCCGATCCCGCGGGGTCGGTCGCCTTCCAGGCCGCCAGCGACCTCGTGTTCGAGGGCGCGAAGCAACCGAACGGTTACACCGAGCCGATCCTCCACGCACGGCGGCTGGAGCGGAAGCGGCTCGACGGGCTCGCCTGACGGCTTCGGGACCGGCGCCGGGTCGCCTCGCTACGGCTGGGCGTCGTCGGCGCCTTGCGCGGCGGCGGGCGCGTCGGCGACCCAGTAGACCAGCAGTTCGTAGAAGACCGCGAGCACGATCGGCCCGAGGAACAGGCCGATGATCCCGAACGAGATCGTCCCGCCGATGACCCCGAGGAGGATCACCACCATCGGCGTCGGCAGACCCTTTCCCATCATCAACGGTTTCAGCACGTTGTCGACCAGGCTGACCGGGACCATGTAGGCGGTCAGCAGCACCGCGCTCCCAGCCGGCCGCTCGATCCAGAACCAGACGAGGAGCGGCAGCACCACCGGCAGCGTCCCGATCTGAACGATGGCCAGAACCAGCGCGGCGAGGCTGAGCAGGCCGGCGCCCGGCACGTCGGCGACGAGCAGGCCGATGCCGATCAACAGGGACTGGATCGCCGCGACCCCGACGACGCCGCGGGCGACGTTGCGGATTGTCACACCGGCCAGATCGACGAACTCCGACCCGTGGGTGCCGGAGACGCGCCGCGCGAAGCTCCGCAGCACGGCGACGAGGCGCGGCCCGGGGAAGTGCAGGAACGCGGCGATCGGGACTGCCGCGACGATGACGAGGATGCTGCCGGCGAGGCTCGCCACCGTACGGAGCACCCACTCGCCGGCGTCGATCAGCGTGCTGCGGTAGGTGACGAGGAAGCCCTCGATGTTCGCCGCCGCCTGCGCCCAGGTCCGCGACAGCGCGCGCCCGACAAGCGGAATTTCCGCCACCTCGGGCGGGGGTGGTGGCAGGCTGAGCGGGTGGCCGTGGAACTGCGCAGCCAGCGCCTCGAGGCTGTGGACCAGGCTGGAGACGAGCACCGTCGTCGGCCCGAGCAGGACCGAGAAGATCACCAGCATCAGCAGCAGGGCCGCCAGCCGAGGCCGGTCGCCGAGCATCCGCCTGAGCGCCGTGAACGCCGGATAGAGCGCGACGGACAGCACGATCGACCAGAGGATCAGCGAGAGGAACGGGGCGACCAGCCAGATCGCGAAATAGGCAAAGAGGCCGAGCAGGCTCAAGCGCACCACCAGATCGACGACGATGCGGTCGACGGAGCGGACGTCGATTGCAGGCGGCTCGTTCTTCGGGTCAGGGGTCATCCGCGACTCCGTCGGGCGTGGGCGCCCGGCCCATCTCTATCAGGTGCCTGCCGAGTGCGCGATGCCGCTTGCCGGCATGGTGCGCGGCGGCTAGGTCGGCCCCATGCTTCGCCTCATCGTGCTGTCCGCCGTCCTGCTGTTCGTCGTGGCGTACCTCACCCGGTCGCCGCTGCCCCGGCGCGTCCTCTGGGCGCTTGCCGCGGTTGCGGTCGTCTACACCATCCTGAAGGCGACGGGGGTGATGGAGGCGATGGTTCCCGACCGGATCCGGGCGCCCTGATGGGGTATCATGATACCTAAATTTTAACATACTGTTTTTTCATCGGAAATCGGCCGCATTCGCAATTGACGGGATTGCCGAACTCGGCGAGAAGGCGGGCCTTCGGAATCGGCTCGCCGTCGCGGCCCCGGATTCCGGCTGAAACGGGGAACGACCTGATGAAGACCTATTCCGCCCGCCCGGCCGACATAGAGAAGAAGTGGGTGCTGATCGACGCCGAAGGCATCGTTCTGGGCCGGCTCGCCAGCCATGTCGCCAAGGTCCTGCGGGGCAAGCACAAGGCCACCTTCACGCCGCACATGGACATGGGCGACAACGTGATCGTCATCAACGCCGAGAAGGTGCAGATGACCGGCAACAAGCGCGCCGACAAGCGCTACTACTGGCACACCGGCTATCCCGGCGGCATCAAGCACCGCACGGCCGGCCAGATTCTCGAGGGCCGCTTCCCGGAGCGGGTGATCGTGAAGGCGGTGGAGCGGATGCTGCCGGGCGGCCCGCTGTCGCGCAAGCAGATGGGCAACCTCCGGGTCTATGGCGGTGCCGCCCATCCGCACGAGGCCCAGAACCCCGAGGTCCTCGACCTCGCCGCCATGAACCCCAAGAATACCCGGAGCGCGTAAGATGGCCGATTTCTCCTCTCTCGAGCAGCTGCGCGACGCCGTTGCCGACGCCCCGGCGACCGAGGCCGCCCCGGTTCGCGAGCCGCAGCGCGACAGCCTCGGCCGCTCCTACGCCACCGGCAAGCGGAAGGACGCGGTCGCCCGCGTCTGGGTGAAGCCGGGCAAGGGCCGGGTCACGGTGAACGGTAAGGACATGGCGGTCTACTTCGCCCGCCCGGTGCTGCAGATGGTCATCGGTCAGCCGTTCACGGTCGCCGGCGTGACCGGCGAGTTCGACGTCATGTGCACGGTCAAGGGCGGCGGTCTCTCGGGTCAGGCCGGTGCGGTGAAGCACGGCATCAGCCAGGCGCTGTCGCTCTACGAGCCGAACCTGCGTCCGTCGCTGAAGGCCGCCGGCTTCCTCACCCGTGACAGCCGCGTCGTCGAGCGCAAGAAGTACGGCAAGCGCAAGGCGCGCCGGAGCTTCCAGTTCTCCAAGCGCTGAGGCCGTCCACCGCAACGCATTTTGGGCGCGCCC
>JBGALW010000036.1:0-28145 GCA_044223585.1 Amaricoccus sp.
GGGGGGGCAGGCAGGCGCTGCCGATGCTGACGCATCGGCGGGGCTATCTGCGCCAGATGCGCAGCGGCCCGGATCAGTTGCCGGTGTAGGGGTCGATCACCTGAAGGTCGAGCAGCGGCATCTTCGGGCCGACCCACTGGATGCTGCGCCAGACGAAGCCGTTGCCGGCGTCGGCGAAATGCAGGTTCTCGAAGCTGCCCGCCGGGCCGGTGCAGGTCTCGCTGATCTCGACGCCGCGGTGGCGGACCTGGAGGATGACGATCTCGCGCGTCTGGCCGGGCTCGAACCGGCAGTCATAGGTGACGACCTGGCCGCGCGGCCCCTGCCCCGGCAGCTCGTAGGTGCGCTTGACGTGGGCCGGCCAGCTCGACGGAGGGATCGGGCGGCTCAGCGGGTCGGGGCTGCTGCTCCATGCCGAAAGCAGGTCGGTGCCAAGCCCGCGGGTGCCGGTGACCTGCGAGCCGAGCAGCGTCACCTGCTGCATGAAGGGCGAGACATAGGTGACGTAGGGGCCGTTCTTGGCCACCGCGTACATCAGCGTCGGCGTCCTGTCGGTCTCCAGCCGCGCAAAGACCGCGGCAACGCCGGCCTTCTGGATGTCGGCGCGGGTGACAGGCTTGGCCGGAGCGGCGGGCGCCTTCTCCTCGTGCGGCACGCCGGGGATCATGCCGCCGACCTCGTTCATCATCTCGCGCACGATGGGGTCGGTGCCGTTGCTGCCGCAACCCGACAGGAGCGCGAGTGCCGCGAGGCCGGCGGCGAGGGGGCGGGTCCTCATTGCCAATAGGATCCCCAGTTGTTCTCGAGCCGGGCCTTGTCGTAGTCGCGGACCGTCGGATAGAGGCGGTTGGCGATGTTGAGCCGCGCGCCGCCGTCGCTCGCCAGCGAGCGGAGGTCGCCGGAAATCGTCTGGCGGGTCTCGAACGGCGTCGCCCAGCGCAGCGGAATCGTCAGGATGATGCCCTTGTCGAAGCTGCCCTCGCCGAAGTCGCTGGCGGGCACGTCGGTCTTGGTAAAGTAGGCGCCCATCTCCCAGCCGTTCGCGAACTGCCGCGAAAGCGTGAAGGTGCCGCCCCAGTCGCCGGCGAGGTAGCGCCCGGCGTCGACCTGCGCCTGGATGCCCTTCCAGCCGGTATCCCAGTAGAGCGAGGCATGGCCTGTCACGACGTCATAGTCGTAGTAGCCGAAGCCGAGCCCGATGAAGTCGCGCTGCCAGACGTAGTTCAGTTCCAGACCGAGGCCCCAGTTCTGGTCGACGGGCTTCCACAGCACCTCGCCCGAGACGCCGGCGAAGCCGCGTTCCAGATAGCCGATCGAGCCGCGGCCATAGGTGTTCTCGTTCAGCTTGAACAGGTAGTCGCCGGTCAGGCGGATCAGCTTCGGATCCCAGCTGCCCCAGTAGCGGCCCGACTCGCGGCGTACCGGCGGCAGGGCGCGCGGCTTGCTCTTGCCCGGCCGGTCGAACACGCCGAGAAACGGCTGGCGCGCACGGGCGGAAACCGAGAGGCCCTTGGAGAAGCGCAGGCTGCCGCGGAACTCCGCCGACAGCTGCGGGCGGAAGCCGCCTTCGGCACCGCCGAAGAACTGAAGGCTCGGGACCGGCAGGATCGCCCAGTCGACCAGCGGATAGACGTCGCGGCGCCAGACGTCGAACCCGGTCAGGGCCGGCGGCGCGCCGTAGAGCGCCACCGATTCCCAGCTGAGTTCCCCGGCGTCGGGCCGGGCGATCTGGTTCTCGAAGTCGGTGCGGTTGATGGTGACGGTGGTGGTCGGCACCCCGTTCTCGACCGGCGTGATGCGGAAGGTCTCGACCGAATAGGGCATGACCGTGGCGAGGATGCGGGTGGTCCGGCCCACCGCCTTCGGCGTCTGGTTGATGCGGCGGTTGATGACGACCACATCGACCGACGTCGGCTGGAACTTCACTTCCTCCAGCGTGATGCCCTCGCTCGACAGGGCCTTGAGCGTCGCGGCGATCAGCTGGTCCTTGGCCGCCTGGTTGTTCACCCAGTCGGTGGAGAGGTTGGCGTTCGCCGGCCGCGGATTGACCGGCAGCGGCCCCGGCGGCAGGTTCTGCGGCACCGGCGGGTTGTAGGGGTTGCCGGAGAGCACGACGTTGAAGCCCACCGCGTCGCCGTACATGTAGTAGCCGCCGAGCGTGATGCCCGGCCGGACGCGGTATTCGGCCCCGAAGTTCAGCGGCGACTTGCGTTCGAAGGTCGCCGTCTCGCTGCGCTGCTCGCGCGTGTAGGGGTCGGAGGAATATTCCGCCTTCAGCGTCAGGTTCTCGATCGGCGTGCGCCATTCGACGCCGCCGAAGAAGGCCACGTCCTCGCCGCGGAAATAGGTGTCCCACTTCGGCTTGCCGCCCTTGCCGAAGTCGGTCGCCCGGTCGCACATCGTGCTGGAAAGGGCGCAGAACGGGTTCTCGAAGCCGCCGATGCCCGACAGGCGGCCCCAGCCGAGGCCGGCGGTGACGGTGAAGTCCTCGGCGATGGTCTTCGTGGCGACCATGTACTCGGCGGAATAGACGCCGGTGCCGAGGAAGTCGCGGATGCCGATCGCGAACGACGGCTGCCACGCGCCCTGCTCCTTCAGCAGCTGGAGCTGGAAGTCGAAGCTGCGGTCGAAGAGATTGTACTGCGGATCGTTCGGCTTGCCCCAGTCGTTGATGTTGGAATAGCGCAGCGTGACCGACAGTCGCGGCAGGAACTGGAAGGTGAAGTTGCGCCGGGTGGTGTTGCCGAACTGCGAATAGCTGACCGACATCTGGCCGTCGGGCTGCGACTCGGCGCTCGGCATGTCGATGAGGCCGGTGACGCCGTAAAGGTTCAGGCTCGGCCGGTCCTGCGCCGGCGCGGTGCTGCCGGGGGCAAGCGCGGCGGCAATCGCCATGCAGGCAATTCCGGCGCGCAGGCGCTTGTCCGACATCCAACCCACCTCGTGGCCACCAGGCCGTTGTGAAGACTTTGGCGCGAATCCTTGGCCGAAGGCGCCGGGGATTGCCAGTGGCGAATGCCTGTCGGCGCCGTTTTGCGACAGGCCTGTGGCATCATGTCCCCAGCGCGGCCTCGCCTGCGAGGATGGCCCGGAGGCCCTCGCGATAGGTCGGGAAGGCCAGCGTGACCCCGAGTTCCTCCTTGATCCGGCGGTTCGCAACCCGCTTCGACTCGGCGTAGAAGCTGCGGGCCATCGGGCTCATGTCCGCGTCCTCGAACGGGACTTCCGGCGGGGCGGGCATGCCGAGGAGACTGGCGGCGAAGGCGACCACCTCCTGCGGCGCGGCGGGCAGGTCGTCGGCGAGGTTGTAGGCGCGGCCAGGGTCGGGACGGGCGATCGAGGCGGCGAGGGTGCGGCCGACATCGGTGACGTGGATGCGGCTGAAGATCTGCCCCGGCTTGACCGCCCGGTGCGCCCGGCCCTCGCGCAGCCGGTCGAGCGGGCTGCGGCCGGGGCCGTAGATGCCGGAGAGGCGGAAATGGTGGACGGGCAGTCCGGTCGCGGTCCACGCGGCTTCCGCCGCGCCGCGGGCGAGGCCGCGCACGCTGGTCGCGGCGAGCGGGTCATCCTCGCCGACCCAGCCGCCCTTCTGGTCGCCGTAGACGCCGGTCGTCGAGAGATAGCCTACCCAGGCGGGCCGGGCGGGGGCGAGCGGGGCGGAGTGACGGGCCAGCGCCGGGTCGCCCGCGTCGCCGGGCGGCTGGGAGGCGACGAAGGCGTCGGCCGCCGCGATCGCGGCGTCGACGGCGGCCGCGTCGGCCCAGTCGATCGGCTCGACACCCGCGGCCTGCATCGCAGCGGCCTTTTCGGCGGACCGGGTGGTGCCGATCAGGCGCCAGCCCTGCCCGGAGGCGGCCAGGGTTGCGGCCAGCGCGGCCGCCGAGTAGCCATGACCGAGTGTCAGCAGGACCGGCATCCGGCACCCCTCCTCTGGCGAAACCCCCTCCCCTTAGACGAAGGGCTGCGGCGATGCGATGGGCTTTCCTCCTGCCCCTTCTGATGGCGGCGCCGCTCCGGGCGGAGATCACCTCGGCGGAGCAGTGCGACGCGGCGGTCGCGGCGGATCCGGCCAGCGCACGCGAGGCGGCGGCGGTCTGGGCGCGCACCGGCGGCGGAGTTCCGGCGCGGCTCTGCGAGGCGAGCGCGCTGGCGGCGATGGGGGCGCACGTCACCGCCGCGACGCTGCTGACGCGGCTCGGGGAGGCGCCGGGGCAGATGGGTTCAGGCCTCCGGGCCGCGATCCTCGGGGATGCGGCCCGGCAGTGGCTGGCGGCCGGTCAGCCGGAGCTGGCCGTGCAGGTGCTGGATCAGGCCGATCGCGTGGCCCCGGCGGATGGCGACCGGCTGCTGCTCCGGGCGCGGGCGGCGGCGGCGGTTCAGGACTGGCCGGCGGCCGAGGCGGCNNNTCGGGGCATTGCTCAAGACCCATCCCGACGATGCGCTCGGCCATGCGCTGATGGCCGCCGCGTTGCGCCGGCAGGGCAGGCCGGAGGCGGCGCTCGCGGAAGCCGAACGCGCCACGGCGCTGGCCCCGCATCTGCCGGAAGCGATGTTCGAGACGGGCGCGGCGCTGGCGGAGACGGGCCAGAAGGCCGCGGCAGAGAAGGCGTGGATGGCGCTGATCGCCGCCTATCCCAACAGCGCGCTGGCAGGGTCGGCGCGGGCGTCGCTCGACCGGCTCAACTGAGCGACCGCCCAGGCGCCGGCGTCGGCGACCACCGCCGCGGGGTCGGCCGCGAGGCGGCGGGCGGCGGGCAGGAGGCCGGGGTCGCGGCTGTTGCCGATGGCGTAGGCGACGTTGCGCACGAAGCGGTCGCGACCGATCCGCTTGATGGCCGTTCCGGCGAAGAGCGCGCGAAAGGCCGCGTCGTCGAGCTGCGCGAGGTCGGCGAGGCGCGGCGCGTCGAGGCCGGGCCGGGCGGCATAGCGGATTTCGCGGGCCTCCGCGGCGAACTTGTTCCACGGGCAGACGGCGAGGCAGTCGTCGCAGCCGTAGATCCGGTTGCCGAGCAGCGGCCGGAGCGCCGGGTCGACGGGGCCGGCATGTTCGATCGTGAGGTACGAGATGCAGCGGCGGGCGTCGAGTTCATAGGGCGCCGGGAAGGCCTGTGTCGGGCAGACGTCGAGGCAGGCGCGGCAGCTGCCGCAGCGGTCGGAAGCGGGCGGGTCCGCTGGCAGGACAAGGGTGGTGAAGATCGCCCCGAGGAAGAACCAGCTGCCGAGCTCGCGGCCGACGAGGTTGGTGTGCCGTCCCTGCCAGCCGAGGCCGGCGGCGGCCGCGAGCGGCTTTTCCATCACCGGGGCGGTGTCGACGAACACCTTGATCTCGCACCCCGCCTCGGCGACCAGCCAGCGACCGAGCCGCTTCAGCCGCTTCTTGACGAGGTCGTGGTAGTCGGCGCCGCGGGCGTAGACGCTGATCGTCGCCCGATCGGGCTGGCCCAGCGTCGCCAGCGGGTCGGCGGCGGGCGTGTAGGCCTCGGCCAGCATCACGACGCTGCGCGCCTCCGGCCAGAGCGCGGCGGGAGATCCGCGCCAGGCGGTACGCTCGGCCATCCAGGCCATGGTGCCGTGCCGCCCGGCGTCGAGGAAGGCGGCGAGGCGCCCGGCGGCCTCCGGGATCGCGTCCGGGGTGGTGAAGCCGCAGGCGGAAAAGCCCTCCTCCAGCGCCCGCGCCTTCAGCCGCGGGGCGATGTCCGCCCCGGTCCCCACCTCAGAAATCGAGGTCCGCGTAGTGCTGCGGCGGGGTGAAGCCCGGCACGAGGTCGGCGAGGATCGAGCGGAAGGCCGGGCGCGACTTGATCTTGGCGTACCATTCGTGGACGCCGCTGTTCCGGGTCCAGTCGACGTCCGAGACATAGTCGAGGCAGGAGAGGTGCGCCGCGGCGGCGAAGTCGGCGATCGTCAGCATGTCGCCGGCGAGCCAGCGGCGGTGGTCCATCAGCCAGCCGATA
The DNA here is from genome assembly GCA_044223585.1 of Amaricoccus sp. Taxonomy (GTDB): domain Bacteria; phylum Pseudomonadota; class Alphaproteobacteria; order Rhodobacterales; family Rhodobacteraceae; genus Amaricoccus. The sequence continues at coordinate 5,955 of JBGALW010000036.1, forward strand.
TAGTCGAGGTGGTACTTGATGTTGCGGGTGCCCGCCTTGATCTTCTCGCTCTCCGGGTAGCCGGTCTTGGATAGCTTCTTGTTCACCCGCTCGTAGAGCAGGTTCGCCGTCACCTCGTTGTGGAACTTGTCGTCGAACCAGGCGGTCAGGCGCCGCGCCTCGGCCCGGAGGGCCGGGCTTTTCGGCAGGAGCGGCGGCTCGGGGAAGGTTTCCTCCAGGAACTCGAAGATCGCGTTCGAGTCCGACAGGACGAGATCGTCGATCTTCAGCACCGGCACCTGGCCCGCCGGGTTCATCCGGAGGAAGTCCATCCGGCGCTCCCAGGGCCGTTCCTCGACCAGCTCGACCTCGATCTTCTTCTCGGCAAGCACCAGGCGGATCTTGCGGCAGAAGGGGGACAACGGCTGATGGTAGAGGCGGCGCATCCTGTACCTTTCGGGTAGCTCGATCCGCTCCTTCATCGGCCGGATTGCAAGCCATTTCAACCGCGGGTTCGGGCGCGGCCGCGACGGGCGGCGGAGGATTGCCCGAGCGGGTGCGCTGCAATGCCGAATGTCTTGCGGCAGCGCAGCAGGACGCCTAGGTGAAAGGGGCGGGACACGCGCGGGGGACGGGAATGGGACAGAAGCCGGCAGTCGAGACGAAGTTCGAGCAGGGACTGTTTGCGTCGCGCTGGCTGATGGCGCCGATGTATCTCGGCCTCGTGGTGTCGCTCGCGATGCTGGCGGTCGTCTTCGTGCGCGAGATCGCCTACTACGCGCCGCAGCTGATGTCGCTGTCGAGCGAGGACACGATCCTCGCGGTGCTGACGCTGATCGACCTGACGCTGGCCGGCAACCTGCTGCTGATCGTGCTGTTTTCCGGCTACGAGAATTTCGTCTCCAAGCTCGACATCGCCGAATCGGTCGACCGGCCGTCCTGGATGGGGACCGTCGATTTCTCCGGCCTGAAGATGAAGCTGATCGCCTCGATCGTGGCGATCTCGGGAATTCATCTGCTGAAGCGGTTCATGGAGATCGGCGAGGCGCACGCCGAGACGCCGTTCGACCCGACGCAGCTGCGCTGGATGGTGATCATCCACCTCACCTTCGTGATCTCCGGCGTGCTTCTCGCGGTGATGGACTGGGTGACCGGGCGGACCGACAAGCACTGACGCGGCGGCACGGAGCCTTCCTCCCGCGCCGTACCCGGCCTAGGATGGCGGCGGGGACACGTGCGGAGCGGCGATGGGCTCGTTGACGATGGCGCCTGTCTGGGTCGATCTTGTCGTGCTGGTGACACTCCCGACGTTGCTCGCAATGCTCGGGACCACCGTCCTTCGCCGCACGTTCTCGCTGGAGTCGCTCAGCCAGAACAACGAGGTCGCCGGGTTCAAGTTCGCGGTGGTCGGCGTGCTCTATGCCGTGCTGCTTGCCTTCGCGGTGATCGCCGTCTGGCAGAGCTTCAGCGAATCCGAGTCCAAGGTGGCAGTGGAGGCGGGCGCCGCGGCAACGCTCTACCGGCTGGCGGAAGGGATCGGCGGACCGACAGGCGCCGCGCTGCACGACCGGGTGACAGACTATCTGCAAGCCGCGATCAACGACGACTGGCCCGCGATGGCGCGGGGCGAGGGAAGCTCCAAAGGCACCGCGACCCTCGACGCGCTCTTTGCGGTCGCCCTGCGCGACCCCGCCGCATTCCGCGACGACGGGGTGATGCTGTCCGAGATCCTGAGCCAGCTTGACCAGCTGACGCAGGCCCGGCGGGCGAGGCTGAACGATTCGAGCGGTTTCGTGCCGCCCGTCCTGTGGGTCGTGCTCTATGTCGGGGCCGTGGTGACGGTGAGCTTCACCTTCTTCTTCGGCACCCCGAACGTGCGGGCGCAGACGGCGATGACCGGCCTCCTGACCTTCCTCATCGGGCTGTCGCTGCTGGTCGTGGTGGCGATCGACCGTCCGTTCGGCGGCTGGCACCGCGTGACGCCGCGGGAATTGCAGGCGGTGCTGCAGGAGATCGGCGGCCGGAAATCCTAGAGGAAGCAGTCGGCGCGGCCGTCGGCGCGGATCGTCTCGGCCCCCGACTGGATCTGCGCCCCCCGCCGGGCGATGAAGCCGGACCCGGACACCGGGGACCGGCCGCGCGGATCGGGCAGCACCGCCATCAGGCGCGCGGCCCGCTGCGGGCCGAGGTCGGCGGCGCCGACCTTCCAGTAGAGGCGCGCGGCGGCCTCGACGCCGAAGACGCCCTCCGCCATCTCGGCGACATTGAGATAGACCTCCATGATCCGACGCTTCGGCACCAGCAGCTCCAGCTGCAGCGTCAGCACGGCTTCGAGACCCTTGCGGAGCCACGACCGTGCCGGCCAGAGGTAAACGTTCTTTGCCACCTGCTGGCTGATCGTGCTGGCGCCGCGCAGCCGCCTGTCATCGCTCAGCGCGTCGCGGATGCCGTCGATGTCGAAGCCGTGGTGCAGGCAGAAGTTCGCATCCTCGGCGGCGGCGGCCGACAGCGGCAGCGCCTCTGCCATCTCCGGCAGCGCCACCCAGTCGCGCTCGATCGCGCCGAGGCGCCACCATTCCTGCGCCATCAGGATGGTGACCGGCGGATTGATCCAGCGGAGCAGCAGGACGCAGAGGCTGGAGGCGACGAGCGCGAAGAAGGCCACGCGCACGACGCCCCGCCACAGGCGTCTCGGGGAAAGGCGTGCGGCGAGGGTCACGTCGGGCCGGCGGCACTCACGACGGGGCCAGCGCGTCCAGATGCGGCAGCAGGACCACGCTCTCCTGCTCGTTCGGGTCGGTGCGGGCGATCACCACGGTGCAGGGCCTGTCCGAGCGGTTGGCCGGCAGGTGCGGAACCCCGGCGGGGATGTAGAGCATTTCCCCCTCCTCCAGCACCATGTGGCTCTCCAGCTGGTCGCCGTACCACATCTCCGAGGTGCCGCTGATCGCGTAGATCGCGGTCTCATGGTTCTCGTGCAGGTGGGCGCGGGCGCGGTCGCCGGGCTGGATGGTCAGGAGATGCATGCAGATGCCGCTCGACCCCGCGGTTTCGGCCGAGATGCCGCCGGCATAGTTGAACCCCTGCTTGCCGGCGTAGGTCTGGCCGGGACGGAACTTGGCGCAGGCCGGCTTTGGGTGATCTTTCATCGGTCGTCTCCTCGCCCGGTTCGCCGGACTTATCCCACGGCGGGGGCGGGGGCGCAAAAAAGATTTCACGTGACGCCTTCGCAATGCAGCATAGTGTGGACGCGCGATTTGGAAGGGGGTGGGTCATGAAGACGGCGATCCGGGCGGATGCAGCGGCGGCACTCATTCCGGATGGGGCGACGGTGCTCATCGGCGGGTTCATGGGAGTGGGCACCCCCAACCGGCTGATCGACGCGCTGGTGGCGCGCGGCGTGCGCGACCTGACGCTGGTGGCCAACGACACGGCAATGCCGGGCCGCGGCATCGGCAAGCTGGTCACGGCCGGATGCATCAGCCGGGCGGTCGTCTCGCACATCGGGCTCAACCCGGAAACGCAGGCCAAGATGATCGCGGGCGAGATCGAGGTGGAACTGGTGCCGCAGGGAACGCTGGTCGAGCGGATACGGGCCGCCGGCGTCGGCCTCGGCGGGGTGCTCACCGCGACGGGCATCGGCACGCCGGTGGAAGAGGGCAAGACCATCGTCGAGATCGACGGGCGGCGGTTCCTGCTGGAAAAGCCGATCCGCGGGGATTTCGCGCTGATCGCGGCGCGGCAGGCGGACTATCTCGGAAATCTCCAGTACTCGCTGACCGCGCACAACTTCAACCCGATCATGGCGCTGGCCGGTGACACGGTGATTGCCGAACCGGAGCTGATCGTGCCCGTGGGGGTGATCCCGCCGGACTATGTCAAGACGCCGGGGGTTGTGGTGGACCTTCTGCTGGAGCGGGCGGCATGACGATGGACGCGAAGGAAGTGATTGCCCGGCGGGTGGCGCTGGAAATCAAGCCGGGGATGCTCGTGAACCTCGGCATCGGCCTGCCGAGCATGGTGGCGAACTACCTGCCGCGCGATTCCGGCGTGTTCTTCCAGGCGGAGAACGGCGTGATCGGCCTCGGCGCACGGCCACCGGAGGGGATGGAGGATCCGGACCTGACCGACGCGGGCGGCGGCTTCGTCACCGCGGTGCCGGGGGCGGCGTCGATCGACAGCGCGATGAGCTTCGGCATCATCCGCGGCGGGCACCTGCACATGACGGTGCTGGGCGGCCTTCAGGTGGACGAGCGCGGTTATCTCGCCAACTGGATGGTGCCCGGAAAGATGGTGCCCGGCATGGGCGGCGCGATGGATCTGGTCGCGGGCGCCCGGCGGGTCGTCGTCGCGATGGTCCACGCGGCAAAGGGCGAGGCGAAGATCGTCCCGGAGTGCACGCTGCCGCTGACGGCGGCGCGACGGGTCAGCCTGATCGTGACGGAGATGGCGGTGATCGAGCCGACGGACGCCGGGCTGGTGCTGCGCGAGCGTGGGCCTGGGGTCAGCGTCGAGGACGTCCTTGCGGCGACGACGGCGTCGCTGATCGTCGGGGGTGACGTGCCGGAGATGGCGCTGGCCTGACGGCCGGCGCCTCCCGTCAGTGGATGGCGCGGCGGGCGTCGGAGAGCGACACACCCATCGCCTCGAGCTGGCGCCAGGCTTCGAGGCTCTGGCTTTCGCTCGAGTGGTCGTCGCGCAGCAGGCGGGCGAGGCGCGAGGGACTGTCGGCGTCGATCGTGGCTTCGAGCGGCGACTTGATGCGGCGGAGCGTGCCGTCCGCGTCGATCTCCACGAGGGCCGTGGCCGCACCCTCCAGGTGCTGGCCGGCGGCGGCGATGACCCGGCGGCTGCCAGCCGGGGTCCAGAGCGTCGCCTCGAACACCCAGGCGCAGGCTTCGGCGGCGAAGGCGATCGCCATCAGCGCGGCCTTGTCGAGCGTTTCGTCGCGGTCCTCGCCCGGGTCGCCATCGAGGCGGACCAGCGCCTCGCCGTAGGGACCGGCGAGGATCAGGACGAAGGAACAGCACGCCCTCGATCGCAACCTTGCTCGGCAGGGTCGAGGATGGTGGAGAGGATACGGTCGAGAGCAGGCTTCTCGGCGGAGCGCGCGTATTCGCCCGGAACACGAAGGTATGCTGCACCCAGAAGCAAACCCGGCAAATGCGTGACCGGCGGGTCACCTCGCTGCCGTGGCGCCCGCGCCACCCTCAATGGGCGGGCGCGGCGTCGTGCGGCAGGTTGCCGTGGGTCGCGCTGTGCTTGTCGGGCGAGATCAGCGTGTAGAACATCGGCACCACGAAGAGCGTGAACGGCGTGCCGACCATCAGGCCCGCGAAGATGACGAGCCCCATCGAATAGCGCGCGGCGGCGCCGGCGCCCTCGGCGATGATGAGCGGCACGACGGCGAGCGCCATGGCCGCGGTGGTCATCAGGATCGGCCGGAGGCGGATCTTGGCGGCCGCGACCACGGCGTCGCGCTTCGACAGGCCGGGATGGATCTCGCGCTGCTGGTTGGCGAACTCCACGAGCAGGATCCCGTGCTTGGTGATCAGGCCGATCAGGGTGATGAGCCCGACCTGGGTATAGATGTTGAGCGTGCCGAGGCCGAGGTTGAGCGGCAGGATCGCGCCGAAGATCGACAGCGGCACCGACATCAGGATGATGAACGGGTCGCGGAAGCTTTCGAACTGCGCGGCGAGCACGAGATAGATGACGAGGATCGCCGCGGCGAACGCGATGGCGAGCGTGTTGCCCTGCGTCACCTCCAGCCGAGACTGGCCGGAATAGTCGGTGAAGAAGCCCTCGGGCAGTTCGGCCTGCATGATCTTCTGGATCTCGGCGAGGCCGTCGCCGGTGGTGACGCCCGGCAGCGGAAGCGCCGAGATGGTGGCGGAGTTGAGCTGGTTGAACTGCTCGATCGAGTTGGTGTTGGTGTCGGTGGAGATCGTGACCACCGACGACAGGGGCACCATCGCGCCGGAGACCGAACGCACGAAGAAGTCGCCGAGCTGCTGGGGGTTCTCGCGGAACGACCGCGGGACCTGGGTTATGATGTCGTAGCTGTTCGAATCGCGGTCGAATTCGCCGATCGAACCGCCGCCGACGAGCAGGCCGAGGGTGTTGGCGACCTCGCTGATCGGCACGTTGAGCGCGGCGGCGCGGTCGCGATCAATGGTGACGTTGACCTGCGGCGCGTCGAAGGCGAGCGAGTTCTGCACGACGATGAAGCGGCCGGTCGCCTGCGCCTTCTGCTTCACCGCCTCGGCGACCTCGTAGACCCGCTCGGCGTCATGGATCGACTGGATGACGACGGTGATCGGCAGGCCGCCGCCCGACCCGGGCAGCGACGGCGGCGCAAAGACGAACGCCTCGACGCCGGTCTGCTGGCCGAGGCGGCCCTGAATGTCTTGCTGGATCGCGCCCTGGGAGCGCGCGCGCTCGGCCCAGTCCTTCAGCGCCCAGATGTAGAAGGCGGTGTTGGCCGCGCCGCCGAGGCCGGCGATCGAGAACTCGGTGCGGACCTCGTCGATGCCGCGGGTCAGCTCGGAGGTGCGGTCGGTGTAGAGCTTCATGTAGTCGAGCGTCGCGTAGCGCGGCCCGTTCATGATCGAGAAGAGCGCCCCCTCGTCTTCCTCGGGCGCGAGCTCCGAGGTGGTGTTGAGGAACATGAAGACGGTTCCGCCGACCAGCGCCAGCACCATCAGCATCGTCACCGGTCGATAGTCGAGCGAGCTCGATACCCGGCGCTCGTACCAGTTGGCGACGGCGTCGAACGTCCGGTCGACGATCCGCTGGAACCGGCTCGTCATGTCGTGCCGCAGCAGCCGCGCGGCCATGGCGGGGGTGATCGTCAGCGCGACGATGCCGGAGATGATGACCGCGCCCGCCAGCGTGAAGGCGAACTCGCGGAAGAGCGACCCGGTCAGCCCGCCGGTGAAGCCGAGCGGCGCCAGCACGGCGGCGAGCGTCAGCGTCATGGCGACGACCGGGCCGGTGATTTCCTTCATGCCCTGGATCGCCGCGTCGAGCGGCGTCAGCCCCTCTTCGATGTGTCGGTGGATGTTCTCGACAACGACGATGGCGTCGTCGACCACGAGGCCGATCGCCAGCACCATGGCGAGAAGCGACAGGAGGTTGACCGAGTAGCCGAGCACCAGGAGCAGCGCGCAGACGCCGATCAGCGACAGCGGGATCGTCACGATCGGCATCAGCACCGACCGGAACGAGCCGAGGAACAGCAGGATGACGATGACGACGATGGCCACCGCTTCGCCGATCGTCTTGAACACCTCGTGGATCGACGCCGAGATCGTCTCGGTGGAATCGTAGACGAGCTCGAGATTCATGCCCTGCGGCAGGGTGGCGTTGATCGCCGGGAGCTCCTTCACCACTGCCGCGGCGGTGTCGAGCGGGTTCGCCGCCGGCGTCGGGAACACCCCGATGAAGGTGCCGGGCCTGGTGTTGAAGGTGACGACGGAATCGAGCTCCTCGTGCGCAAGCTCGATCTTCGCCACGTCCCGCAGCCGGACCACCTGGTCGCCGTCGCCCGAGATCGGCAGCTGGCCGAAGGCTTCCGGCGTCTGCAGCGTCGTCTGCATGTTGATGTTCTGCGCGACGTACTCGTTCTCGGTCTTGCCGGGCGCGGCAAGGAAGTTCGAGGCGCGGATCGCGGTCAGCACCTCGGACGCGGTGACGCCGCGCGCCGCCAGTTGCAGCGGGTCGATCCAGACGCGCATCGCATAGTTCGCGGCGCCGATGATCTGGATCTCGGCGACGCCCTCGATGGTCGACATCCTCGGGCGGATCACCCGCTCGAGGTATTCGGTCATCTGCTCCTGCGTCATGTTCGGGTTGAGCGCCGCGAGATACATCAGCGCGAACTGCATGCCGGTGCCCTTGACGATCACCGGATCCTCGGCGTCATCGGGCAGCTGGCCGCGCACGCCCTGCACCTTGGACAGCACCTCGGTCAGCGCGACATCGGGGTCGGAGCCGAGTGTCATGTGGACGCTGACGACGCTCGCCGAGGGCGTCGACTGCGACGTGACGTAGTCGATGTTCTCGGTGGTCGCCACGGCGGCGGCGATCGGCGAGGTCACGAAGCCCTGGATCAGGTCGGGCGCGGCGCCGGGATAGGTGGTGGTGATGGTGACGACCGTCTCCTCCACCTCCGGATACTGCCGCACCGGCAGGTTCAGGATGCCGTAGAAGCCGACCAGCAGGATGAAGGCCGCAAGGACCGTCGAAAGCACCGGCCGCCGGATGAAGAGCTCGGAAAAGTGCATCCGCCCGCCCTCAGTTGCTGGTGAGGGCGGCGTCGCCGCTCGGGTTGACCGTGTTGTCGACGACAACGCCAGCCCCGCCCGACAGGCGGTTCTGCCCGGCGGACACGACGATGTCTCCCGCCTTCAGCCCCTCCGCGATCTCGACGAGGCCGAGCGAGCGGCGACCGGCCCTGACGAACACCTGCTCCACCTTGCTCTTCGCCTGATCCCCCTCGCCCTCGGTACGGACGACGTAGACGGAGTCGCCGTAGAGCGTCGAGCTCAGGACCGTCTGCGGCAGGGCGATGACATTGTCCTCGGTCGGCAGCTCGACGCGGACGCGCAGGAACTGGCCGGGGTTGACGCCGCCATCGGGCGGGTTCTCGAACGAGGCGCGGATGTTGACGAGACGGCTGTTGGGGTCGATGCGCGGCTCGATCGCGGTGATCCGGCCGCTGAGCGCAGTCGAGCCGACCTCGGTCGTCAGCGTGACCGGCATTCCGTTCTCGACGAGGCGCACCTGCTGCTCGGGCACCGAGAAGTCGACGCGCATCCGGTCGAGGTCCTGAAGCGTGGCGTAGACCGTCCCCGGCGTCACATAGGCGCCGATGTCGACCTGCGGGATGCCGACGATGCCGTCGAAGGGCGCCTCGAGGCTCTTCTGGTTCATGACGGCCGCCAGCCGCTCGACCTGCGCCTGTGCGCTCGTGGCGGCGGCCTGCGCCTCGTCGAGGTCGCTGATCGCCGACACGCCGCGCTGGCGCAGTTCCTTGGCGCGGGTGAGCTGGGTTTCCGCAAGGTCGAGTTCGGCCTGCGAGGCGGCAAGGTCGGCGCGCTCGACGACGTCGTCGATCTGCGCGAGATGCTGGCCGGCGACGACCTTGTCGTTGGCGTTGAACAGGATCGACTGGACGATCCCGGCCGTCTCCACCGCGAGTTCGACGCCGCTCTCGGAGTGGGCGGTGCCGATCGCTTCGAGGCCGGGATGCCAGGTGCCCGGCTCCACCTCCACCGTCGAGACCGTCACCGGCGGCGGCGTCATCGACGCGAAGTAGCCGGCGATCATCTTGTCGCGGAAGAGGTTGAAGCCGATGATGCCGCCGACAACGACAACGAGCAGCACGACGGCTACAACAAGGCGCCAGATCATCGGATTCCCCCGTACTCGTAACGGGCTCATCCTCGCGCCGGAGCCCCCAGTGCCACGGTCATCAGTTTGCAGTCCGCGGCGCAAAGTCAAGCCCGGCCCCGGTGGTTGTTCGCACATGCGTTGCGACCAGGGCGACGAAAGCCTATGATCGTATCGCGGAGGCGGCCATGGACAGCTACGAGACGGAGCGACGGCAATGGGCCGAGGCGGCGCGCCAGGCAGGCGGCGCCGAGGAAGCGCGGCTGATGCGTTATCGCCGGGTGCTGGCGGCGATTTCGCCGGGCGCGGGCGCGCAGCGCCTGCTCGCCCGCATCTCCTACCTGCGGGTCGTGAACGGCGGTCGCCCGGCGGCGGACGACGACGACAAGACGTAGGCGTCAGCCGACGATCAGGACGATCTTGCCGATGTGGGCGGAGGTTTCCAGCCGGGCATGGGCCGCCGCGGCCTCGGCCAGCGGGAAGGTCGCGTCGAGCACCGGGGCGATGCGTCCGGCGTCGAGCAGCGGCCACACCTCGGCCGCGAGGTCGGCCGCGATCCGGGCCTTCGCCTCGACCGACTGCGGGCGAAGGGTGGAGCCGGTGAGCGTCAGGCGCTTCACCATGATCTGCGCGAGGTTCACCTCGGCGGTCGCGCCGCCGAGCTGGGCGATGCTGACGAGGCGGCCGTCGGTCGCGAGAGTGCGGATGTTGCGCGGGGTATAGTCGCCGCCGACCATGTCGAGGATGAGGTCGGCCCCGCGCTTGCCCGTGGCCTCGCGCAGCAGGGCGACGAAGTCCTCGGTGCGGTAGTTGATGGCGCGCTCGGCGCCGAGCGCCTCGCAGGCACGGCACTTTTCGTCCGACCCCGCGGTGGCGAAGACCCGGGCGCCGCGGACGGCGGCCAGCTGGATCGCGGTGGTGCCGATGCCCGAGGAGCCGCCGTGGACGAGGAAGACTTCGCCCGCCTGCAGACGGCCGCGCGTGAAGACGTTGCTCCAGACGGTGAACAGGGTTTCGCAGAGGCCGGCAGCGGCCGTCATGTCCATGCCGGCCGGGACCGGCAGGGCATGGTCCTGATGCGCGACGGCATATTCGGCATAGCCGCCGCCATGCAGCAGCGCGCAGACCCGGTCGCCGATGGCCCAGCGGGTCGCGCCGGGGCCGGTGGCGACCACCGCGCCGGAGGCTTCGAGGCCGGGGAGGTCCGAGGCGTCGGGCGGCGGGGCGTAGGAGCCGGCGCGCTGCAGGGCATCGGGGCGGTTCACGCCGGCCGCTGCGACGCGGATCAGGATCTCGCCCACGCCGGGCACCGGCACGGGGCGGGTGACGGGGCGCAGCACCTCGGGACCGCCGGGCGCGGTGATCTCGATGGCGGTCATCGTGTCGGGGAGCGTCATGCCAGCGCATCCACCAGCCGGCCGGCGCCCTGCCGGAAGGGATCGACTGTCGGCAGGCCCATGCGCTCCTCCGTTGTGGCCAGCAGCGCCTGCGCCTCGTCCTCGGCGAGCCCCGCGGTGTTGATCGAGACGCCGGTGACCGTGACGTCCGGGTTGACGATGCGGGCCATGGTCAGCGAGAGGTCGCGCAGCGCCTCCAGGCTCGGCAGCGCATAGCCCGGCAGCCCGCGCATGTGTGTCCGGGTCGGCTCGTGGCAGAGCACGAGGGCGTCCGGCTGGCCGCCGTGGATCAGCGCGAGGGTCACGCCGGAATAGGAGGCGTGGAACAGGCTGCCCTGCCCTTCGATCAGGTCCCAGTGGTCCGGCTCGTTGTCCGGCGTCAGCCATTCGATCGCGCCGGCCATGAAGTCCGCGACCACGGCGTCGAGCGGCACGCCGTCGCCGGTGACGAGGATGCCCGTCTGGCCTGTGGCGCGGAACGTGGCCTTCCGGCCGCGGCCGCGCATCTCGCGCTCCATGGCGAGCGCCGTGTACATCTTGCCGACCGAGCAGTCGGTGCCGACCGCGAGGCAGCGCATGCCGGTCCGGCGCCGGCCGTTCGCGATCGGGTAGCGGTGCGACGGCAGGCGCACGTCGTGGAGGTGTCGGTGATGCGCCATTGCAGCGGCGGTCAGCTCCGGCTCGTCGCGGAGCAGGTTGTGCAGGCCGGACGCGATGTCCATGCCGGCGGCCAATGCCTCCGTCAGGATGCTGATCCACGCCGGCGAGATGACGCCCCCGCGGTTGGCCACCCCGACCACCAGCGTGCGGGCGCCCGCCGCCACCGCCTCGGCGATGGTCATGTCGGGCAGACCCATGTCGGCGTTGCAGCCCTGCATGCGAAGCTGGCCGATCGCCGCGTCGGGGCGCCAGTCGCGGATCCCCTGTGCCACCTTCGCCGCCAGCGCGTCGGGCGCGTCGCCGAGGAACAGGAGGTAGGGCGTTTCGATCATCGGCGTGAGCCTCCCCGGCGCGTGGGCCTGCGCCCCCGAGCCTAGCGCCGGCGCCGGGACTTTCCACCGATTTCCGTCGCGTTCAGGGGGCGTAGTCGGCAGGCGGACCCGGCCGCCAGGGCGTGCGGTGCTTGAAGAAGCAGCGCAGGTGCTCGCCCTCCGGCGCGGCGAGCACGATCAGGCAATGCTCGACATGCCGCTCGCCGTCGAAGATGTCGGCAAAGCCGCGGAGCGCGACGTCGCCCTCGACGGCGATCAGGCAGCTGTCCCGCCCGAGCGCGAGGATGGGGAAGCGGCGGCTGCCGGATTCGAGGGTCAGCGTCCGCGAGCGCCCGACGTCGGCCGCGTGCAGTCCTGCCATCATCTCCTCCCGATCCGCGCTTTCCGCCGATCGTGTGCCCGATGCATGAACCAATGCTGAAGGCCTCCGGGGCACTGTCCCGCAGGCGTGGAATGGCTTGCACCGGCGGTTGCGGAACCTTAGACCGGCAGGCGGTTGAGGCCGCCCCCCGGGGTTGCGGCCGTTCCGGCCGGCATCTGGGGGCTTGTCCATGAAGATCCTCGTGCCCGTGAAGCGGGTGATCGACTACAACGTGAAGGTTCGGGTGAAGGGCGACGGCAGCGGGGTCGACCTCGCGAACGTCAAGATGAGCATGAACCCCTTCGACGAGATCGCGGTGGAAGAGGCGATCCGGCTGAAGGAGAAGGGCGCGGCCGATGAGATCGTGGCGGTCTCGATCGGGGTGAAGCAGGCGCAGGAGACGCTGCGCACCGCGCTGGCGATGGGCGCCGACCGGGCGATCCTCGTGGTGGCGGCGGAGGATGCGGGCACCGACATCGAGCCGCTGGCCGTCGCGAAGATCCTGAAGGCGGTGGTCGACGCGGAGCAGCCGGGGCTGGTGTTGGCCGGCAAGCAGGCGATCGACAACGACATGAACGCAACCGGCCAGATGCTCGCCGCGCTGCTCGGCTGGAGCCAGGCGACCTTTGCCTCGAAGGTCGAGGTCGGCGAGGGCACCGCGACGGTGACGCGCGAGGTCGACGGCGGGCTGCAGACGATCGCGGTGAAGCTGCCGGCGATCGTGACCGTGGACCTGCGGCTGAACGAGCCGCGGTACGCCTCGCTGCCGAACATCATGAAGGCGAAGAAGAAGCCGCTCGAGGAAAAGACCGCCGCCGACTACGGCGTCGACGTCACGCCGCGGCTGAAGGTGGTGAAGACGGCGGAGCCCGCGACCCGCAAGGCGGGGGTGAAGGTCGGCTCGGTCGACGAGCTGGTGGCGAAGCTGAAGTCCGAGGCGGGGGTGATCTGATGGCGGTTCTGCTGATTGCCGAGGTGAACAACGGCGCGCTCGCGACCGACGCGGTGGCGAAGGCGCTGACCGCGGTGAAGCCGCTCGGCGAGGTGCATGTCCTCGTCGCGGGCGAGGGCGGCGACGCGGCGGCGGCCGAGGCGGCAACGCTCGACGGCGTTGCCAAGGTGCTGTTCGCCGGCGACCACGCGCTCTGCCACGGGCTCGCCGAGCCGACGGCGGCGCTCGTCGTATCGCTGGCGCCCGCCTACGGCCACATCGCCGCCGCCTCGACGGCGTTCGCCAAGAACCTCCTGCCGCGGGTGGCGGCGCTCCTCGACGTCATGGTGCTGTCCGACGTGACCGGGGTCGTCTCGGCCGACACCTTCGAGCGGCCGATCTATGCCGGCAACGCCATCCAGACCGTGCAGTCGTCGGACAGGGTGAAGGTGCTGACCGTGCGCACCGCGTCCTTCTCCGCCGCCGGCGCCGAGGCCGGCGGCGCGGCGCCGGTCGAGCTTGTCGGCGGCGCCGCCGATCCCGGCCTCTCGTCCGGGGGCCGAGGACAAGGTCGCGGCGTCGGACCGGCCGGAGCTCACCAGCGCGAAGATCGTCGTCTCGGGCGGGCGCGGCGTCGGCCGGGAGGAGAATTTCGCGCTGATCGAGAAGCTCGCCGACAAGCTCGGGGCGGCGGTCGGCGCCAGCCGGGCCGCGGTCGATTCAGGCTTCGCGCCGAACGACTGGCGAGGAGGTCGGGCAGACCGGCAAGGTCGTCAAGCCTGGCTCATCGCCATCGGCATCTCCGGCGCGATCCAGCACCTCGCCGGGATGAAGGAAAGCGTAAGGTCACCGTCGCGATCGTCAAGGACGAGGAAGCCCCGATCTTCCAGGTCGCCGACTACGGCCTCGTCGGCGATCCCTTCCAGATCGTCCCGGAGCTGGAAAAGAAGCTCGGCTGATGGCCTGGCTGATCGCCGGGGCGATGCGACCTGGGCGCACATATTCCGCCGATGCTCCAGCATCGGTGATGCCCGCCTGCCCCTGGCAGGCGCTTTGCGCCGGCCCAGGCGGGCGCCGCTGATGCTCTATCGAGATGTCGGCAGGACCGGCGCAACCGCCGACGCAAGAAGCCAGGCGACGCGCGTATCCGAAGCGATCAAACGAAGACCGTATGACGGGGCTGCGCTACCAGCGACGCGTCGCGAGCAGCAGCTGGTAGCGCGCCGGAGCCCGGACCCGGCATCAGCAGGATGAAGTAGCGGGGGCGCGCCAGAGCGCGCTCCAGCGCTGGCGGTCTGGACGCTGACCTCGTCGATCGTCCGCGCGATCCCGAGCGGCTGGCCGCTGTCGTCGAACAGGGTCATGGTCACGCTGGCGTCGGTGGTGACGAGCGTCGCGACCAGCCGGCCGCGGCGCGTCGCGGGAATATCCACCGAGAACCAGTCGCGATCCCCGGCCGCCAGCGTGCCGTCGATCGCGACGCCGGTCCGGGCGCGGTTGGCACCCGGCAGGGTGTCGTTCGGCTCCGCCTCGGCCGCCTCGACGGACAGCGGCGTGGCCTCGCGCCCCGGCAGCGGCGGCGGCGGTGTGGGGACCGGGGTGCCGAGCGCGGTGCGGCGACCATCGGCCGTGACCGTGATCGGTGCGGACGCAATCGTCACCGGCTCTTCCGGCGGAGGGGCCGCGCGGGGCAGCCAGCCGAAACCGGCGAGGGCGAGGCCTGCGACGATGCTGGCGAACGCCGCGATGCGGGGGTCGATCCGTGCCGCGAGCGATCTGGATCCCGGCCAGCAGGACCACCGCGCCGGTGAGCGACAAGACCAGAGCAGGGACGGTTCCGTCCACCAGTTATCCTCCCTGCCGACAGCATACGCCGCTGCCGGCAGGGAGGGAACGCTCAGTCGCGTGACCAGATCGTGGTCGACGCCGTCGCCGAGTTCGGGGTAGTCGCGGCCAGCGGAACCTGGCCCAGTCCGCGGCGGCCCGCTGGGCGAAATAGTCCTTCGTCAGCTTCACCACGGTGTTCGACAGCGCGACGACTGCGATGAGGTTGATCGTGGCCATCAGGCCCATCGACGCGTCCGCGGTGTTGAACACGGCGATCGCCTGCAGCGCACCCCAGACGACCATGAGGAGGACCACGACCCGGAGAACCATCACGCCGGTGTGGTTGGCGATCCCGAGATAGCCATCGCCATCTCGGAATAGGAGTAGTTGCCGATGATCGAGGTGAAGGCGAAGAAGAAGATCGCGACGGCAACGAAGTACGGCCCGATCCAGCCGATATTGGCGAGCGCCGACTTCGCGGAGTTTGCGTCCCTGGTCAGTTCACCGCCGGGGTATAGACGCCGGACAGCAGGATCATCAGCGCCGTGCACGAGCAGACGACGAGCAGGCCAGGATGAGTGACGCCGAGCGCCTGGACGAAGCCCTGGCCTCGACGGATGGTGCGGCACCGCGTCGCAGCGGCGGCGATGTTCGGGCGACCCCATGCCGGCCTCGTTCGAGAACAGGCCGTGCTTCACGCCGTCCAGCATCGTCGCCGCCACGCGCCCGCCACGCCCTGCTGACCTCGGCCAGACCGAAGGCATTGGCGACGATATGGGCGAGCATGCCCGGTTCTCGGGCTGACGTTCATGATGAGCACGATCAGCGCGACCAGCAGGTAGCCGCCGGCCATGAACGGCACGACGTACTCTGCTACCGTGGCGATCTGGGCGGATGCCGCCGAAGATGACGATGGCGGTAAGGGCGGCGAGCACGAGCCCGGTCGCGCGCTTCGGGACGCCGAACGCACCGACCATGGCGTCGGCGATCGAGTTCGCCTGCACCGCGTTGAAAACCAGCCCGAAGGACAGGATCAGGCAGACCGAGAAGATCGCGCCGAGCCACGGCGCCGCGCCGCGGGCGATGTAGAAGGCCGGGCCGCCGCGATAGATGCCGTCGCCGCTGGCGCGGTCATGGACCTTGTAGAGCTGGGCGAGGGTCGACTCCGAGTAGGCGGTTGCCATGCCGACGAGGGCGACCATCCACATCCAGAAGATCGCGCCAGGCCCTGCCGATGTTCGCCACGGCGACGCCGGCGATGTTGCCGGTGCCCACACGCGAGGCGAGCGAGGTGCAGAGCGCCTGGAACGGCGAGATGCCTTCCCTGTCCGTCTCGGGCGCGCTGATCACGACCCGGAACATCTCTCCGAAGCGAAGTATCTGCTGGAAGCGCAGGCGGATCGTGAAGAAGACACCGACCGCCAGGAGGCCGTAGATGAGAACGTAGCCCCAGAAGATCGTGTTCAGAAAGTCGATGATCGCATTCATCCGCAGCCCCCCGCCCATGTCGCATCCCGATAGACAACGCTAGGCGCCCATGTCGCCCCTGTAAACAGCGGTGCGGACCCCCTCCGGACAAAGCCGTTGCGCACGCGCGGGGGCCTCCCTATGGTTACGCCGAACCGGCCGGGGTCAGCGGGGCGTCATGGAAATCAAGCGTGTGGGCGTGATCGGCGCCGGTCAGATGGGCAATGGCATTGCCCACGTCTTCGCGCTTGCGGGCTATGATGTTGCACTGCACGACGTTTCCGAAGCGGCGATGGAGCGGGCCGTCGAGACGATCCGCGGCAACCTCGACCGGCAGGTGTCGCGCGGCAAGATCTCGGCCGAGGATCGCGACGGGGCGCTGGCGCGGATCGGGCTCGAGAAGGAACTGGCGGCGCTCGGCAAGACCGATCTCGTCATCGAGGCCGCGACGGAGCGCGAGGCGCTGAAGCACGAGATCTTCAAGGCGCTGGTCCCGCATCTCGGCGCGGACACGATCCTCACCTCCAACACCTCGTCGATTTCCATCACCCGGCTCGGGGCCGGGACCGACCGGCCGGAACGGTTCATGGGGTTTCACTTCATGAACCCGGTCCCGGTGATGCAGCTCGTCGAGCTGATCCGGGGCATCGCGACCGACGAGCCGACCTACCAGACGCTGATGGGCGTGGTGAGGAGCATCGGCAAGACCGCATCGTCCGCAGAGGATTTTCCCGCCTTCATCGTCAACCGGATCCTCGTGCCGATGATCAACGAGGCGGTCTATACGCTCTATGAGGGCGTCGGCACGGTCGACTCGATTGACCTCGCCCTGCGGCTCGGGGCGAACCATCCGATGGGGCCGCTGGAGCTCGCCGACTTCATCGGGCTCGACACCTGCCTCGCGATCATGAACGTGCTGCACGAGGGCCTCGCGGACACCAAGTACCGGCCCTGCCCGCTGCTGGTGAAGTATGTCGAGGCCGGGTGGCTCGGACGCAAGACCAAGCGCGGCTTTTACGACTACCGCGGCGAAACGCCCATTCCGACACGATAGCCGGGTCGTCGGGCCTGCGCAACCGTCGCGGGCATCTTGCGAACAAATGAGAAACACGCTTTGATCGACGCATGGACGTCGAGATTGCCCCTGCCCTGCCCGCCTATCTGGAACGGCTGAACCCGGAGCAGCGGGCGGCGGTCGAACATGGCGATGCGCCGCTGCTGGTGATCGCTGGCGCCGGCACCGGCAAGACCGGGGCGTTGGCGCACCGGGTCGCGCATCTGCTGGTGCAGGGGGCGGACCCGCGGCGGATCCTGATGATGACCTTCTCGCGGCGCGCTGCCGCCGAGATGATCCGCCGGGTGGAGCGGATCGCCGTCGAGGCCATGGGCGATCGGGGCAAGGCGCTGGCGGCGGGATTGACCTGGGCGGGCACGTTCCATGCGATCGGGGCGCGGGTACTGCGCGACCAGGCGGCCATGCTGGGGCTGGAGCCGAACTTCACGCTGCACGACCGGGGGGATTCCGAGGACCTGATGCATCTGGTCCGGCACCGTCTTGGCCTTTCGGCGACCGAGAAGCGCTTCCCGACGAAGGCGACCTGCCTAGCGGTCTATTCGCGCGTCGTGAATGCGCGGGCGGATCTGGCCGGGGTGCTGGCGGCGGATTTCCCGTGGTGCACGGGCTGGGAGGAGCCCCTGACCGGGCTGTTCCGGGCGTATGTCGAGGCAAAGCAGGCGGCGGGTGTCCTCGACTACGACGACCTCCTGCTCTACTGGGCCGAGATGATGACGGACCCGGCGGCGGCCGCGGCGCGCGGGAGCGCCTTCGACCATGTTCTTGTCGACGAATACCAGGACACCAACCGGCTGCAGGCGGAGATCCTGCAGGCGCTGAAACCCGACGGGCGCGGGGTCACGGTCGTCGGTGACGACGCGCAGGCGATCTACGGCTTCCGGGCGGCCGAGGTGCGCAACATCCTCGACTTTCCGGGCCAGTTCGAGCCGCGGGCGCGGGTTGTGACGCTGGAGCGGAACTATCGCTCGACCGCGCCGATCCTCGCCGCCGCGAACGCGGTGATCGGCGAGGCGCGGGAGCGGTTCGCAAAGGACTTGTGGACGGACCGCACCGGGGCGCTGCCCCGGATCGTCACCGTGCTCGACGAGGCGGCGCAGGCCGACTTCGTCTGTTGCGAGGTGCTGGCGGCGCGCGAGGCCGGCATGGCGCTGAAGACTCAGGCGGTGCTGTTCCGGACCGCGCATCACAGCGGCCCGCTGGAGGTCGAACTCACCCGGCGCAACATCCCGTTCGTTAAGTTCGGGGGGCTGAAGTTCCTCGAGGCCGCGCACGTGAAGGACGTGCTGGCCATCCTGCGCTTTGCCGAGAATCCGCGCGACCGGCTGGCCGGCTACCGGGTGCTGCAGCTTCTACCCGGCGTCGGTCCCGGCACGGCGGAGGCAGTGCTCGGGGCGCTCGACGCAGCCGGCGGGGATGTGGCCGCCGTCGTGCCGCCGAAGCGGGTCGGGCCGGAGTGGGGTAATTTTGCTGCCATCTACGGCACGCTGCGACAGAGGCGCGCCGGCTGGCCGGCGGAGTTCGAAGCAGTGCGGCGCTGGTACGAGCCGCTGATGGAGCAAAGGTTCGAGGATGCGGCCGTCCGGCTCGGCGACGTGCTGCAGTTGGAACTGATGGCCGCCGGCTTTGCCTCGCGTCAGGCGTTCCTGACCGAGTTGACGCTCGATCCGCCGCAGGCGACCAGCGATCTCGCCGGCGCGCCACTGCGGGACGAGGATTATCTGGTGCTGTCGACGATCCACTCGGCCAAGGGCCAGGAGTGGCCCGCGGTCCATGTGCTGAACGGCGTGGACGGCTGCATTCCGAGCGATCTCGCAACCGGCACGCCGGCGGAGATCGAGGAGGAGCGGCGGCTGTTCTACGTGGCGCTGACGCGGGCCAAGGACGCGCTGACGGTGGTGACGCCGCTGCGCTTTCATGTCCACGGGCAGGCTGCGCGGGGCGACCGGCATGTCTACGCCGCGCGGACGCGGTTTCTGCCGGATCACCTGCTCGAGCGTTTCGAGCGGCAGAGCTGGTCCCCGGCTGCGGCCGCGAGCGGCGGCGCCCAGCCCGTACCGGCCCGCGACCTCAAGGCGCGGATGCGCGGCATGTGGGGTGCTTCGTGAAGGCTGAGTTGGCGCAGGACCGCTTGCCGCAGTGCGGGACCGGACCTTGTGCGGCTCCGGCCTGGGACCGGAACCGCCTATGCTTCAGGCGCCAAGCTGCGCCTTGAGGGCGAGGACGTCGCGGACGCGCTGGCCGGCGGCCATGCGGGCGTCGGCGGGGGCCTCGGCGAGCGCCGTCTCCGACTCGCTGAGAAGCGTCGCGATCAGGTCCGCGCCGGCCTCGGACCGCGGAACGGCGGTTTCTGCGAGGACGGTGGCCGAGGTCGGCGAGATCTCGGCGAAGCCGCCGGTCACGACGTACTCGGCCGTCTCCGAGGCGGAAACCACCTTGACGACCCCGGGACGCAGCGTCGTCAGAAACGGGGCGTGGTTGGGCATGGCGGTGAGGTCACCGCCCATGCCGGGGATCGTCACCGCCGTTGCCGCCAGAGACGCGAGCTTGCGCTCCGGACTCACGAGATCGAACTGCATGGTGTCCGCCATCAGGCCGCCTCGGCCGCCATCTTCTCGGCCTTCTTCACCACCTCGTCGATGCCGCCGACCATGTAGAAGGCGGCTTCCGGCAGATGGTCGAACTCACCGGCAACGACCCGCTTGAAGCTGTCGATGGTGACTTCCAGCGGCACCTGCACGCCGGGCGAGCCGGTGAACACCGCGGCCACGTCGAAGGGCTGCGACAGGAAGCGCTGGATCTTGCGGGCGCGGGCGACGGTGAGCTTGTCCTCTTCCGAGAGCTCGTCCATGCCGAGGATCGCGATGATGTCCTGGAGCGACTTGTAGCGCTGCAGGATGCCCTGCACGTCGCGCGCGACCTGATAGTGGGTTTCGCCGACGACCTGGGGATCGAGGATGCGCGAGGTCGAGTCGAGCGGGTCCACCGCCGGATAGATGCCGAGCTCGGAGATCGCGCGGCTCAGCACCGTGGTGGCGTCGAGGTGGGCGAAGGACGTTGCAGGCGCCGGGTCGGTCAGGTCGTCGGCGGGCACGTAGATCGCCTGCACCGAGGTGATCGAGCCGTTGCGGGTCGAGGTGATCCGCTCCTGCAGCTGACCCATGTCGGTGGCGAGCGTCGGCTGGTAGCCCACGGCGGACGGGATGCGGCCGAGAAGCGCCGACACCTCGGAGCCCGCCTGGGTGAAGCGGAAGATGTTGTCGACGAAGAACAGCACGTCGGTACCGGTGGCGTCACGGAACTGCTCGGCCATGGTAAGGCCGGTCAGCGCGACGCGGGCGCGGGCACCCGGCGGCTCGTTCATCTGGCCGAAGACGAGGGCCACCTTGGACTTCTTCAGATCCTCGATGTCGATGACGCCCGACTCGATGAACTCGTGGTAGAGGTCGTTCCCCTCGCGGGTGCGCTCGCCAACGCCGGCGAACACCGAATAGCCGGAGTGCACCTTCGCGATGTTGTTGATGAGCTCCTGGATCAGCACCGTCTTGCCGACGCCGGCGCCGCCGAAGAGGCCGATCTTGCCGCCCTTGGAGTAGGGGGCGAGCAGGTCCACGACCTTGATGCCGGTGACGAGGATCTCGGTCTCGGTCGCCTGGTCGGCGAAATCCGGGGCCGGACGGTGGATCGGGCGGGTCTCGCTCGCCTCGACGGTGCCCTTCTCGTCCACCGGCTCGCCGATGACGTTGAGGATGCGGCCGAGCGTACCGTCGCCGACGGGCACGGAGATCGGGCTGCCGGTGTCGGAGACGGCGGCGCCGCGGACGAGGCCGTCGGTCGCGTCCATCGCGATCGCGCGGACGGTCGACTCGCCGAGATGCTGGGCGACCTCAAGAACAAGGCGCTTGCCGTTGTTCTCGGTCTCCAGCGCGTTCAGGATCTCCGGGAGGTGGGCGTCGAACTGGACGTCCACGACCGCGCCGATGACCTGGGTGATCTTTCCGGTTTTTGTCTCAGCCATGTGCGGTTTCCCTCAGTCCGTTAGAGCGCCTCGGCGCCCGAGATAATCTCGATGAGTTCCTTGGTGATCGCCGCCTGGCGGGAGCGATTGTACTGGATCGTCAGCCGGTCGATCATCTCGCCGGCGTTGCGCGTGGCGTTGTCCATGGCGGACATCCGCGCGCCCTGTTCGGAAGCGGCATTCTCAAGCAGCGCGGTGAATACCTGCGTCGCGAGCCCGCGCGGCAAGAGGTCGGCGAGGATCGCCTCCTCGTCGGGCTCGTATTCGTAGAGCGCGCCGGGACCGGAGGCCGCCTCGAATACTGCCGGGATCAGCTGCCGCTCGGTCGGGACCTGACTGATCACCGACTGGAAGCGGTTGTAGAAGATCGTGCAGACATCGAACTCGCCGGCGTCGTAGCGACGAAGGATGTCGTGGGCGATGGCGACGGCGTCGGTATAGCCGAGCTTCTTGACCGCGCCGAGGTCGATGTGGCCGATCAGGAGGCTGCCATAGTCGCGGCGCAGCTGTTCCCGGCCCTTCTTGCCGACGGTCAGGATCTTGACGGCCTTGCCCTGGGCCAGCAGCTGCAGGATACGCCCGCGGGCCAGGCGGACAATGGAGGAGTTGAAGCCGCCGCAGAGGCCGCGCTCCGAGGTGGCGACCACGAGCAGGTGGACGTCCGCCTTGCCGGTACCCCCGAGCAGCCGCGGTGCCGAGGGGCTCGCCGCGACGCCGGACGCGAGGTTGCCCAGCACCGCTTCCATCCGCT
>JBGALW010000288.1:0-3369 GCA_044223585.1 Amaricoccus sp.
GACGACTCGCGGCCCCATGCCCCAGGCAGCAACAAGGCGATGGTGACTCCGGCGAGGAGGCCCGCCCTGTTCGCTGGTGAACCCGAGCTCCTTCGGCGCCTGGGCGCGCGGGTGGAGGGGGTTCGATGCCCCCTCCGCCCGCCCTTCCATCAGCGGAGGTCCGCACCCAGGCCGCGCAGCAGGGGCACGAAATCCGGGAAGCTCGTGCCGATCGTCGCGGCGTCGTCCACCGCCACCGGCGCCCTGGCCGCGAGCCCGAGGCAGAGGAAGGACATGGCGATCCGATGGTCGAGCCGGCTCGCCACCGTCGCCCCGCCGGGGACTCCGCCGGGCCCGCGGCCGTGCACGATCAGGAAGTCCGGTCCCTCCTCGATGGTGACGCCACAGGCCTCCAGCCCGCGGGCCATCGCGTCGATCCGGTCGCTCTCCTTGACGCGCAGCTCCCTGATGCCGCGCATCACCGTCGTGCCCTCGGCGTTCGCGGCGAGCGCCGCGAGGATCGGATATTCGTCGATCATCGACGCCGCCCGCTCCGGCGGCACCTCGATCCCCTTCAGCGCCGAGCCGCGGACGAGGAGGTCCGCCACCGGCTCGCCCCCCTCCTCGCGCCGGCCCTGGAAGGTGATGTCCGCCCCCATCTCGACCAGCGTGTCGTAGAGGCCGGCGCGGGTCGGGTTGAGGCCGATCGCCGGCAGCAGGACCTCGGACCCTTCGACCAGCAGCGCCGCCGCCACCGGGAAGGCGGCGGAGCTCGGGTCGCGCGGCACGGCGATCGCCTGCGGCCGGAGTTCGGGCTGGCCGCGGAGCGTGATGACCCGGCCCTCGGGCGTCAGCTCGGTGGCGACGCTGGCGCCAAAGCCCGCCAGCATCCGCTCGGTGTGGTCCCGCGTCGGCTCACGCTCGATCACCACGGTCTCGCCGGGCGCGTTGAGACCGGCGAGCAGCACCGCGGACTTCACCTGCGCCGAGGGCACCGGCGTCGTGTACTGCACCGGCATCGGGTTGGCGGCCCCCGTCAGGGTGATCGGCAGCCGCCCGCCGCGGCGCCCGCGCGCCTCGGCGCCGAACAGCGCGAGCGGCCCGGTGATCCGCCCCATCGGCCGGCCGCGCAGGCTCGCGTCTCCGGTGAAGGTCGCGGTGATGTCGGTGGTCGCCATCGCACCCATGACGAGCCGCACGCCGGTGCCGCTGTTGCCGTGGTCGATCACGTCCTCCGGCTCGCGGAACCCGCCGACGCCGACGCCGGCGACGCGCCACTCGCCCGACCCCAGCCGCTCGACGGTGGCGCCGAAGGCCTGCATCGCCCGGCCGGTGTCGAGCACGTCCTGCCCCTCGAGGAGGCCGGTGATCCGCGTCTCGCCGACCGCCAGCGCGCCGAGGATCAGCGCCCGGTGCGAGACCGACTTGTCGCCCGGAACCGCGGCGGTCCCCCGCAGCGGGCCGCCCCCCGCCGCCGCCCGCATCGGCTGCGGATCGCCATGCCCTGCCATCGGGTTTCCTCCCTCGCCCGGATTCGGCGCTTCTCTTACGGGATCGGCCGCCGCCGGTCCATCAGCCGACCACCGCGATGGCGAAGCCGTCCCAGCCCTTCGCCCCCACCGTCTGCACCGCCGTCGCGGTCAGCCGCGGCTCGGCCGCCAGCCGGTCGAAGAAGCGGCGGGTGCCGGTGACGTCGGCCCCGGTCGCCCCGGCGTCGGCCACCCGGCCGCCGCGCACCACGTTGTCGCAGATGATCGTCGTGCCGGGCCGCGACAGCCGGACCGCCCAGTCGAGATAGTCGGCATTCGACGCCTTGTCCGCGTCGATGAACATCAGGTCGAAGACCGTGCCGGCAAGGTCCGGCAGCAGGTCGAGCGCCCGGCCGACGCGCAGGTCGACGCGCGCGCCGAGTCCGGCCGCGGCGATGTTGGACCGTGCCACCGCGGCGTGCGCCGCCTCGGCCTCCAGCGTCACCAGTTCTCCGCCCTCGGGCAGCGCCCGGGCGAGCCAGATCGTCGAGAAGCCGCCGAGCGTGCCGATCTCCAGGATCCGCCGGGCCCCGGCCATCCTGGCGAGGATGTGCAGCAGGCGGCCCTGCAACGGCGAGACGTCGATCGCCGGCAATCCCGCCGCGGCGTTGGCGGCCAGCGCCGCCGCGAGCATCGGATCGGCCGGCTGCAGCTTTTCCTCGAAATAGCGGTCGACCGCCGCCCACCGTTCCTCACCCATCGAACCCTCCCTGCCGGCATGACCGGGAGAATGGTGCAGCGCGACGGCGTCGGCCAGCGCGGGAACGGATTTCTCGCCCCCCGGAAACGAAAAGGGGGGCCTTCAGGCCCCCCGATCCGTCCTGAGCGGCGCCTGCCGGCTCAGAGCGAGTAGTACATCTGGTATTCGACCGGATGCGGCGTGTGCTCCATCATGTAGACCTCGGGCCACTTCAGGGCGATGAAGCCCTCGATCTGGTCCTTGGTGAACACGTCGCCGTGCAGCAGGAACTCGTGGTCGTTCTCCAGCGTGGTCAGCGCCTCGCGGAGGCTGCCGCACACGGTCGGGATCTCGGCCAGCTCCTCGGGCGGCAGGTCGTAGAGATCCTTGTCCGCCGGCGAGCCCGGATCCATCTTGTTGCGGATACCGTCGATGCCGGCCATCAGCAGCGCCGAGAAGGCGAGGTAGGGGTTGGCGCAGGGGTCCGGGAAGCGGGCCTCGACGCGCTTCGCCTTCGGGCTCTCCGACCACGGGATGCGGATCGAGGCGGAACGGTTGCGCGCCGAGTAGGCGAGCAGCACCGGTGCCTCGAAGCCCGGGATCAGCCGCTTGTAGCTGTTTGTGGTCGGGTTCGAGAAGGCGTTGATCGTCTTGGCGTGCTTCAGGATGCCGCCGATGAACCAGAGCGCCTCGTTCGACAGGTCGGCATACTTGTCACCGGCGAACACCGGCTTGCCGTCCTTGAAGATCGACATGTTGACGTGCATGCCCGAGCCGTTGTCGCCGTAGTAGGGCTTCGGCATGAAGGTCGCGGTCTTGCCATAGGCCGCGGCGACCTGCTGCACGACGTACTTGTACTTCAGGATGTTGTCGGCCTGCGCGGTCAGCTTGCCGAAGATGATGCCGAGCTCGTGCTGGGGCGAGGCAACCTCGTGGTGGTGCTTGTCGACCTTCATCCCCATCCGCTTCATGGTCGAGAGCATCTCGCCGCGGATGTCCTGGGCGGCGTCGACCGGGGGCAGCGGGAAGTAGCCGCCCTTGACGCCGGGCCGGTGGCCCATGTTGCCCATCTCGTAGACGGTGTCGGTGTTCCAGGCGGCGTCCATCGCGTCGACCTGGAAGGAGACCTTGTTCGGCGTGTTCGAGAAGCGGACGTCATCGAACAGGAAGAACTCCGCCTCC
>JBGALW010000037.1:0-21300 GCA_044223585.1 Amaricoccus sp.
GGGCTCAGCGCGCCGGTGCGGCCCTGGGTGAAGAAGTGCGCCAGCGCGACCGGCATCTGCGCGACGATGCCGACGAAGATGATGAGGCTGATGCCGTTGCCGATGCCGCGCGCGGTGATCTGCTCGCCGAGCCACATCAGGAACATCGTGCCGCCGACCAGCGTGATGACGACGCCGAGCCGGAAGTACCAGCCCGGATCATGCGCCATGTTCTCCGCCTCCAGCCCGACCGCGAGGCCGTAGGCCTGGAAGGCGGCAAGGAACACGGTGCCATAGCGGGTATACTGGTTGATCTTCTTCCGGCCGCTCTCGCCTTCCTTCTTCATCGCCTGCAGGCTCGGCACCATCGAGGCGAGCAGCTGCACGATGATCGAGGCGGAGATGTACGGCATGATCCCGAGCGAGAAGATCGCCATCCGGCCGACCGCACCGCCGGTGAACATGTTGAGCATGCCGCCGAGGCCGGCGCTCTGCTGTTCGAAGAACTGCTGCAGCCGGATCGCGTCGACGCCCGGCACCGGGATGTAGGTGCCGATCCGGTAGACGATGAGCAGACCGATCGCGAAGAGGATGCGGTTCTGCAGGTCCTTGGCCTTGCCGAAGGTGCCCCAGCTGAGATTGGCCGCCATCTGTTCGGCTGCGGATGCCATGCATGGCCCTCCAAAGAGAAACGCCGCCGCCTCCCGTCCCCGGGTGCGGCGGCGAAAATCACCGCTGACTTAGGCCGCCCGGCGGGCGGCCACAAGTCTCATTCCGCGGAAGCCTCTGGGCTGGCCGGGGCGGTTACGGTCACGCTGCCGCCTGCCTTTTCGACCGCTTCGACGGCCGACTTCGAGGCGCCGGTGACGGTGATCGTCAGGGCCGCGGTGACCGCGCCCTTGGCGAGCAGGCGGACGCCGTCGAGCCGGCGGCGGACGAGGCCGGAGGCGACCAGCGTCTCCTCGGTGATGCCGGTGGCGTCGAGCTTGCCCGCGTCGACGAACTTCTGCACGAGGCCGAGGTTCACGACGGCGAAGGCGAGGCGGTTCGGCTTGTTGAAGCCGCGCTTCGGCAGGCGCATGTAGAGCGGCATCTGGCCGCCCTCGTAGGCGTTGATCGCGACGCCCGAGCGGGACTTCTGGCCCTTGATGCCGCGGCCGGCGGTCTTGCCTTTGCCCGAGCCCGGGCCGCGCGCGACGCGCTTCTGCTTCTTTGCGGCGCCGGGATTGTCCCGGAGTTCGTTCAGCTTCATGTCGCTTCTCCTCTGGCCGGACGCGCCCCATGAGCGACGGATGCGGGCGGACACGGCATTTCGTGATGCTCCGAGGTCGGAGAGCGCGCCCGATACACCGTTCCGGCCACTCGTTCAAGCCTCCCGTCGCCCTGTCTTTCCCGGTAGCGTTCCGCCCATGTCCGAGGAGAGCCAGCGCGCCACGATCGCCTTTCTGTCCGACCCCGCGACGCATGGCGGCGCGGCAGTCGAAAGAGTGGACACGCACATTTCCCGGTTGTTCCTCGCCGGCGACCGGGCCTGGAAGCTGAAGCGGGCGATCCGCACCAACTATCTCGACTTCTCGACCCCCGCGCTGCGCGAGGCGGGGTGCCGCCGCGAGCTGGAGGTGAACGCCGGGGCGGCCGGCATCTATCTCGGCGTCGTCCCGGTCGTCAGCGATGGCGGGGGCCTGCGGCTCGGCGGCGCGGGCGAGGCGGTCGACTGGCTCGTCGAGATGCGCCGCTTCGACCGCGCGCAGGAACTCGACCGGCTCTGCGACCGGGGTGCGCTCGATCACGCGGCGATCGAGCAGCTGGCCGACGCGGTGGCGACCCTGCACGCCCGCGCGCCGGAGACGCCGGGCTTCGGCGACAGCACCGATGTCGGGGCGCGGATCGGACAGATCGCCGGGGCGCTGGCCGACGCGGGCGCGCGCGGGCGCGCGGAAGACTGGCGTACGGCTGCGCTCGGGGCGTGGCACCGGCTGGCACCGGCGATCGACCGGCGGCACTTCGCGGGCAGGATGCGCCGCTGCCACGGCGACCTGCACCTCGGGAACGTGGTGATGATCGACGGCGCGCCGGTGCCGTTCGACGCGATCGAGTTCAACGAGGCGATCGCCTCGATCGACACCGCCTACGACCTTGCCTTCGCGCTGTCCGACCTGCTGACCCGCGGGCGGGGCGATCTCGCCAACGCGCTCCTCAACCGCTACCTCGCCGTCTCGCGCGATTTCGGCGCCATGGTGCCCATGCCCCTCTACCTTTCGATGCGCGGCGCCGTGCGGGCGATGACCGCCGCGTCGCGCGGCGACCCGGCCACGGCCGGGCGCCTGCTCGACTTCGCCGATACCTGCCTCGGGACGGCGCTGCCGCCGCGGCTGGTGGCGGTCGGCGGCATGTCGGGGTCGGGCAAGTCGACGATCGCCCGTGCGGTCGCGCCGACGCTGGGGCCACTCTGCGGTGCGGTGGTCCTGCGCTCGGACGTGACGCGCAAGCGGCTGCTGGGCGCGGCGCCGGAGGAGCGGCTGCCGGCCTCGGCCTATACCGCCGCGATCGACGGCAGGGTGATGGCCCGGCTCGCCGCCGACGCCCGCCGGCTGTTGCGGGCCGGGACCTCCGTCGTGCTCGACGCGACGTTCCTTGGCCCCGACTGGCGCGACTGCGCCGGACGGCTGGCGGAGGCGGAGCGCGTGCGTTTCACCGGCCTGTGGCTCACCCTCGACGCTGCGGAGGCGGCCCGCCGCGTCGGCGCCCGGTCCGCCGATGCCTCCGACGCCACCCCTGAGGTCGCGCTGCGGCAGGCTGGCCGGGCGGCGGCGGTCCCGTCCGGCTGGCAGGCGATCGACGCCGGACGGCCAGGCGACGCGGTGCTGGCCGACGCCCGGCAGTGGCTGGCCTGACGCGGGCCGCGGGCTATGTCGGACCCCATGACCGACGTGACCGGCTGGCTGCTCGACTCCGACCCGGCGATTCGCTGGCAGGCGATGCGCGACCTCGCCGACGCGCCCGAGGCCGACTGGCGGGCAGCGCGGGCCAGGGTGGAGACCGAGGGCTGGGGCGCGCGGCTGCTCGCCTGCGAGGATCCGGACGGCCAGTGGGCGGGTGGCGCCTTCGCCCCTGCCGACTTCGACGAGGCCCGCTGGCGCGCCGAGGGCCAGCCCTGGACCGCGACCTGCTGGGCGCTCACCCAGCTGCGCGAGTTCGGGCTCGACCCCGCCTCGGCCGCGGCCCGGCGGGCGGTGCGGCTCGTCGGCGAGAATGCCCGTTGGGAGGAGGGCGGCCAGCCCTACTGGGAGGGCGAGGTCGAGGAGTGCATCAACGGCCGGACGGTGGCGGATGGCGCCTGGTTCGGCGTCGACATGACCCCCGTCGTCGCGCGCCTGCTCGGCGAGGTGCAGCCCGATGGCGGCTGGAACTGCGACCGGGCGCGCGGATCGCGGCGGAGCTCGTTCGACACGACGATCAACGTGCTCGAAGGCCTCCTCGCCTACGAACGCGCCGGCGGGCGTCTGCCGGTGGACGAGGCCCGGCGGACGGGCGAGGCGTTCCTGCTGGAGCGCGGGCTGTTCCGGCGGCTTTCGACCGGCGCACCGGCCGACCCTGCCTTCCTAGACCTCTGGCACCCCGGCCGCTGGCGGCACGACATCCTGCGCGGCCTCGACCATTTCCGTGCGGCGGGCGGCCCGCCCGACCCGCGGCTCGCCGACGCCGTCGCCGAGGTCCGCCGCCGCCGGCTGCCGGACGGGCGCTGGCCGCTCGATCGCACGCCGCGGGGTCGGGTCTGGTTCGAGATGGAGCGGGTGGGCGAGCCCTCGCGCTGGATCACCCTCAAGGCGCTGCGCGTGCTGCGATGGTGGGAAGCGGGCTGAGGCACAGCCTCCCCCGCGCGTGACTTGCCGGCAGTCACGGCGAGGCGCATAGTCTGCCGCACGCTCGGGTGCATTTTCGCCCGGCCAACTGAAGTCTGTAGCGCTTTCTCCCGGCGGCCGCCCTCGCGGCCCCCGCAGCATGGAGGCTGCCGTGACCAGCAAGGACACCGACCGTGCCACCTCCTGCGGCTGCCATATCGACATCCGCATCGACAGCCGCGGCGACGTGAACATCTACAACTGCACCGCTCCCGCCCCGGCCGGAAAGACCGGCGGCAACGGCGGCGATTGCCTGTGCGACGACCCGATAGCGCCGGGGCAGTGCATCCCGGTGACGCTTGGCGCAAAGCCGAAACAGTCCCAGCGGCGGAAGCTCGACGGGCTGCTCGCCTCCAGCCGGGTGCCGAGCACGCTGGCCGCGGGCTTCTTCCGCCATGCGCGGCGCTGGCTGGACGGTGCAGCGCCCGGAAACCCGCTGGAGACCCAGGTCTTCGCGCGGTTCTCCGCCATGCCTGCCGGTCAGCGGGCGCTGCTCGCCTGTGCGGTGAAGGGCGCCGACGCGATCCCGGACGCCGACCGCGGCCGGCTCCTCGATCCTGGCATCTTCGGCGCCGGCCTGGCGCTCGACGCGGTCGAGCTTGCAACCGCGCTCGGGGTGGAGATCGCCCGCCGCGGCAAGGACGCGCTCTTCGACGATCCCGACGCCGTGGAGCGGCCGGGCCGGGACCGGACCTTCGACGTGGCGATCGGCGAGGAGAATTTCGAGCCGGAGGTGCGGATCTGCACGGTCAACGACCTGCGTACCGTCAACTTCCGCCCGCCGCTCAACCGCGGCGACTTCCTGCCGGAAGAGCTCCAGCAGCAGTGCGTGCCGGTGGTGGTGAACGGCCAGACGCAGCTGAGCTGCAGCGTGCAGAACGGCAACTGCCCCGGCTACGCGCTCGCCGACGGGAGCTGCATGCGCGTGCCGGACGTCGTGGCCGGCGCGTCCATCACCCTGAGCGGCGTCAACTTCCTGAGCGTCGACGGCAAGGTGCGGCTGGAGGCCCGCCCGCCGCTGACCCTCGTCCGCGAAGTCGACGCCTTCGTCGTCGGCGACCTCGACACCCCGCTCACCGAAGTGGTGGATGGCCAGACGGTGACGATCCGTGATTGCCGGGTCCACGACCTGATCACCTTCAGGGTACCCGACGACCTGCCCTCCGGGGTCTACGGCATCCAGGTGGTGATGCCGAACGTCTCCGCCTTTCCGAACCTCGGTCCGACTCTCTCCTCGAACCAGGAATTCGTCGCCGTCGTCCCGCCGCCGGGTGCCCGCTTCACGATCGCCAGCGAGGAACTCGTGGCGCGCGAGGAGACCTCGCCGGCCTCCTTCGGCTCGGACGAGGTGCGGGTGCGGGTGCGCGCCTATCCGGTGACGATCTCCGGCACGGCGCTGGTGCTCGGGACCGAGCAGGCTTTCGACTCGCCGGAGTTCGGCGACCTCGATTCGGGCGAGCGCAGGGCGATGGCGGCGGTGCTGTTCAGCAACCAGGACCCGATCGACGGCGTGGTGATGACGGTCATGGGCCACGAGATCGACAGCGAGCGCGCCTATCGCGAGCAGATCAACAGTTTCACCGACGCCTTCCTCGACTACATGAAGATCGCGCTCGCGGCGGTCGTCGCCGGCGCAGCGGCCGGCGCGCTGGCGGTCGGGATCAAGGATCTTCTGGCGCTCGCGCTGGCCCACCCGATCCTGCTCGGCATCGCCGCCGCCGTGCTGATCGGGGTCGCGCTGATCCTCGCCGCCTGGGCGCCGGCGGACCCGATCATCGCCGACACCATCGGCCTGACCCGGCTCGACCTTGCGGCGCTCACCAACGCCAACCTGCCGCTGCCATCGCCCTCCAGCGCACCGTCGACGGAGAACATCACCATCAACATCAACCCGCTGGAAAAGCTGCCGAACCAGTACCGAGAGCGCCGGGAGTACGTGAGCAGCGCCGAGGACAGCCGCTACGAGATCGTCTACCGCTACAACCGCGTCGGGTGACGACGGGCGGGCGCCCAGGGCAACGGGCGCCCGCCGTCCCCGTCAGCGCGGGCGGGTGAAGTCCACCGCGTCCGGTTCGACGTGTTCGGCGAAGATGTTCTCGAACCTGCCGGACAGGCAGAACTCCGGGAGCCGGTCCCAGAAGGAGAGGAACGGCTCGCGCCCGAGATGCGCGTCGTGCGCCTCCCGGCTCGCGAAACATTCGGCGACCGTTACGACATCAGGGTCGTGGATGCTCGGATTGATATCGAAGAACAGGCATCCGTCCTCGGCCCTGCAGGCGGCGACATAGGGGCCAAGCAGGGCTACGAGATCGTCGCGTCGCCCCGGGCGACAGGTCACCCACCCGATGATGAACTTGCGTTCTTCCGGCATCGCCCTTCCCCCCGAGTCTCCACTCCAGAAAGGGCATTGTCCCATGATCCGGGCACAATGAAACGCCCCCGTGCATGGCACGGGGGCGTCCGGCAGGCCAGCCTGCGGCGCAGTCTTGTCAGCCGCGCTCCTCGACGATCACCGCGAGGTGCGGGATCGCCGCGACCATGCCGCGGATCGACGGGGTGTCCGGCAGTTCGCGGGTCTTGTGCATCTTGTTGAGGCCGAGGCCGATCAGCGTCTGGCGCTGGACGGCCGGGCGGCGGATCGGCGAACCGATCTGCTTGACGACGATGGTCTTTGCCATGATCTCAGGCCTCCGCGACCGCTTCCGCCGGGGCGTCGGGTGCCTTCGGCAGGATGTCGGCGACCTTCTTGCCGCGGCGCTGCGCCACCATGCGGGGACTCTGCTCGTGCTGCAGGCCGTCGATCGTCGCGCGGATCATGTTGTAGGGGTTCTGCGACCCCAGCGACTTCGCGACGACGTCGTGCAGGCCGAGCATCTCGAACACCGCACGCATCGGGCCGCCGGCGATGATGCCGGTACCCGCCGGGGCGGCGCGCATCACGACCTTGCCGGCGCCGTGGCGGCCGGCCATGTCGTGGTGCAGCGTCCGGCCCTCGCGCAGCGGCACGCGGATCATCTGCCGCTTGGCCTGCTCGGTGGCCTTGCGGATCGCCTCCGGCACCTCGCGGGCCTTGCCCTTGCCATAGCCGACGCGGCCCTTCTGGTCGCCGACGACCACGAGCGCCGCAAAGCCGAAGCGCTTGCCGCCCTTCACCGTCTTGCTGACCCGGTTGATCGCCACCAGACGGTCGGCAAACTCCGGCGTCTCGTCGCGGTCGCGGCGGTCCCGGCGTCCTTCTTCCCTTGCCATATCCCGTCTCCTCAGAACTTCAGGCCGCCTTCACGGGCGGCGTCGGCGAGCGCCTTGACCTTCCCGTGAAAGAGGAATCCGCCGCGGTCGAAGGTGACCTCCTCGACGCCCGCGGCCTTGGCCCGCGCGGCGATCTCGGCCCCGATGCGGGCCGCGGCTTCCTTGTTGTTCTTGCCCTTGAGGCCCAGATCCTTCTCCAGCGTCGAGGCGGCGGCCAGGGTGCGGCCCTGGGCGTCGTCGATCAGCTGGACGGAAATGTTCTTCGAGGACCGATGGACGCTCAGCCGGGGCCGGCCGTTCGCCATCGCCTTGATCTTGTTCCGGACGCGCACACGACGCTTCTGGAACAGTTCACGCTTACTGTTCGCCATGATGTGCGTTCCTTACTTCTTCTTGCCTTCCTTACGGAAGATGAACTCGCCCTTGTACTTGATGCCCTTGCCCTTGTAGGGCTCCGGCTTGCGCCATTCGCGGATGTTGGCCGCGACCTGGCCGACGAGCTGCTGGTCGATGCCCTCGACGATGATCTCGGTGGGCTTCGGGGTCGTGACGGTCACGCCCTCCGGCACGTCGAAATCCACGTCGTGGCTGTAGCCGAGCGACAGCTTCAGCACCTTGCCCTGCGCCGCGGCGCGGTAGCCCACGCCCGTCAGCTCCATTTCCTTCTTGAAGCCGGAGGTGACGCCGGTGACGAGGTTCGCCACCTGGGTGCGGGACATGCCCCACTGCTGCCGGGCGCGCTTGGACGTGCCCCGCGGGGTGACCTTCACCGCGCCCTCGTCGAGGGTGACGGTGACGTCGTCGGTCGCCGTGAAGGAACGGGTGCCCTTCGGCCCCTTCACCTCGATCGTCTGCCCGGAGAGGGTGGCGGTCACGCCCTTCGGCAGCTCGACCGGCTTCTTGCCAATACGAGACATTGCGCCCTCCTCAGAACACGGTGCAGAGGACCTCGCCGCCAACATTGGCGGTCCGGGCCTGCGCGTCGGACATGACGCCCTTCGGCGTCGAGACGATGGCGACACCGAGGCCCTGGCGGACCTGCGGGATCTCCTTGACGCCGGAATAGACCCGGCGGCCGGGGGTCGAGACCCGGCGAAGCTCGCGGATGACGGGCTGACCGTCGAAGTACTTGAGCGAGATCTCGATCTCGGGATGCCCGTCGACCGAAACCTCCTCGTAACCGCGGATGTAGCCTTCGGCCTGCAGCACATCGAGGACCCACTTGCGGATCTTCGAGGCCGGCGTGCGGACCGTCGATTTGTGCCGCATCGACGCGTTGCGGATGCGGGTGAGCATGTCGCCCAGGGGATCGTTCACAGCCATTGCAACCTCCCCCTTACCAGGACGACTTGACCATGCCCGGGATCTGGCCCTTCGAGGCCAGGTCGCGGAGCGCGATACGGGACATCTTCAGCTTGCGGTAGTAGGCGCGCGGACGGCCCGTCACCTCGCAGCGGTTGTGCAGCCGCGTCGCCGACGAGTTGCGCGGCAGCTTCGCGAGCTTCAGGGTCGCCTTGAACCGCTCCTCGCGCGAGAGGCTCTCGTCCTTCGCCGCGGCCTTCAGCGCCTCGCGCTTCGCCGCGTACTTCGCCACCAGAGCCTCGCGCTTCTTCTGGCGTTCGATCATGCTGGTCTTTGCCATTGCTCTCTCTCCCGCTCAGGCCGTGAACGGCATGTTGAAGGCCTTCAGCAGGGCCTTCGCCTCGGCATCGGTCTTGGCGGTGGTGCAGATCACGATGTCCATGCCCCAGACCTGTTCGATCTTGTCGAAGTTGATCTCGGGGAACACGATGTGCTCCTTCAGGCCCATGGCGTAGTTGCCACGGCCGTCGAAGCTCTTGGGATTCACGCCGCGGAAGTCGCGGACGCGCGGCAGCGCCACGGTGATCAGCCGGTCGAGGAACTCGTACATCCGCCCGCGGCGCAGCGTGACCTTGACGCCGATCGGCATCATCTCGCGCACCTTGAAGCCGGCGATCGAGGTCTTCGCCTTGGTGATCACCACCTTCTGGCCGGCGATCTGGGTCAGATCCTCGGCCGCGGCGCGCACCTTCTTCGTGTCGGACACCGCCTCGCCGACGCCCATGTTGAGGACGATCTTGTCGAGACGCGGAATCTGCATGTCGTTCTTGTACGCGAACTCTTCCTTGAGCTTCGCGCGGATCGTGTCCCGGTAGACCGTCCGGAGACGGGGGACGTAAGTGGTCTCGTCGAGCATCAGATCGCCTCCCCGGTGGTCTTGGCGAAGCGGACCTTCTTGTCGCCCTCGACGCGGAAACCGACGCGGGTCGGCTTGCCGTTGCCGTCGACCAGCGCGAGGTTCGACAGCTCGATCGGCATCGCCTTGGCGATGCGGCCGCCCTGGCTCGACTGGCTCTGCCGCTGGTGGCGGATCGCGACGTTCACGCCGTCGACCACCGCCTTGTTCTCGGCCGGCAGCACGCGGGTGATCTCACCCTGGCGGCCCTTGTCCTTGCCGGCGATGACGACGACCTTGTCGCCCTTGCGGAGCTTCGCGGCCATCACAGCACCTCCGGTGCGAGCGAGATGATCTTCATGAAGTTCTTCGCGCGCAGCTCGCGCACGACCGGCCCGAAGATGCGGGTGCCGACCGGCTCGTTCTGGTTGTTGAGGATCACGGCCGCGTTCCGATCGAACCGGATCGAGGTGCCGTCCTCGCGGCGGACTTCCTTGGCGGTGCGGACGACGACGGCCTTGCGCACGTCGCCCTTCTTCACGCGGCCGCGCGGGATCGCCTCCTTCACCGACACCACGATGATGTCGCCGACCGAGGCATACCGCCGATGCGAGCCGCCCAGCACCTTGATGCACTGAACCCGGCGGGCGCCAGAGTTGTCAGCGACATCCAGGTTGGTCTGCATCTGGATCATGCTTGGTTACTCCCGACCTGCGGGAACCCGTCCCGCGGTTTCGTCAATTCGCTGCTCAGGCCTCGGCGGCTTCCGCCGTCAGGACCGTCCAGCGCTTGGTCTTCGAGATCGGCGCGCATTCGACGATGCGAACGGTGTCACCGACCTTGAACTGGTTCGTGGCGTCGTGCGCCCGGTACTTCTTCGACTTCCGCACCGTCTTCTTCATCACCGGGTGCGTGAAGCGCCGCTCGACCAGCACGGTGATCGTCTGGTCGTTCTTGTCGCTCGTCACGGTGCCCTGGAGGATTCGCTTGGGCATGTCAGGCCTCCGCCTTCTGATCGGCGCTCGCCACGGCGGCGGCCTTCTGGTTCAGGATCGTCTTGACCCGCGCGGCGTCGCGGCGGACCGCCTGCATGCGCGAGGTGTTTTCCAGCTGGCCAGTGGCCTTCTGGAAGCGGAGGTTGAAGGCCTCCTTCTTCAGGCTGGCGAGCTGGTCGCGCAGCTGGTCGGGCGTCTTGTCCCGAAGATCGGCCGCTTTCATGGCCATTCCTTTCAACAATCACCAGAGGGCCCCCTTGCAAGAGGGTCACCCTGATTCTGGTGGAGTTCACGGTGAGCGGGCCGCTTACAGCGAAATGCCCGCCGGCGCAAGCCGGGATGGCCTTCAGGACATCAGCATCCGCAGGCCCTGGGTCACGTCCGTGCGGATGGCGAGCCTCAGGCCCGGCTCGTCTCCGGCCTTCAGCGCGGCGATGATCTTGCGGTGCAGGTCGCTCGCCTGCCGCCGCTGCCGCCGCTCGTAGAGCAGGCGCATGGTCGGCCCGGCCTGCAGCCACACCGTCTCGATCAGCGCCAGCATCGCCGGCGCCTGCGCCCGCAGATAGAGCGTGCGGTGGAACTCGAGGTTCGAACGGACATAGCCCGGGGCGTTGCCCTTCACCACCATCTCGTCGATGACGCTGTTGATCGTCTGCATCCGGTCGGTCAGCGCGGAATGCGCCCGCGGCAGCGCCCGGCTGGCGAGTTCCGGCTCGATCAGCGCCCGCAGCGCCGCCAGCTCCTCGATCCGCTCGTTCGACAGCTCGGGCGTGGAAACCCGGCCGGAGGCCGACAGCTTCAGTGCGCCTTCCGCCACCAGCCGTCGCGCCGCCTCGCGCGCCGGGGTCATGCTGACGCCGAACTCCGCGGCGATGCCGCGCAGCGTCATGGCGCAGCCGGGCGACACCTGTCCGTGCATGATCCGGGTGCGCAGCGTCCGGTAGACGCGCTCGTGCGCCGGTATCCCGGACTCCGCGGGTCGCTCGGCGGCGGGCGCCTTCGGGGGCGGGGGCGCGAGCTCGCTCACTCCGGTTGCGCTCCGAAGTCGTAGCGGTGGAGCGCCGCCCCGTTCCGCCGCAGCCAGTCGCGCTCCGCCTCGAAGCCGGGGCAGAGGCGGCGGACCACCGCCCAGAACCGGTCGGAATGGTTGAGCTCGGCGATATGCGCCACCTCGTGCGCCACGACATAGTCGAGCACCGCCGGCGGCGCCATCGCCAGCCGCCACGAGAACATGAGATCGCCGGTCGCGGTGCAGGACCCCCAGCGACTGCGGGTATCGCGCAGGCTGATCCGCCCCGCCGGCCGCCCGAGCCGCGCCGCGTGAGCGTCGACGGCCCCCGCGCAGGCCGCCCGCGCCGCCTCCCGCAGCCACGCTGCCACCTGCGGCCCCGCCCGCCCGGCCGGGCCAGGCACGACCAGCGTCGCCCCGGAAAGGTGCGGCCGCACCCGCGGCATGATCCGCACCGCCACCGTCTCTCCCCGGATGGGAAGTGTCGTCCCCTCGCCGACCGCCTGCCGGGCCGACCGCTGCAGTTGGCCGCGCAGCCATGCCTCATGGTCTGTCAGGAAGGCGGTGGCGAGCGCGACCGGGACCTTCGGCAGCATGGTCAGCGTCGGCGGCGCGCTCGCCTGCTGACGCAGCTTCCTCCAGCGCCCACGCAGGTCGCGGCGCGGCCACCTCGATCGCCGGGTTGCCGATGCGGATGCAGCCGCTCATGAAACGAGGGCCCGGTGGATGTGCTGTTGGCCCCGGCACCCGGAAACCGTCGGCGCCCCCAGGGCTTTCAGCGCGCACCGCCGTCCGGGGACGCCCGCGACCGATCCGGCTGGCACGCAGGCCAGCCCGCAATCACCCGGATCGATCCGCGCCAGCTCCACGCTGTTCCATCCTGCTCTGCCGTCGCCATTAGCAGTCCCGTTCCGGGTCCGCGCAAGCGAAAGCGCGGCACGGACGACGCGTTGGCGGCGGCCAACCTCTCGTGGGGAACGTACTCCGCGGGCATCCCTCCGACCAACGCCGTGGCCGGCCGGCGTCACGCCGCGGCGCCGGCCGACGAGGCGGCTGCCGCTCAGGCCTGCAGCCGCTGCGCCAGGATGAAGTCGCGGACCTCCGGCAGAATCAGCTTGCGCCAGCGCGAGCCGTTGAAGACGCCGTAGTGCCCGACGCCCTCCGCCACCAGCTGCTTGCGCCGCACTTCCGGCAGGTCGGGGGTAAGGTCGTGCGCCGCCGCGGTCTGCCCGAGGCCGGTGATGTCGTCCTTCTCGCCCTCGACCGTCATCAGGCCGATGTCCTTGATGGCCGCCGGGTTCAGCACCTCGCCGCGATAGCGATAGGCGCCGTTGGCCATCAGACGCTTCTGGAACACCCGCTCGATCGTCTGAAGGTAGAACTCCGCGGGCAGGTCCATCACCGCGAGATATTCGTCGTAGAACGTCCGGTGCTGTTCCGCGCCGTCACCGTCGCCGCGCACCAGCCGCTGGAACTGGTTGACGTGGGCATCGACGTGCCGGTCGATGTTCATCGCGAGGAAGCTCGAGAGCTGCAGGAAGCCCGGATAGACCCGCCGCATGAAGCCGCGGTTCGGCCACGGCACCCGGACGATGACGTTGCTCTCGAACCAGCTGAGCGGCCGCTTGGTGGCGAGCTCGTTCGGCTGCTTGGGGTTGCGCGCGGTGTCGATGGGCGAGCCCATCAGCACGATCGACGCCGGCCGCGCCGGGTTGTTCGCCTTCGCCATCAGGCTCGCCGCGGCCATCACCGGGATGCCGGGCTGACAAACGGCCATCACCGAAATCCGTTCGCCACCGCGCGAGAGATACTCGATCATCGAGATGAGATAGTCGGTATAGTCGTCGAGGTCGAACACGCCCGCCGACGAGGGAACCTCGCGCGCGTCGATCCAGTCGGTGATGTAGACGTCATGCTCCGGCAGCAGGTCGCGGACCGTGCCGCGCAGCAGGGTCGCGTAGTGCCCGGACATCGGCGCAACAACCAGCACCTTCGGATCGTGCCGCGCCACCGCGGCACCCGAATCCCGGCGGAAATGGATCAGATCGCAGAACGGCGCCGACCAGACGACATCCTCGATCACCGAGGTCGGCATCCCGTCGACCGGCGTCTCGTCGATGCCGAACGACGGCTTTCCATAGCGCCTCGTCGCGCTGATGAACATCTCCAGCGCCGCCGAGACCGCCCTCGATCCATAGGTCGCCGACATCGGATTGAACGGGTTCCGGATGGCTTCCTGCCCGATGCGCGCGACCGTTCGCATTGGCGAGATCGCCGCGTGGGTCATTTCATACGCGTGATACAACAGCATCCCGGCACCCTACCCATCCAAAGGTCTGACAACTTAGCCTCTGGTGCTGCGCCGCATCAAGCAAATTTCGCAGAATCGTGACACCAATGTTGCAGGTCGCTTAACGCCAAAGGCTTTGACAAAGTTCAACACGCGTGTCATCGGACCCCCGATTTCCCACCCTGCATCGAGGATAAGCCCCAATGCCCAAGGACGAATGGGGTACGAAGCGCGTCTGCCCCCACTGCGCATCCCGCTTCTATGACCTGCGTACCGACCCGATGACCTGCCCGAACTGCGGCGTGTCCTTCAGCCTCGAAAGCCTCACGGCGGTGAAGGCGAAGGCGCTGCGTCCGGAGAAGGTGAAGCCCGAGCCCGTGGATCTCGAGGACCTGCCGGAGATCGACGCGGACGACGAGGGCATCGACACCGACGACGACATGGACGACGAGATCCTCGAGGACGAGGAGGACAATGTCGATCTCGAGGAGATCGCCGACGTGTCGGCCAACGAGGAAGAGAACTGACCGCATTTTCGCCCTTGATCTGTCAGGGGCATACTCCTAAAGGGTGGCCCGCGGTTCCGACCGCGCCATTCCCGGGGCCATAGCTCAGCTGGGAGAGCGCTTGCATGGCATGCAAGAGGTCAGGGGTTCGATCCCCCTTGGCTCCACCATCTCTTCTCTTGAGGTCCAAGTTCGCGTCCGTGCCTTGAGTCGGGCGATCTCGGCGGTTCGCCGGTCTGTTCGACCCCGACAAGACCTCCAGCGCCACGCACGTCTGCCGGACGTAGCCAAGCCCCTGAATCTGCAATAGTCTGCATGTTGGGGGTAGGAATGACGGACTGGGTTGAGCATGGGTGGGGTGGGGTCGGGCCGGGTGAACGGTCGGCGGCCGACCTTTTCGACCCTGCAAAGCTCGAGGCGCGCCTCGTCGATGCCCGGCGCCGCCGGGAAAAGGCGCTTGCGGCGCGCGGCAAGGACCGGGCGGTGGCACCGGCCGGGCCTTCACCCGCACCGCTCGCACGTGGTCGTCGCGTCATTCCTCTCCAGGGCCTGCTGTTTGCTGGCGGCCTCGCCTTCGGCTCTCTTGGCGCAGTCCTCGTGACCGACGCGATGCTCACGGGAACGGAAACGCCCCCGCCTGTAGTTGCCACGCCGGTTGTCCTGCCTCGGCTCGGGACGCAGATGCCGCTGGATCTGGCGCTTCTCGACGCCGCAATCGGACGCAGACTTTCCCGGCCGTGGTCCCGACCGAGACAGAACCGGATCCAGCACCGGAACCGGGGGCGCTGACCGGAAATGCAGCCTCAAAAGCGCGGGCCGCCTCGGGCGTTCCGGCCACAACGCTGCCCGCGACGAGTTTCGGCGCGCCGACGCAGGTATCGATCGTTCGTGGCGGATTTGTGGACGGCGACCCGGTGGCCGACTCGCTCGTTTCGGCGCCGGAGGCCGACCCCTATCCGGCGGCGCCGGTCGCGCGGTCCGGGTCCGACAAGCCCGACGTTGCGCCGCAGCCGGGCAGTCCCGACCGTATCCTGATTCTTCGGAAACACCGACGGCCACCCCGCCCGATGTCACCCCGAAGCCCCCGCTTCTGGAGCCGCCGCCCGCCACCGTGGCGCCGGGAAAGCCTTCACGGGGCGCCGTGACGGAACCGAGGCCTGACCGCCCGGCCGCCGAGCCGAGGCCGGGTCGCGCGCCGGGGCAGCAGGGCGCCGGCCCCGGAAAGGGGCCACCCGACCATGCACAGGCCCACGGCCGGGGCGGTGCGTCCGGAAGCCCCGGCCAGAGCCGGGGTGGAAACGGAGGCCGGGGGAGCAACGGCAACGGGAAAGGCGGCGGAAACGGCAACGGCGGCGGCAAGGGGAACGGAAACGGCCACAACAACTGAGCGGCCGCGCCTCACCCGTCCCCACCAGCCCCGGAACGCGGCATCCTGCGGCATCTGCGGCGATGTCGGGGGTTTCCCCCCGCCCAATCCATGCTAAGCGCACCCGCGCCGAAGCCGCGGGGCACGCCATGGACCACTTTCTCTATCGCAGCGGCGTCCTCCACGCCGAGGACGTTCCCCTTCCGGAGATCGCCGCGGCGGTGGGGACGCCGGTCTATGTCTATTCGACGGCGACCCTGACCCGGCATTACCGGGTATTCGAGGAGGCGCTCGCCGGGCTCGACCATCTCATCTGCTATGCGATGAAGGCGAATTCCAATCTCGCGGTGCTGCGGGTCATGGCCGCGCTCGGGGCCGGGATGGACGTGGTCAGCGAAGGCGAGTACCGCCGCGCCCGCGCCGCCGGGGTGCCGGGCGAACGCATCGTCTTTTCCGGCGTCGGCAAGACCCGCGCGGAGATGCAGCTCGCGCTCACCGGTGGCATCCGCCAGTTCAACGTCGAATCCGAGCCCGAGCTTCTGGCGCTTTCAGAGGTCGCCGCCGGCCTCGGGACCACCGCGCCGGTGGCGATCCGGGTCAACCCGGATGTCGATGCCCGGACCCACGCCAAGATCGCCACCGGCAAGGCGGAGAACAAGTTCGGCATCCCGATCGACCGTGCCCGCGCGGTTTATGCCGAAGCGGCGCGGCTGCCCGGCATCGCCGTCGTCGGCATCGACGTGCACATCGGCAGCCAGCTTACCGAACTCGCCCCCTACGAGGCCGCCTTCTCGAAGGTCGCGGACCTGACCCTTGCCCTGCGGGCGGACGGCCACGCCATCCGGCGGCTCGATCTCGGGGGCGGCCTCGGCATTCCGTACCGCCGGTCGAACGAGGCGCCGCCGCTGCCGTTCGACTATGGCGAGGTCGTGCGCCGGACCGTCGGGCATCTCGGCTGCGAGATCGAGATCGAGCCGGGGCGGCTGATCGCCGGCAACGCCGGGATCCTGCTTTCGCGCGTCATCTACCTCAAGCGTGGGGAAGGGCGGGACTTCCTGATCCTCGACGCGGCGATGAACGACCTCGTCCGCCCGGCGATGTACGAGGCCTGGCACGACATCGTCGCGGTGGCCGAGCCGCCGGCCGGCGTGCCGCTCGCCCCCGTCGACGTCGTCGGCCCGGTCTGCGAGACCGGCGACACCTTCGCCCGCGAACGCTCGCTGCCGCCGCTCGGCCCCGGCGATCTGGTCGCCTTCCGTTCGGCAGGCGCCTACGGGGCGGTGATGGCGTCGGAGTACAATTCCCGGCCGCTGGTGCCGGAGGTGCTGGTGCACGGGGATCACTATGCCGTGGTGCGCGCGCGGCCGAGCTTTGACGAAATCTTGAACCGCGATACCATCCCGCCATGGCTTCAGGAGACCCGGGCAGACTGATGGCAGGACAGCGGAGCGGATGAAGCAACGGCGGCACGCTGAGCATGATCCGCTGGCGGGTGTCGTCCGCCGCAGCCGCGCCGCGATGGCGCTCGAATCCGCCGCCCGAGCCTTCTGGCCTTTCGCCGCCGCCGCGGCGGTCACCTGGGCCGCGTTTGCCTTCGGA
Source organism: Amaricoccus sp. (assembly GCA_044223585.1). Classification (GTDB taxonomy): domain Bacteria; phylum Pseudomonadota; class Alphaproteobacteria; order Rhodobacterales; family Rhodobacteraceae; genus Amaricoccus. The sequence continues at coordinate 17,093 of JBGALW010000037.1, forward strand.
ATCGCCGAGCTTCTGACGCGGCTGCAGCTGATCCTGCTGCTCGGGCTCGCCGCCGTCGCGCTCGTGGTGCTGCTTGTGCATGGCGTCCGCCGCTTCCGCTGGCCGAGCGCCGGCGACGCCCGCACCCGCATCGACGATTCGCTGCCCGGCCGGCCGCTGGCCGCGTTGCGCGACCAGCCGGCGCTCGGGCGCGACGACCCGGCGGCGCAGGGTGTCTGGGCGGCGCACATGGCGCGGATGCGCCGGCTCGCCGCCAGCGCCCGGCCGGTGGTCGCCGACCTCCGTCTCGCGCCGTTCGACCCCTGGGCGCTGCGGCTCCTCGCGATCGTCGCGCTGGTCGCCGCGGTGGTCTTCGCGCGCGACCGCGGCTTCGAATCGGTGACCGCGACGCTGCAGACCCCGGGAGGGGACGCCGCCGCCGCCGGCCCGACCTTCGAGGGCTGGGCCGAGCCGCCGGCCTATACCGGCCGCCCGACGCTCTATCTGCCCGAGGTGGCGGGCGGCGCCCCTGTGCCGGTGCCGCAGGGCACCGTGGTGACGCTGCGGGTCTACGGGCCCTCCGACCGCTTCCGGCTGGCCGAGACCGTGTCCGGCGGTGCCCCGGCCGGGCTTGCCGAGGCGGCGCCCGGCATCGCCGCCGCCAGCTTTCCCGTCACGGCGAGCGGCAGCGTCGAACTGGCCCGCGGCGGGACGCCGGTTGGCCAGTGGTCCTTCGCGATGGAGCCGGACACGCCGCCGACGATCGCGATCACCGGCACGATAGGGCGCACGGCGACGGGGGAAACGCGCCTTGCCTACGCCGCGACCGACGACCACGGCATCACGTCCGCGGCGGCCGAGATCACGCTGGACCCGACCCGCGCCGACCGCCGCTATGGCCTCGCCACGGACCCGGAGCCGCGGCCGGCGCTTGCCGTCGACCTGCCGATGCCGCTCACCGGCCGCACCCGCGAGGTACAGGAGACGCTGGTCGAGGACTTCTCCAAGCACCCCTTCGCCGGCCTCCCCGTCACCGTCACCCTGACCGCGGAAGACGCCATCGGCCAGACTGCCACCGCAGGTCCGGTCGAGACGGTGCTGCCGGCGAAGCCGTTCTACGATCCGCTCGCCGCCGCGGTCATCGAGCAGCGGCGCGACCTCCTCTGGTCGGCCGGGAACGCACACCGCGTCGTGCAGGTGCTGCGGGCGACGACCAACCATCCGGACGCGATCTTCAAGAGCCCCGGCGCCTACCTGATGGTGCGAACCGCGATCCGCCGCCTGGCGCAGGCCGACGACGCGGGCACCGTCGCGGCGGTGCGCGACGAGGTGGCCGAGGCCCTCTGGCAGGCGGCGGTGCGGATCGAGGACGGCGACCTCGGCGACGCCGCCGCCCGTCTGGCCCGTGCCAAGGAGCGCCTGCAGGAGGCGCTGCGCAACGATGCCAGCGACGAGGAAATCGCCCGTCTTATGGATGAGCTCCGGCAGGCGAGCCGCGACTACATGGAGCAGATGGCCCGCGACGCGCTGGAACGCGGCGATCAGCAGGCCTCGACCCCCCCGCCGGGCCAGACCATGACGCAGGACCAGATCCAGCAGCTCATGGACCGGATCCAGGAGTTGAGCGAGCAGGGCCGCAAGGCCGAGGCCGAGGCGCTGCTGGAGATGCTGCAGCAGCTGCTCGACAACATGCAGATGATGGTCGGGCGCAACCAGAGCGGACAGGGCGAGAGCGGCGAGGGGCAGCAATCGATGCAGGGCCTCGCCGATGCCCTGCGCGAGCAGCAGGGCCTCGCTGACGAGAGCTTCCGCCAGCTTCAGGACAATTTCCGCGGCCAGCCCGGCCAGGGCGCGCAGGCGCAGGACCAGCCGGGCCAGGGGCAGCCGGGGCAGGGTCAGGGCGGCGAGAGCACGGATCGGCAGCCCGGGCAGCAACCCGGGACCGAAACGCTCGCCGACCGTCAGGAAGCCCTGCGCCAGCTGATGGAGGAATTGCAGAAAGGCCTTCCCGACGCCGCCGGCGAAGCGGCGCGCGAGGCGCTGCGGCAGGCCGAGCGCGACATGGCCGAGGCGCGCGACGGCCTCCGCCAGGGCGATCCGTCCGAAGCGCTCGACCAGCAGGCGGAGGCGATCGACAACCTGCGCGAAGGGATGCGGGCGATCGGCGAGGATCTGCGGCAGGCGCAGCGCAGCGAAGGAAGCGGTGACCAGGGCGAGGTCGCAGGTGTCGAGTCCAGCGAGAATGGCGAGGATCCGCTCGGCCGTCCGATCGGCTCGCGCGGCAGTATCGGCAGCAACGACAGCATGATCCCGGGCGCCGACAGTGCCGCCCGCGCCCGCGCTCTGCTCGACGAGATCCGCCGCCGCTCCGGCGACCAGTCCCGTCCGCCGCTGGAGCTCGATTACCTGCGCCGCCTGCTCGACTGGTTCTGACCCGTTGACCTGCCGCTCCGGCCGGCCCATCTGGGGCGCTGGCGCCCGACAGGTAGCGGGCAGGGAGGGACAGGCTTGCACGACGACGAACCCGGAACCCGCTGCGGCCTCGTAGCACTGATCGGCGAGCCGAACGCCGGAAAGTCGACGCTGCTGAACCGCATGGTCGGCGCCAAGGTCGCGATCGTCACCCACAAGGTGCAGACCACCCGCACCCGGATCCGCGGCATCGCGCTCGAAGGCGCCGCGCAGCTGGTCTTTGTCGACACGCCCGGGCTGTTCCGGCCCCGGCGCCGGCTCGACCGGGCGATGGTGTCCGCGGCCTGGGGCGGCGCCACCGACGCCGACATCGTGCTCCTCATGGTCGAGGCGCATCGCGGCCTGACCGACGGCGTACGGACGATCCTCGACGGCCTCGCCGACCAGCTCCCCGCGGGGCGCCCGGTCGCGCTCGCCATCAACAAGATCGACCGCGTGCCGGCCGAGCGTCTGCTCGCCCTAAGCGCCGAGCTCAACGCCGCCCGGCCCTTCGCCGCCACCTTCATGATCTCCGCCGAGCGGGGCCACGGCGTCGCCGACCTCCGCCGCTGGCTCGCCGAGACCGTGCCGCCCGGTCCCTGGCTCTACCCGGAGGACCAGATCGCCGACCTTCCGCTCCGCCAGATCGCCGCGGAAACCACGCGCGAGAAGCTGACGCTCCGCCTGCATCAGGAGCTTCCCTACGAGCTCACCGTCGAGACCGAGGGCTGGGAGGAGCGCAAGGACGGCAGCGTCAGGATCGACCAGGTGGTCTACGTCGCCCGCGACGGCCACAAGGGCATCGCGCTCGGCCCGAAGGGCGCGACCATCAAGGCCGTGGGCCAGGCCGCCCGCGAGGAGATCAAGTCCTTCCTCGGCCGCGACGTCCACCTGTTCCTGACCGTCAAGGTCCGCCCCAACTGGCTCGACGAGCGCGAGCGCTACGGCGAGATGGGGCTCGACTTTCCCGAAGGCGAAAGGTGAGCGCGCCCCGCCTGACCGCGGAATTCTGGGTGCAGGCCTATCTCGCCCGCCTGCGCCTCGCCGACATCCCGGCCTTCGTCACGGCCCGCGGCGACGCCACCGCCGGAACCGTGGTGGTCAAGCTCAACCCCCTCGACGGCACGGCCCGCGCCTTCGGCCGCGCCTACGACGCGGACGGCCGCCGCACCTGGACGACGCTCGCCGAGGGCCCGGAGCCGGAAGTCGACGCCGCCCTCGAGCGCCAGCGCCGCTTCGACCCGGACGTCTGGCTGATCGAGGTCGAGGATCGGCAGGGGCGCAGCCTCCTCGACGAGCCGGGACTCGAGTGATGGCCGGACCGCAGCCGACCGGCCCCGCCGCCCACGCCTGATGGATTGGCAGGACGAAGGCATCCTCCTCGCCGCCCGCCGCCACGGCGAGAGCGCGGCGATCGCCGAAATCTTCACCGCCGCGCACGGCCGCCACGCCGGCGGGGTCCGAGGCGGCGGCGGGCGGCGCATGGCGCCGGTGCTGCAGCCCGGCACACGGCTCGCCGTCGCCTGGTCGGCGCGGCTGGAGGAGCATGTCGGCGCCTTCCGCGTGGAGCCGCTCGGCGCCGCGGCGGCCGGAATCCTCGACGACCCCGCGGCCCTCGCGACCCTCGGCGCCATTGCCGCCCTCGTCGTTGCAGTCCTGCCGGAACGCGATCCCCACCCGGCGCTCTACGCCGCCACCGCCTCCCTCGTCGCCGCGCTCGGCGCCACCCCGGACTGGCCGGCCCGCTATGCGGCGTGGGAGCTCGATCTTCTCGCCGA
>JBGALW010000037.1:21307-27012 GCA_044223585.1 Amaricoccus sp.
CTTCTCGCCGAGCTCGGCTTCGGGCTCGACCTCGCCGCCTGTGCTGTCACCGGACGCCGCGACGGCCTCGCCTTCGTCTCGCCCCGCACCGGCCGGGCGGTGAGCCGCGAGGGCGCCGGCGCCTGGGCCGACCGGCTGCTGCCGCTCCCCGCCTTCCTGCGGCAAGGCGAGCCGGGCCCGCCCGCCGCCGAGATCGCCGCCGCCGACATCGCCGCGGCCCTCGCCCTGACCGGCCACTTCCTCGCCGGCCGCGTCGCCCCGTCGCTCCGCGGCGAGAGCCTGCCCGCCGCCCGCGCCCGTGCCGTGGCCGCCATCCTCCGCCGCCGGCAGCCGTGACTCCACCCGCACGCTCCGCTCCCTGAAATCCGATATCCGGAACTCCGGATCGAAGATGGCGGCAAGCGTCCGTCGACCCGTACCGGGGCCGACTTCGCCCCCTGACCCCACGTCCCTCCGGGCGTTTCCTTCTTGACGCATGGGGCGGGCTACCCCACCTAGAGCCCCAGCAAGACGGACCCGAAGTCGCCCGGAGAGAGGCCCCCGATGCAGATGCACGCCACGCCCGCGAACTCGACGCCGAGCGCGATCAAGGACGGGACCGAGGCGACCTTCATGGCCGACGTCGTCGAGGCCTCGATGGAGGTGCCGGTCATCGTCGACTTCTGGGCGCCCTGGTGCGGACCCTGCAAGACCCTCGGGCCGGCTCTGGAAAAGGCGGTGACCGAGGCGAAGGGCAAGGTCCGCCTCGTCAAGGTCGACGTCGACCAGAACCAGCGGATCGCGGCGCAGATGCGCGTCCAGTCGATCCCCGCGGTCTTTGCCTTCGTCGGCGGCCAGCCGGTCGACGGCTTCATGGGGGCGCAGGGCCCGGCGCAGATCAAGGCCTTCGTCGACCGTCTCGTCGAGATGTCCGGCGGCAACGCCGGGCTGGAGGAGGCGATCACCGCGGCCGAGGAGATGCTGGCGGAGGGGGCGGCGGCCGACGCCGCCCAGACCTTTGCGGCGATCCTGCAGGAAGAGGAGGGCAACGTTGCGGCCCTCTCCGGCCTTGCCCGTTCCTACCTCGCGCTCGGCGACACCGAGCGGGCGCGCGGCGTGCTCGAGCTTGCCCCCAAGGACAAGGCGGGCGACCCGGCCATCGCCAGCGCCCGCGCGCAGATCGAGCTGGCCGAGGCGAGTGCCGGAGCCGGCGAGACCGGCGCGCTGCTTGCGGCGGTCGAGGCAAACCCGAACGACCATCAGGCCCGCTACGACCTCGCTATGGCCCAGATCGGCCAGGGGGCGCCCGAGGCGGCGATCGAGACGCTGCTCGAGCTCTTCCGCCGCGACCGCGAATGGAATGATGCCGCCGCCAGGACCCAGCTCTTCAAGCTTTTCGACAGCCTTGGCCCCAAGAGCGAGGCGGCCCAGAAGGGCCGGCGACGCCTGAGTTCGATGATCTTCGCCTGACGCCCGGGAGGGGCGCATGGCCCGGAAGTTCAGCCTCGCCGACCTGCCGGAGACGATCCCGATCTTCCCGCTGCCGGGGGCGCTGCTGCTGCCGCGCGCGCGGCTCCCGCTCAACATCTTCGAACCGCGGTACCTCGCGATGCTCGAGGATGCGCTGAAGACGCCGCACCGGCTGATCGGCATGGTGCAGCCGGTGCTGATGCCGGAGGGCACGTCCGCCGGCCGGCTGCACCAGATCGGCTGTGCGGGCCGCGTGACGGCGTTCCAGGAAACCGAGGACGGCCGCTACCTCATCACCCTCGCCGGCATCAGCCGCTACCGTATCGGCGAGACGCAGGAAGGCTTTACCCCCTATCTCAGGGCGCGCGTCGACTGGTCGAGCTTCGAGCGTGACCTCGGCCGGGCGGAGGGCGACGCCACCTTCGACCGCGGCGCCTTCCTCGAGGTGCTGTCCCGCTATTTCGACAGTGCGCAGCTCTCCTCGGACTGGGACAGCCTGAAGGAGGCGGAGGTCGAGCTGCTCGTGAACTCGCTCTCCATCCTTTGTCCCTTCGACCCGGAGGAGAAGCAGGCGCTGCTGGAAGCGCCGACCCTCACCGAGCGCCGCGAGACGCTGGTGACGCTGATGGAGTTTGCGCTGCGGTCGACCGGCGACGAGGGGACGATCCAGTGACTGCGGATCTGCGGACGGAGGCCGGGGCAAAGGCCGCCGAGGCAGGCCGCCCCGAGTCCCCGGACGCCCGTCCGGCGCTGGAGTTCGACCGGCGCATGCTGGAATTCCTCGTCTGCCCGGTCAGCCGCGGGCCGCTGCTCTATGATTCCGACCGGCGCGAGCTCGTCTCCCCCGCGGCCGGGCTCGCCTTTCCCATCCGGGACGGCATCCCGCTGATGCTTGTCGAAGCCGCCCGGCGCACCGACTAGGCTGCGGTCGTGGGTGCGACGTCCCCGCGCGTTTCCTGCCTCGTCGCGTAGAAGCCGCACACCATGAACGCCTGAAAGAACGGCACCGGCAGGGGAAAGCCGGCTGCCCTCAGCATGGCTTCGGTCTGCTCTGGCGACAGGACGCAAAGCGCATTGCGCAGCAGGTCCGGAAGCTTCTGCAGCGACTCCGGCGTCGCGCCCATGAGGGCCTGGACGCGCTCCCAGTTCTTCAGCATCTCGGGAAACCCGGCTGAATCGAGATCATGGCAGATCTCCGTGCTGACGAAATATCCCCCGGGTTTCAGCCGGTCATGGATATTGCGATAGAAGCCGGCCCTGTCGTCCCGTCCGACAAAATGCGCCACCAGCATGCCCAGAACGGCATCGAACTGCGCGCCCTCCGCCACATCCTCGACCCGTCCGTGCACCAGCTCGCACCGATCGAGCAGTCCCGCCTGTTTCAGCCTTCCACGGCAGACGTCGAGCATCCCGGCCGAGGGATCGACCCCGACGAACGACCAGTCCGGATGGATGCCGGCGAGCGAGAGAATTTCCGCCCCTGTTCCGACGCCTACGCAGAGGATTCTGGCGGAAGACGGCAGGTCGGCCAGAACCAGACGGACCAGGAAGTGCATGTTGTCAGCGATCGGGGCGAGGCCACGGTTCCTCTGGTCATAGCCCTCGGCCATTTCCCGGTTGAAGAAGCCGCCTTCCGCAGGCTTGGGGTCGTCGCCGTTCATGGTTCGCCGCCTGTTGCCGCCTTGGCGGGTCTAGCCCCCCGCGCCGGCGAACTGGGCGGCCAGTTCCTCACGGCGGATGTCGTCGATCTTGGCAAAAAGAGTAGCGGGCACGCTGAACGGCTCGCCGCGTGGCAGCGCGTCGAGGGCGTCCGCAACGTCGGCCGGCCATTCCGCCCCGGCGAGGCCGAGGGCCGTCGAGAGTGTGTCCGCCGCGTCCGGCAGGAAGGGCCGACTCAGGATCGCGTAGAGGCGGATCAGGTTCAGGCTGAACCGCACGATGGCGGCGGCGCGGTCGGGATCGGTCTTGACCGCTGTCCAGGGGGCGGCGGCCTGCAGGTATTCGTTGCCGACCACCCAGATCGCCCGCAGCTCCTGCGCCGCCTTGCGCAGCTCGATCGCGTCGAGGTTCGCCTCATAGGCCGCGAGGCGGCGCGAGAGGTCGGCGACAACCGCGGCCTCGGCCTCGCCATAGCTCCCGGCTGCGGGAACGGCCGTGCCGATCCGCGTGGCGGCGAATTTCGTGACGCGGCTGACGAAGTTGCCGAGCACGTCGGCGAGATCCTTGTTCACCTGCGTCTGGAAGCTCTCCCAGGTGAAGTTGGAGTCCGAGCCTTCCGGCACGTTCGACATCAGCCACCAGCGCCAGTAATCCGACGGCAGGATGGCGAGCGCCTGGTCCATGAAGACGCCGCGGCCCTGCGAGGTGGAGAACTTGCCGCCGTCGTAGTTCAGGTAGTTGAACGACTTGATGTAGTCGACGAGCTTCCACGGCTCGCCCGAGCCGAGGATCGTCGCCGGGAAGCTGAGGGTGTGGAACGGCACGTTGTCCTTGCCCATGAACTGGACATAGCGCACCGGCTCCGTCGCCTCGTCCTCGCGCCACCACGCGCGCCACGCCGAGTCGGGGAGGCCGTTCGCGGCGGCCCACTCGGCGGTTGCGGCGATGTATTCGATCGGCGCGTCGAACCAGACGTAGAAGACCTTGCCCTCCATGCCCGGCCATGGCTCGGTGCCGCGCCTGACCGGGATGCCCCAGTCGAGGTCGCGGGTGATGCCGCGGTCCTGCAGCCCGTCGCCGTCGTCGAGCCACTTGTGGGCGATCGAGGTCGAGAGGACCGGCCAATCGGTCTTGCTGTCGATCCAGGCGCGCAGCTGGTCGCGCATGGCGCTCTGGCGGAGGTAGAGATGCTTGGTCTCCCGCACCTCGAGGTCGGTCGAGCCGGAGATGGCGGAGCGGGGCTCGATGAGGTCGGTCGGGTCGAGCTGCTTGGTACAGTTCTCGCACTGGTCGCCGCGGGCGCGGGGATAGCCGCAGTTCGGGCAGGTCCCCTCGATATAGCGGTCGGGCAGGAAGCGGCCGTCGGCGGGGGAGTAGATCTGCCGCTCCATCACTTCGGCGATCAGTCCCGCATCGGCGAGCCGGCCGGCGAAATGCTGGGTCAGCGCGTGGTTCTGCGGGCTGGAGGAGCGGCCGAAATGGTCGAAGGACAGGCGGAAGCCGTCGGCGAGGTCCTTCTGCACGCGCCAGAGCCGGGCGCAATACTCTGCCACCGGTTCGCCCGCCGCGGCGGCGGCGAGCTCCGCCGGGGTCCCATGCTCGTCGGTGGCGCAGATCAGCATCACCTCGTGCCCGCGGGCGCGGAGGTAGCGGGCGTAGACGTCGGCCGGCAGCTGGCTGCCGACGAGGTTCCCGAGATGCTTGACGCCGTTGATGTAGGGCAGCGCGGAAGTGATCAGGTGGCGGGCCATGCATTCCCCCTCGGGTCCGGGTTCCCAGATAGGGGCATGGGTAGAGGGTGCACAAGCCGCCGAAGCGCGAAAATGGCAGGAGGCGCCGCGCCCCCCGCTGCGGGTTCGCTCAGAGGATGAAGCTTGCCTCGTTGAAATCGCCGCGGGTCGTGTCGAGGAAGGTCACCTCGGTTTCGCCGAAGTCGAAAACCATGTCGTCGCCGACGCGGGTGGCGTTCGACATCACGTCGCGGAAGCCCGCATAGTCGAAGTCGGTCAGGTCGACGCGATCGGCGCCGCGGCCCCAGTCCGCGACGGTGTCGGATCCGTCCGACTTGCCGAAGTCGAAGATGTCCGCGCCGGCCCCGCCGAACAGCATGTCGTCCCCGGCGTCCCCTTCCAGGATGTCCCGGCCGACCCGCCCGTAGAGCGTGTCGTTGCCGTTGCCGCCGCTGAGGTCGTCGTTGCCGTCGCCGCCATCGATCCGGTCGGCGCCGCTGTCGCCCTCGATGTCGTCGCCTCCGGCCCCGCCCATCAGCAGGTCGCGTCCGCCGCCGCCTTCGATCTCGTCGTTGCCGTTGCCGCCATCGATCTCGTCCCGGCCATCCCCGCCGTCGATCTCGTCGCCCTGGTTGCCGCCGAGGATGCTGTCGTTGCCGCCGCGCCCGACGATCTCGTCGCGTCCGCCGAAGCCGCGGATGACGTCAGCGAGGTTCGATCCGCGAAGCATGTCCGCGCCGGCCGTGCCGTCGATGCGTGCCATGAGGTTCTCTCCCGTTTTCCTGCCCGTGTCGCGGGCCACCGGCGCCGAGGGTGGCGCCGTTCCGGGAGGTGAACGTCGGCGCCGCGGGCGGGGTTCCCCCGGGC
>JBGALW010000289.1:0-3339 GCA_044223585.1 Amaricoccus sp.
CAGCCCCAGCGTCGCCCGCGGCGCGATCACCCGGATGTCGCAGCAGGCCGCCAGCTCAAGCCCGCCGCCGAAGGTGTGGCCGTTCAGCGCCGCGACGGTGGGTTTGCCCAGGCGCGCGAGCCGGTCGAAGATCCGGTGCCCCTCGCGCACCCAGTGGCGGGCGAAGTCGAAGGGCGCCATCGGCCCCCAGGCGCCAATGTCCGCGCCCGTGCAGAACGCCTTCTCCCCCGTCCCGGTAACCATCACCGCCCGCACTTCCGGGCTCCGCTCCAGCGTCGCGCAATGAGCGTCGAGCGCCTGCAGCATCGGCACGGTCAGCGAGTTCAGCTTCGACGGGTTGTCGAGGCGCAGGGTCGCGACCGCGCCCTCGACCGTCAGGTGCAGGTCGCTCACGACGCCGCCCTCACCGGTTCCGGCCCGTGGGAATGCGGGACGGGCGCCGCCTTCGGCGCGAGCTTCAGGCCCATCGGCCCGTGCGCGAGCAGGCTCGCCGGAAGGGTCTTCACGTCCGCCGCGAGACTTACCCGCCCGAGCGAGGCGTCGACGATGTCGCGCTGCGGGTCGATCCCCGGCATCACCTCGGTGGCGACAAGGCCCCGGTCGGTCAGGCGGATCACGCAACGCTCGGTGACGTACAGCACCTCCTGACCGAGTTCGCGCGCCCGACGGCCGGAGAAGGTGACGTGCTCGACCTTCTCGACCATCTTCGGAAACTTGCCCGGCTTCGCGATGCGGATCGCTCCGTCGGTCAGTTCGAACTGCGCGCCTGCCTCGAACTGCCCGGCGAAGACGATCTTCCGCGCCCGCGCCGTGATGTCGACGAAGCCGCCGCAGCCCGCCGTCAGGTACGGCTTCTTGCCGAGCTTCGAGACGTTGACGTTGCCCTCGAGGTCGACCTCCAGGAAAGACAGGAAGCTGACGTCGAACCCCCCACCCTGGAAGTAGGTGAACTGCTGCGGAGAGGGCATGAAGGCGTCGGCATTGGACGCACAGCCGAAGGCGAAGCCCATCAGAGGCATGCCTCCGACCGCCCCCTGCTCGATCGCCCAGGTCACCGCCCGCGGACAACCCTCCTCCAGCAGGATGCGCGGCACCATCGAGCAGATTCCGAAGCCGAGGTTGGCCGCCATGCCATCCTGCAGTTCCATCGCCGCCCGTCGCGCGACGATCTTCTCCACCCCGTGCTCTGCAAGGTTGAAGCTCGACCACGGCCGCATGATCTCGCCGGAGATCGCCGGGTCGTAGTCTGTCTCGGTCGTCTGGCGCTGGTCCGGATCGACGACGATCAGGTCCACGAGATGCCCGGGAACCCGAACCTCGTGCGGCCGGAGCGAACCCGCCGCCGTGACCCGCTTCACCTGCGCGATGACGAGCCCGCCGTGGTTCCGGACGCAGATCGCCTGCTCCAGCCCGCCGAGGTAGGCGCCTTCGTGCTCGTAGGTCAGGTTTCCGTGCTCGTCGGCGGTCGTGGCTCGCAGGATCGCGACGTCCGGGATGATGTTCGGGAAGTGCAGCCAGGTCTCCCCGCCGAACTCCACGCGCTGTACGATCGGCCGCGAGGTTGCCGAGGCGTTCATCGCGCACCCCTCCCGGATCGGGTCGGCGAAGGTGTCGAGCCCGACCTGGGTCAATACGCCGGGCCGGCGGGCGGCGGCGTCGCGGTGCATGTCAAAGAGGATGCCGGAGGGGACGTTGTAGGCCGCGACCCGGTCCTCGGTCAGCATCCGCCAGATCTCCGGCATCGGGAGCGAAGACGGCCCGCTCGGGTAGGACCCGCCGATGATCGTCGAAAGCAGCCCGTCCTTGGCGATATGGTCGACGCCCTTGATCCCGTACATGTCGCCGGCCGCGATCGGATGGATCGTCGTCAGATTGCGTGGATGCCCCTCTGCGTCGAACCGCGCGCCGATCGCTTCAAGAACCCTGTCCGGGCAGCCGAGACCGGAGGAGGAGGAGACGGTCACCACCGCCCCATCCGGGATCCGCGCCACAGCCGCCTCGGGCGTCACGATCTTCGATGCCATCACTCAGAACCCCTGATAGTCGACGCGCACCGCGCGCCCCGTCCCCGCCGCCTCGCGCACAGCCATCGCGACGGCGAGCGACTTCACCCCGTCGACCCCGTCCGCCGCAGGCCGCCCCTTGCCCGCCATCGCGTCGGCGAAGCGCGCCAGCCCGTGGCCGTAGAGATCGTGCCGCTCGAACGCGACCGCCTCGCGGCCCGCCGCAGTGACGAGTTCGATCTCGCCGACCGGCTTCTGCGTCATGATCCCGCGCCCGAAGATCGAGCCCTCGGTGCCGTGCACCTCAACGCCCGAACCGGCGAACGGATGCGTGAAGCTTTCATGCGCCTGCACCATGACCCCCGACGGCATCGACCAGACCGACATCACACTGTCCTCGACGCCCTCGCCCATCCCGGCGGCCGCTGCCATCGCCACGACCTCGACCGGATCCTCCCGGAGATGGAAGCGCACGGTGTCGGCGTCATGCACTGTGATGTCAGGGATCACCCCGCCGCCCGCACCCGCGTCGTTGATCCGCCATCCCTGAAGATGTGGCGGCAGGTGGACGGCGTGGAACACCCGCACGCTCAGCACCCGGCCGATCCGCCCCGACGCGATCAGCTCGCGGATGGCGAGGTGCGCGCCGGCGTTCCTCAGGTGATGGTTGGTGGCGAAGGCAACACCGGCGGCGACGGCAGCGTGGACCATCTCGGCGGCGTCGGCCGGTGTCATTGCCAGCGGCTTCTCGCAGAGAACGTGCTTGCCGGCTGCTATCGCCGCCAGTGCCTGCGGCCGGTGCTTCTCGTTGGTGGTGGAGATGTAGACGGCATCGACCCCGGGGGTGGCAAGCAGGGTGCCAAGATCCGTGGTGCTGGCAGGAATGCCGTGGCGTGTGGCGTAGTCGGCGCCGCGGGCGGCGTCATTGCTCAGGACCGTGGCGATGTCCTGTCCCTGCGACCGGATCGCCCCGATCACATGCTCGGACGCAATCGTGCTCGCGCCTATCAGGCCCCACCCCATCGCCGACTCCACTGTTTGGCTCGTTCCAATTCGTGAGAATGGGAATATTGGAACGAGACAATTGCGTCAAGAGGAATCTTGGAAGTGACCCCACAGCGAGACGGCCGCGTGGCGCCGGCGGCGGTAGCGCCAGCGGCCCATCAAATCCTGGAGGCCATCATGAATACCATGGATCCTGCTGCGACGGCCCTCGGCTTGTCGTCGTGCCGAACCCCGAGGCTCCAAACGGGTGGAAGATGACGATCCACGGCAATCTTGGGCTTATTCTTCAAGCGATTAGCGCCTCGGAGAGGGGTCTCGCCCTCTCCGAGGC
>JBGALW010000038.1:0-26111 GCA_044223585.1 Amaricoccus sp.
CGCCGACGGCAAGGTCGAGCAGCGCCGCATCGCCGTCGCCCGCACCGCGCAGGGCAAGGCGGTGATCGAGAGCGGGCTGAAGGAGGGCGAGAGCGTCGTCACCGAGGGGATCAACAAGGTCCGCCCCGGCATCCTCGTCGACGCCGCGCCGGCCGGCTGATGCTGTCGGACGTCTTCATCGCGCGGCCGAGGCTCGCCGCCGTCATCTCGATCGTGCTGACGCTCGCCGGGCTGATCGCGCTCCGCGCCCTGCCGATCGCGCAATATCCCGACATCGTGCCGCCGCAGGTCTCCGTCACCGCCAGCTACCCCGGCGCGGGCGCGGACGTGGTGGAGACGACGGTGGCGCAGCCGATCGAGGCGCGCGTCGTCGGCGTCGACGACATGCTCTACATGAAGTCGACCAGCGGATCCGACGGCTCCTATACGCTGAGCGTGACCTTCGCCGTCGGCACCGATCCCGACATCGCCACCGTCAACGTGCAGAACCGCGTCTCGCTCGCCACGCCCGGCCTGCCGGCGGAGGTGAACCAGACCGGCGTCAGCGTGCAGAAGAAGTCCTCCGCCCTGCTGCAGGCGGTGGTCCTTTCCGGCGACGGGCCGCAGTTCGACGGGCTCTTCCTCTCCAACTATGCCACGATCAACATCGTCGATGCGCTGAAGCGGGTGCCGGGGGTCGGCGACGTGACGATGTTCGGCGCGCTCGACTATGCGATGCGCATCGACCTCGACGTCGACCGGATGACGAGCCTCGGCCTCGTGCCCTCGGACGTCGTCGCGGCGCTGAAGGCGCAGAACGTGCAGGCCGCCATCGGCCGGATCGGCGCCCAGCCGATGACCGACGATCCCGCCTTCCAGCTCAACATCGTCACGCAGGGCCGGCTGACCGACCCGGCCCAGTTCGGCGACGTGGTGATCCGGGCGGAGCCGGACGGCTCCTATCTGCGGGTGCGCGACGTGGCGGCCGTCGATCTCGGCGCCAAGGTTTCCGACGTCACCTCGAATTACGACGGCAAGCCGACGGCGATGATCGCCGTCTACCAGGCCCCCGGCGCCAATGCGATCGCCACCGGCGACGGGGTGCGCAAGGTGATGGAGGGGCTCGCCGCGCGCTTCCCGGCCGGCATGAGCTACGCCGTCCCCTACGACACCACCGAATTCGTCAAGGCCTCGATCGCCGAGGTCGAGCATACGCTGTTCGAGGCCTTCATCCTCGTCATCCTCGTGGTCTTTCTGTTCCTCGGCAGCTGGCGGGCGACGCTGATCCCGCTGATCGCCGTGCCCGTCGCCCTGATCGGCACCTTCGCGGTGATGCTGGCGCTCGGCTTCTCGCTCAACACCGTCTCGCTGCTCGCCCTCGTCCTCGCGATCGGCATCGTCGTCGACGACGCGATCGTCGTCGTCGAGAATGTCGAGCGGGTGATGGAGGAGAACCCCGGCATGTCGGCGCCGGAGGCGGCGCATGCCGCGATGGGCGAGATCACCGGCGCCATCGTCGGGATCACGCTGGTGCTGCTGTCGGTCTTCGTGCCGGTCGCCTTCATTCCCGGCATTTCCGGCCAGCTGTTCCAGCAGTTCGCCGTCGCCGTCTCGGTCTCGATGGTGCTCTCCGCGATCAACGCCCTCACCCTCTCCCCTGCCCTCTGCGCCATCCTGCTGAAGCCCCACCACGGGCCGAAGCGCGGGCCGCTCGGCTGGGTCTCGCGCCGCATCGACGCGACGCGCGACGGCTTCGTCGCCGGGGCCAGCGTCATCGCCCGCCGCGCGATCCTCGGCCTCGTGTTGCTCGCCGTCGCCGGCGGCGGGGTCGCCTGGCTCTTCGGCCGGGTGCCGACCGGCTTCCTGCCGGCCGAGGATCAGGGTGCCTATTTCGTCGAGGTCCGCCTGCCCGACGGCGCCTCGGTCAACCGCACGCGCGCGGCGATGGCCGAGGTCGAGACCATGCTCGCCGGGATCCCCGGCGTCGCCCACGCGATGACCGTCTCCGGCTACAGCTTCCTCGACGGGCTCGCCAAGTCGAACTCGGGCTTCGCCATCGTCACCATGCTGCCCTTCGAGGAACGCACCACCGCCGACACCCAGGTGCTCGCCGCGATCGGGCGCACCAACCGGCAGGGCGCGGCGATCCGCGCCGCGCAGGTCTTCGCCTTCAACCTGCCGCCGATCATGGGCCTCGGCACCGGGTCGGGCTTCGAGTACCAGCTGCTCGACCTCGAGGGCCGCGACCCCGCCGACCTCGCCGCCATCGCCGGGGGCATGACCGTCGCCGCGGCGCAGGACCCGCGGCTCGGGCCGACCTTCACCACCTTCTCCGCCGCGACGCCGCA
Organism: Amaricoccus sp.; assembly: GCA_044223585.1. GTDB lineage: Bacteria > Pseudomonadota > Alphaproteobacteria > Rhodobacterales > Rhodobacteraceae > Amaricoccus. The sequence goes on from JBGALW010000038.1 coordinate 2,328, forward strand.
GCTCTGGCTCGACCTCGACCGCGAGCGGCTGCAGACCCTCGGCGTCTCGGTCAGCGACCTCTTCTCGGCGCTGCAGGGCACGCTCGGCTCGGTCTATGTCAACGACTTCAATCTCTACGGCCGCACCTGGCAGGTCAGGATGCAGGCGCGCGAGGCCGACCGCGCCGCGGTGGCCGACATCCAGCGCATCCACGTCAGGAGCGCCACCGGCGAGATGGTCCCGGTCGGCGCCGTCGCCCGCGTCGAGGAGCGGCTGGGGCCGCAGTCGATCGTCCGCTTCAACAACTACCGCGCCGTGACCATGAACGGCGGCCCCGCCCCCGGCGTCGCCTCCGGCGAGGCGCTGACCGCGATGGAGGAGCTCTCGGGCAGGGTGCTGCCGCCCGGCTACGGTTACCAGTGGTCCGGCACCGCCCTGCAGGAGATCGAGGCCGCCGGCCAGACCACCACGGTCCTCGCCCTCGCCATCCTCTTCGCCTACCTGTTCCTCGTCGGCCTCTACGAGAGCTGGACGATCCCGGTTCCCGTCCTGCTCTCGGTCACCGTCGGCATCGCGGGCTCGCTGCTGGCGCTGCTCCTGGCCGGCATCGCCTTCGACATCTACGCCCAGATCGGCCTCGTCGTGCTGATCGCCCTCGCCGCCAAGAACGCGATCCTGATCGTCGAATTCGCCATGGCCCGCCGCGCCCACGGCCTCAGCGTCACCGAGGCGGCGATCGAGGGCGCCCGCACCCGCTTCCGCGCGGTGATGATGACGAGCTTCGCCTTCGTCGCGGGCCTGCTGCCGCTCGTCTTCGCCACCGGCCCGTCGATGCTCTCCCGCCGCGCCGTCGGCACCGGCGTCGCCGGCGGCATGCTCGCCGCCGCGCTGGTCGGCATCTTCCTCATCCCGGCGCTCTACATCGTCTTCCAGACCTTGCGCGAACGCGTCAAAGGCGTGCCACGCGCGGCGCCGCCGACTGGCGAACCCGCGGACTGAACGCCGCCGGGGGCGGACCGGGTGGGCTGGTTACCGATTGGCTCGCGGATCGGATTGGGCTATCCATCCGGTCGAGCCGCTTGTCCGTCCAGGAACCGGGCGGTGTTACTGGCGCCCATAGAGTTCATTTCGGTTTGTTGGAAAGCGGCATGCAAGTCGTCAATCAGACGACCATCGATCAGACGACCATCGGGCGGACGACCCTCGAGGCTGGGCCGGCGGGACGGCTCGAATATGTCGATATCGCCAAGGGGATCGGCATCGTCCTGGTCGTCTACGGGCATGTCGTGCGCGGCCTGATGAGCGCGTCGATCGCGCCCGAGGGCGGCTTGCTCTCGATGATCGACTATTGCATCTACGCGGCCCATATGCCGCTGTTCTTCGTGCTGTCCGGCATGTTCTTCGCCCACAGCCACGCCAAGGGCCCCGCCGCCTTCTGGAAAAGCCGGCTCCTCTCGATCGTCTATCCGTATATTCTCTGGTCGCTCCTGCACGGCTCGGTTCAGGCGGCCCTGTCCTCGAGCGGCGCCGTGAATACCGAAATGACCTGGGGCCGGCTGACCCAGATCCTGTGGGCGCCGATCTCGCCCTTCTGGTTCCTCTACGCGCTGTTCTTCGCCAATGTCCTCATGGCGCTCGCCGCGCGGGTCCGCGTCGAAATCACCGTTGCCTGCGCGCTGATCGCCTTTCTGGCACTCTATCAGCTCGTCGGGCCGGGACCGCTCTGGGACGTGTCCTATGGGTTTCTCTATTTCGCGGCCGGCGTCGCGGTCTCCAGATACCAGCTGACGGCCCGGATTCCGGCGTCGCTGGCATGGATCGCGCTGGCGCTCGCCGTCTATCTCGGCCTGTCGATCGCCGCGGACCTCGCCGGCGTGCCGGAGCGCCTCGCCGTCTTCGCCACGATCGCCGGCGTCATCGCCCTGATGGCGCTTTCCATGGCGATCAGCCAGTCCGCCGTGACAAGGCTGCGATCGACGCTCGCGGTTCTCGGCGAATGCTCGATCAGCATCTATGTCATGCATATCCTGGTCGCGGTCTTCCTGCGGGTGATCCTCGTACGGATCCTCGGGGTCCATTCGGTGCCGCTGCTCATTCTCCTGCTGACCTTTGGCGCGGTCGTCATTCCCTGCGCCGTTCACCTGCTGTCGATCCGGCTCGGGGTGAACGGGCTGCTCGGGTTCAGTTCGACGGCGAGGCTCCGCGCCCTGGCGGGTTCGACGAGCGGCAGGCCGCCGAAGCCGGCCTGACGTCCCGCCCGAACCGACGGCGGCGGCCGCCGGGCGGGGGTGCCGCCTTCAGATCCCGGGCGCGGCGGCCAGCGGCGCGTCGGTGGCGCGGCGTTGCGCCGCCGGGAGGCCGAAGGCGACTCCGAGCGTGATCCAGCCGCCGAAGAACCGGAAACTGTCGACGCTGAGGCCGAGCATCAGCCAGCCGGCCAGGGTCATCGCCACGGCGAGATGCAGCCGCCCGACCGCGCTCTCCGAATCGGCGTTCCGCAGCGAGCGGATGGTGGCGGTCAGCAAGAGGCCGAGCCAGACGAGATAGCCGACGATGCCGGTTTCCGCCAGCAGCCGCACATGGATCGAAAAGGTCGGCGGCCAGTTCGGATGCGAGCCGTCGATATATTGCTGGACCTCCCAGCTGCGAAAATCCTCGAACCGCAGATGACCGGGATAATTGAAGCCGTATTGTCCGAGCCCGACACCGAGGATCGGGTTCTCCTGGAACATCGCGATGCCGGCGCGGATCGCGGCGAGGCGCGTGACGTTCGAGACGCTTTCCTCGACGCCCGCCGTGTTGCCGCTGAAATTGCCGTATTCGACCAGGTTGCCGACACGCTCGATCACGCTGTCGCCGAAGCCGACGGCGACCACCGCCAGCGCCGCGACGCAGGCGATCGTGGCCGCGTGGACGACGAGATCGAGGCGCCGCCGCAGGTAGGCCCAGGCGAGGATCCCCCCTTGCATGACGATGACCAGCAGCGCGGTCCGGGACTGCGCCAGCACGACGAGAACCAGCACGAGCAGCGTGTAGCCGGCGATCTTCCATTTCGGCATGTTCCGGTCGGCGAGCGCGAACGGATAGAGGAAGGTCAGCGTCAGGGCGGTCCAGGAGACCTCGAACCCGGTGGTCCGCAGCCGCATGGCATAGGCCGCGTCCTCGTGCACGAACACCGACAGCGCCTGATGCACCTGGGTCAGCCCGGGGATCGAGAACCAGGAGGCGAACTCGAAAAAGCCCACGAACCCCATGGCCAGCAGCGCGATCCGCGCGCCGCGCGCGATCCACTGCGCCTTTCCGTCGGTCGTGAGATTATAGACCAGCAGCGCGATCCCGAGCCCGAGCGTGATGGACATGCCCTGCGTCACCACGCGCTCCAGCCCCGAGCGGCCCTTGAAGCGCGCCGTGGCGATGTCGTGGTAGTTGGCGATCACCCCGAGCAGGATAACGAGCAGCAGCGCGAGCGACAGCAGCGTCAGCGTGGGCGGAACCCGGAACGCCCCGGGCGAGCGCGTGCCGAAATACGCGAGCGCGAGCAGCGGGAAGACATAGACGAAGCCTTCCTTGTGGAACTCGCCGAGCGGCAGCAGGGGCGGCAGGTCGCTGAAGGCGGTGGCGACGACGATGAGGAGCAGGAGCATCCCCACCACGTCGAGCCGCCATCCCAGTATCCGAGCCATGCGACCCCCCTCCCCTCACAACACCTTGAAACCAGCGCACCAGCCCGCGGGGTTGCCATGCGGGCCTGGACACGCGGGCCTGGAACGGTTGACCCGGCCCAGGATAGCGTTCTTATGTTGCAGTGCAAACCCCGCGATTTCGTTTCTGGAGATCCCTGTGCTCAAGCGGCCATGCTTCGTCGTCCTGCTCGCCCTTCTCGCATTCGGCCCGGCTCGTGCCGAGGAGGTGAAAGGCGCGGCGCTCGCGGGGCTTACCGCGACCGAGGTGGGTCTGACCGCCGGGCTCGGAACGCTTCGCGAGAAATCGGTCGCCGAGCTCGATGCCGAATTCGCCGATTACGCGGCGCTCGGCATGAAATGGCTGCGGACCGACATCTACTGGTCGAACGTGCAGGCCGAGGGGCGGGACAGCTATGACTGGACGGTCATGGACCGGGTCATCGATCGGGCGACCGCCCATGGCCTGAAGGTCCTGCCCGGCGTCGGGACGACCCCGCCCTGGGCGCGGTCGATTCCGGGACAGCGGTCGGCGCCGGCCAATCCCGCCGACTATGCGACCTTCATCGGCGCGGCGGCGAAGCGCTATGCGCCGAAGGGGGTTCACGCCTGGGAGATCTGGAACGAACCCAATCTCTTCGGCTCCTGGCCGCCATCGCCGGACCCCGATACCTATGCCAGGCTGCTGATCGCGGCGTCCGCGGCGATCAGGCAGGCCGATCCCGACGCGCTCGTTCTGCTCGGCGGGCTGTCGCCGGTGGTCGAGACCAAGCCCGGCAAATATTATGGCGCGGTCGACTTTCTGGAAGCGATCTATGCCAGCGGCGCGGGCGATGCCTTCGACGCCGTCGGCTTCCATCCCTACACCTTCCCGCGGATGCCGGACGATCCGGCCGACTGGACCGGCTGGAGCATCATGACCGGCCCGCTCCGCGCGGCGATGGCGAAGCATGGCGACGCGGACAAGAAGATCTGGATCACGGAATACGGCGCCCCGACCAACGCGATCAAGAGCAAGGTCGACGAGGCGAAACAGGCCGAAATGCTGACCGAGGCCATCCGGCTCGCGCGCGGCTACGACTGGGCCGGTCCGCTTTTCATCTACAGCTATCGCGATCTCGGCACGGATCCCGCGAACAACGAGGACTGGTTCGGCCTGCGGCGCGCCGACGGCGGCGAGAAGCCGAGCTACGACGCCGTCCGTTCGGCCGTTTCCGGCGGCCACTGACGCCGCCCGGCTCGGCCGGTTTCGGGGCCCCTCCCCTCCCCTATGCCGCTTCGCGGCGCCGCGGCGGCCGAGCCGCTTGATGGCGGCGCTCCCCCTGCCCCGGTCCGGCGCTGTGGGATTGGTTGGACGATCGGCCCGGCTTCGCGGAAATTTGATCGATAGCTACCGGCTACCAAGTAGCGAGCGAAAAGCTAAGCGATAGCGATCGGAAAGCTGCCCGGGAGCTATCCGAAAGCTATCGGATATCAACAAGCTACTAAAATGATATCAGATGGCTATCGGTTTAGATATCAGGGTGGGGTGGCGATCAAATTCCTTGGATAACAGCTAGCTATCGGGTATCGTTAAGGGAAAAACGACCCTGCGAGCAGCAACGGAGCATCCATGCCGATCATCTCATTCGCCAATCCGAAGGGGGGGGCCGGCAAGACCACGTCCGCGCTCCTCTTGGCCGGCGAGCTGGCCCAGAAGGGCGCCCGGATCGCCATCATCGACGCGGATCCCGAACGGTGGATTTCCCAATGGGGAAAGCTGCCGGGGAGGCCCGGAACGATCGAAATCCTCGGGGAGGTCACCGAGGACACGATCGTGGACCAGATCGAGCAGGCGGCGGACGCCGCCCAGTTCGTCATCGTCGACCTGGAAGGCACCGCGAGCCTGATGGTGGCGAACGCCATCGGCATGTCGGACCTCGTGGTGATCCCGGCGCAGGGCGCGTCGATGGATGCGAAGGGCGCGGCGAAGACCATCAAGCTGATCCGGAACCAGGAGCGGCTGGCGCGCCGGCCGATCCCGCACAGCGTCCTTCTGACCCGCACCAGCGCGGCCGTCGCGACCCGGTCGCTCCGGAACGTGCGCGAACAGCTCGACAAGGCGGGCATCGACGTTTTCGAGACGCCGATCGTCGAGCGCGCGGCCTATCGCGACATCTTCGATTACGGCGGGCTGCTGGCCGATCTCGGCGCCGAGGTAAGCAATCTCGGCAAGGCCCAGGAGAATGCGCGCGCCTTCGCGGGCGAGGTTCTCGCCAAGCTCCGCGAAACCACGAAGACCGCGAGGGTCGCATGAGCGGCAAGGAGCGCGCCGACCTCGGCTTCGCGGACGCGCTGGAAGATTTCAATCCGGCGGAATGGGCGCCAAGGGCCGCGCCGAGCCCGAAACCGCGGATCGAGAAGGCCGGAACGCGCAAGGCGGCGGCCGCCGCGGGCTTTCGCAGCCGCGAGCCTCGGCCCGAGCCGGAGGCGGAAAGGCTTCAACCGGAGGCGGAAAGGCCCCAGTCGGAAAGTCCTGGACCGGAGGCCGACAGGGCAGGGGAGGCGCCGGTCAGGCGGCGTCGCACGGGGCGCAACACCCAGCTCAATCTGAAGGCGCGGCCCGAGACGATCGCCGCCTTCTGCGCGATCGCGGACCTCAAGGGCTGGGGCCTCGGCGAGACGCTGGAATATGCCGTCGACTTGTTGGAACGGGAGTACAAATCGCGATAGCCCCGCGGGAAGTCGGTGGAGGCGCCGGGATCGGCGCCGCCTCGGGCAGGGCAGGGGGCGTCGCCCCCTCAACTCGGCGTCACGCGTCGCGCTTCAGGATCCAGTCGACCTCCGGCGCCGGCACAAAGCGCCAGTTTCGGCGGGGGCCGGCCATGACGTTGAGATAGTAGAGCTCGAAGCCGTAGGGCGCGCCGCAGGGATGGTGGCCGCGCGGTACCAGCACCACGTCGCCGTCCTTCACCGCCATGGTCTCGTCGAGGAGGCCGTCGTCGGTATAGACGCGCTGGAGGGCGAAGCCGTCCGCCGGGTTCAGGCGGTGGTAGTAGGTCTCCTCGAGATAGGTGATGCGCGGGAAGTCGTCCTCGTCATGGCGGTGCGAGGGATAGGACGACCAGTGGCCGGCGGGGGTGAAGACCTCGGTGACGAGGAGCGAGTCGGCGTAGTCCTCGCTTTCCATGGCGATGTTGTTGATATGCCGCGAGTTGGTCCCCTTGCCGCGCTGGGTCAGGGTGATGCCGTCCGGGCCGATCCGGCGCGCCGGGTGCCCGCCACGCCCTGGGGCGGCGCAGACCGCGAGCACGCAGTCGGTCTCGGCGGTGGCCGTCCAGTCCGTGCCGTTCGGCAGGTAGAGGCTGTGCGGCGGGGTCTTCTCGAAGACGTCCATCCGATCGCCGAGTACGCCCCAGTCCTGCCCGGCGCCGGTGATCCGCGCCTTGCCCTCGACCAGGACGAGGATCACCTCGTTCGCGCCGGTGGCCTCGGCCGCGCTGTCCCCGGCGCGCAGCCGGTAGAGCGAGAAGCCGACATGGCGCCAGCCGGCCGAGGCGGGGGTGATCTCATGGACCTTGCCGCGGGTCCCGAAGGGCTTGCGAAGCAGCGCGGTCATGGATCCCGCCCCTTGTCCGACCCGGGGAAGGCGATGAGCAGCTGGTAGGCGCAGTAGACGCCGACGGCGCCGAAGAGGACGGCCCAGAGCGGTCCGCCGGTCAGGGCCTCGACGACGGCCCAGGCGAACGTCACCGCGACGATGACGACGCGCCGCCAGAGCGGGGCGAAGAAAGGATGCGCCGGATCGAGCAGCTTCATCGGCTCGGGACCGTTTCCCGCGGCGTCTTGCTCGTGTCGAGGCCGACCGCGCGCGCCATCGCCTTCAGCGCCCGGAGGCCCATGTCCTGATAGAGGAAGGGCTCGCGCACCGCGCTGTCCTGCTCGGCCTCGATGACCAGCCAGCCGGAATAGCCGCGCTCGGCGGCGATCTTCAGCACGGGCTCGAAGGCGACGCAGCCTTCGGGATCGCCCGGCACGGTGAAGGCGCCGCGGCGGACGCCCTCGAGGAAGGAGAGGTTCCGCTCCCGCACTTGCCGCGCGATCTCGGGGCGGACGTTCTTGGCGTGGATATGGGTGACGCGGTCCATGTATTTCGCCGCCACTTGCGCGGGGTCGGCGCCGCCGAAGGCGCAATGGCCGGTGTCGAGCAGGAGGCGCGTCGCCGGCCCGGCCATCGCCATGAAGCGGTCGATGTCGGCGGCGGATTCGATGATCGTGCCCATGTGGTGGTGGTAGCCCATCCTCACCCCCTGCTCGGCGGCGAAGCGGGAGAGTTCCTCGTAGCCGGCCGAGAAGCGCGCCCATTCGGCGTCGGTCATCACGGGTCGGTCGTTGACCGGCACGGCGTCGTTGCCATGGACGGTGTTCGAGCATTCGCAGGCGTTGATATGGTCGCCGCCGGCGGCCCTGGTGAAGTCGATCCAGGCCTTGAGCGCCGCTTTCTCGGTGTCGATGTCGTTCACAAGGATGTTCGTCGAGTGCCAGCCGGCGGCGAAGGCGAGGCCGTAGCCGGCGAGCGTCGCCTTCAGGGTGGCGCCCTCGTCGGGCATCTTGTGGCCCTTCTCGATGCCGTCGAAGCCGATCTCGCGGCAATCGGACAGGCAGTCGTCAAGGGAGAGGTGGTCGCCGAGGCTCCAGTCGTCGTCGTTCGACCAGGCGATGGGGTTGGTGCCGTAGAGGATCATTGGGGGCGGGCCTTCAGTTGACGAGCTGCTGGAGCCGGATGTTGGCGGCGTAGCCGGCGCGGGCCTTCTCCAGCCGCTCGGGGCCGCCGACCTCTGGGACGGCGACGTCCCACCAGTGGCCGCCGGCGCCGGTGCCGGAGACGGCCTCGGTGTCGATGACGATGACGGAGGGGACGGCGCGGCCGCGGGCGGCGGCGATCTTCGCCTCGAGGTCGGCGATGTCGGCGGCCTTCTCGGCATGGGCGCCCATCGCGGCGGCGTGGGCGACGAAGTCGATCTCCGGCTGCGCCTCGACATTGGAGTCCACGTACATGTTGTTGAACTCGGCGCCGCCGCAGGCCTGTTGCAGCCGGTTGATGCAGCCATAGCCGCGGTTGTCGGTGAGGACGACGGTGAAGGGCACGCGGCGCATCACCGCCGTCGCCAGCTCGGAGTTCGCCATCATGTAGCTGCCGTCGCCGACGAAGCAGATCACGTCCTTCTCGGGGGCGGCGAGCTTGATGCCCATGGCGCCGGCGATCTCGTAGCCCATGCAGGAATAGCCGTATTCCATGTGATAGCCGCCCTGCGCCGCCTGCCACAGCACCTGCAACGCGCCCGGCATGGTGCCGGCGGCGCACATCGCGACGGTGTTCGGCCCGGCGGTGCGCTGGACGGCGCCGATCACCTCGGCGTCGGAGGGGAGCTTGTTGGCGTCCTTCTTCGGCGCGGCGGTGACCTTCGCCACGGCGGCGTGCCAGTCGGCGCGGGCCGATGCGTCCGCCGCCTCGAAGCGGGTTTGCCCGAGGGCGGCGTCGATCTTTTCGAGCGTCGTGCGGGCGTCGCCGACGACGCCGAGGGCGCCGTGCTTCAGCGCGTCGTAGCCGTGGACGTTGATCGAAACGAGGCGGCGGGCGGGGTTGGCGAACACCGTCCACGAGCCGGTGGTGAAGTCCTGGAAGCGGGTGCCGATGCCGATGACGAGGTCCGCCGCGGCGCAGGCCTCATTGCCGCAGGCCGAGCCGGTGACGCCGGGCGAGCCGAAATTCATCGGGTGTTCCCAGGCGGTGGCGCCCTTGCCGGCCTGAGTCTCGACGATCGGGATGTTCCGCCGCGCGGCGAAGTCGGCGAGCAGCGCCTCGGCTTGCGCATAGAGCACGCCGCCGCCGGAGACGATCACCGGCGCCCTGGCGGCGCGGATCGCGGCGACGACGGAGGCGACCTCGACCGGATCGGGCTCGGGCCGCCGAATGCGCCAGACGCGGGGCGCGAAGAAACTCTCGGGATAGTCATAGGCCTCGGCCTGGACGTCCTGGCAAAAGGCGAGGCAGACCGGGCCGCAATCGGCGGGGTCGGTCAGCGTGCGCATCGCGCGGGGCAGGGCGGTCAGGATGTGCTCGGGGCGGCTGATCCGGTCGAAATAGCGGGTGACCGGCCGGAAACAGTCGTTCGCCGAGATGGTGCCGTCGTCGAAATCCTCGATCTGCTGCAGCACCGGGTCGGGGCGGCGGTTGGCGAAGACGTCGCCGCAGAGAAAGAGCACCGGCAGGCGGTTGACATGGGCGAGGGCGGCGGCCGTCACCATGTTGGTCGAGCCCGGGCCGATCGAGGAGGTCACCGCCTGGGCCCGGCGACGGCGCTTGGTCTTGGCGTAGGCGATCGCCGCGTGCGCCATCGTCTGCTCGTTCTGGCCGCGCCAGGTCGGCAGGGCATCGCCGATGCCGTGCAGCGCCTCGCCGATGCCGGCGACATTGCCATGGCCGAAGATCGCCCAGACGCCTTCGATGAAGCGCTCGCCACCTTCCGTCGTCTGCACGCTGAGCCAGCGCATCATCGCCTGCGCCGCCGTCAACCGAACCGTGCCCATCCCGTCCCCCATGTCCCTCACGCCACCGCCTCCAGGGCCCGCGCCCGCGCCTTGTCCCAGACGCCGCAGAGCCGCCGGTAGCGCTCGGCCATCGCGGCGACGGCGGCTGCGTCGTCGATCGCGCCGGCCATCCAGTCCTTCGCCACCGACCCGAAGATCGTCCGGCCGACGGCGAAGCCCTTGACGAGATCGAAGCCGGCGGCGGTCTCGAAGCTCGCGGCGAGCTCGGCCTCGGGCGCGTCGAGGCCGAGGACGACGATGCCGCGGGTATGGGTGTCATGCGCCTCGATCGCGGCGATGGCATTGGCCCAGGCGGCGCGCGAGGTCATCGGTTCGAGCTTCCACCAGTCGGGGAAGATCCCGGCGGCATAGAACTGGCGGATCAGGGTCGCGGTGGTCTCATCGTCGACGGGTGCGACCTTCGACGGGATGATCTCGAGCAGGAATTCCAGCCGGTCGCGGCGCGAGGCCTCCCAGAGCCGCCGGACCGTCGCTTCCTGCTGGCTCCGCATCCCGGCCGTGTCGTCCGGGTGGCAGAAGCAGAGCACCTTCACCACATCCTCGCGCGCCCAGTCGCGCAAGGCGCCGAAGTCGGCCCCGAGCTCTGGCTCCAGCGTCAGCGGGCGCGAGCCCGGCCATTCGGTCGGGCGGCCGATCCAGAGGCCGGAGCCCGAGGCGGCGTGCAGCGCGGCGCGGCCGAGACGGTTGTCGCAGAGGATGCCGTAGCCGGGGCGGCCGTCGGCCACCTGCACGGCCGCCTGCAGGCAGAGCTGCTTGAAGGCGCCGATCTTCGCGCGCGTGGCGCCGGCCATCTCTTCGAGCTGCATCCGGTGGTCGAAGGCGAAGACCCGCATGGTGGAGAAGTCGCCGCCATGCTCGCGCTGGCGGTTGGTCGCCCAGTGCACCTGTTCGAGCGCGGTGTCGTTGCGGAGATCGGGCCGGACGACGCCGCGCGCGAGGAAGAAGTCGAGCTCGGCCAGCGACGGATAGGCCGGGGTGCAGCCGTGGCGCGAGACGGCGAAGGCGCCGCAGGCATTGGCGAACTTGAGGCTCGTCGGCCAGTCCTGCCCCGTCAGCCAGCCGCGCAAGAGGCCGGAGAAGAAGCCGTCGCCGGCGCCGAGGACGTTGAAGACCTCGATCGGGAAGCCGGGGCCGGTCTGGCCGTCGTCGAGGCTCGCCGGAATGGCGCCTTCGAAGGCGGACGCCCCGCGGGCGCCGCGCTTGCAGACCAGCGTCGCGTCGGAGACGGCGCGGACGGCGCGCAGCGCTTCGAGCGTGTCGGTCGAGCCGCCGGCGATATGGAACTCCTCCTCGGTGCCGACGATGAGGTCGAAGAGATGCAGCGTGCCCCGCAGCTTCGCCGTCACGGCGGCGCTCTCCACGAAGCGGCTCTCGCCCTCGCCATGGCCGGCGACGCCCCAGAGGTTCGGGCGATAGTCGATGTCGAGCGCCGTCCGCGCCCCGTGCGCGCGGGCGAGGGTCAGCGCCTTCAGCACCGCCGCCTCGGTGCGCGGATGGCTGAGATGGGTGCCCGTCGCCAGCACCGCGCGGGCCTCGGCGATGAAGCCCTCGTCGATATCGGCTTCGGTCAGCCCCATGTCGGCGCAGTCCGCGCGGTAGAAGATCAGCGGGAAGCGCTCGTCGTCGCGGATGCCGAGGAGGACCAGCGCCGTCAGCCGCTCGGGATCGACCTTGACCCCGCGGGTGTCCACGCCCTCCCGGCGGAGCTGCTCCAGGATGAACCGCCCCATATGCTCGTCGCCGACGCCGGTGATGACGGCCGACTTCAGCCCGAGCCGCGCGGCGCCGCAGGCGATGTTGGTCGGCGAGCCACCGATATATTTCGAGAAGCTCCCCATGTCCTCCAGCCGGCCGCCGATCTGGTCGCCGTAGAGATCGACCGAGGACCGGCCGATGGTGATGAGGTCGAGCGTCTTGGTCATCGGACTGCCACCGCTTCCACGGAGTTGGCGACATGCGCCATGCTGGCCCGGAGCGCGGCTTCCGGGTCGGCCATGGCCTGTACCTCGGGCGCGAAGGGCTCGAAGCTGAAGGGGCCGTCGTAGCCGAGGGCGAGCAGCGCGCGGATCTGGGCGACGTTGCCGAGCCGGTCGGCGGCGTCGACCAGAACGCGGTGTGCGTCGAGCATGTCGGCGACCGCCACCGCCGGGTCGGTGACGCCCGAGATATGGACGAGGCCGGTGCGGTCGGGAAAAACCTCGGTCTCGCCGGCGAGCGTGTGGTGAAAGGTGTCATGCACCAGCCGGTAGACGTCGGCGCCGCCGGCCGCGTCGATGGCGGCGACGGCTTCCGCCTTGGTGCGCAGCGACGAGACCGGGAAGCCGAGCGGCTCGACGAGGCCGGTGAGCCCGCGCTCGCGGAGGATCGGCGCCATCGCCTTCAGCGCGGCGACGAGGTCGGCGCGGGCGACCGGCGCGCCGTCGTTGAGCGGGCACATGACGAGCGCCTTCGCTCCGGCGGCCCGGGCATAGTCGGCGAGCGCCGCGGCGCGGGCGGGCAGGTCGCCGGACCAGAGGTTGAACGGATAGAGCGCGTTGATCGAGAGCAGCGTCACCCCGGCCGCGTCGGCGGCGGCCCTCACCGCCTCGGGCGGGACGGTGCCGACGGCGTCGGGCGTGTCGTCGCGGATCTCGACCTCGGTGATCCCGAGCTTGCGGGCGAGGGCGAAGAAATCCGCCACCGAGAGCGACGGCGTGGTGATGTGGTTCAGGGCGAAGCGCATCGGCGGGCCTCAGGCATAGAGCGCCGGGCGGGCCGGCAGGGAGATCGGGACGATCGTGCCGGGGGCCTCCTGCGCCCGGACGCAGGCGTCGGACGAGATCGCGGCGACATAGCCGTCCCAGGAGGTCGGGCCGGAGGCGGTGCCCTTGGCGGCGGCGTCGATGAAGTCCTGCAGCTCGACGTCGTAGCTGGCGATGAAGCGGTCCTTCCAGTCGGTGAGGATGGCGTTCTGGAGCTTCGCCTCCTTGCGCAGGACGACCGCCATCGGCTCGGGCAGGCGGGCGAGGCCTTCCTCGCCGACGACCTCGCACTGGATGTCGTAGCCGTAGCGGCAGTTGACGAAGACCTCGACGTCGACGCGGATGCCCTTCGCGGTTTCCAGGAGCACGACCTGCGGGTCCTTCAGGTCGCGCGGCGCGTTGGCGGTGCGGCGCGGGAAGACCACCTGCGCCGAGACATAGTCGTCGTCGAGCAGCCAGCGCAGCACGTCGATCTCGTGGATCAGCGTGTCGTTGATCGCCATCGGCGTGGTGTAATGGTCGGGCACCGTCGGGTTGCGGTGGGCGGCGTGGACCATCAGCGGCTGGCCGATGTCGCTGTCCACCACCGCCTTCAGCATCCGGTAACCGGCGTCGTAGCGGCGCATGAAGCCGACCTGCACCAGCCGGCGGCCGGTCGCCGCCTCGGCGTCGACGATGCGCTTCGCCCCTTCGGCGGTGGTGGCGAGCGGCTTTTCGCAGAAGCAGGGCTTGCCGGCGGCGATGGCGGCGAGGACATAGGCCTCGTGCGTCTGGCCCCACGAGCAGACGAGGACGGCGTCGACGGTGTCGGACGCGATCAGCTCTTCGCCGGTGGCGAAGATCGCCGCGTCGGGGGCGATGTCGGCCTGAACCGCCTTCACGCCCGCGGCGTCGACGTCGGAGAGGGCGGTGATCGTCGCGTCGGTCAGGACCTGGTTGACGCGGCGGGCGTGGTCGCGGCCGATGGCGCCGGTGCCGATGACGCCGATGCGGAGGGTCATGTCTCTGATCTCACTTCCAGAATTTGTCGATATAGCGCCGCATCTCGGCGCGCATGAAGGTGCCCGAGGCGTCGGCCCGGTCTTCCCAGGCGAAGACGCAGGCGGTCATGATGCCGTCGAACCTGATCTCGGCGAGCGTGCCGAAGAAGTCGTCCCAGGGGACCTCGCCCTGGCCGATGTCGAGATGCTGGTGGACGCGGGCCTGTGTCCCCGGCGGGTTCAGGATGTAGCGCAGCCCCGACGACGCCCGGTGGTTGAAGGTGTCGCCGACATGGACATGCGCCAGCACGTCGGCGCTCTCGCGCAGCATCGCCGCCGTGTCGTCGCCGAAATAGTAGGTGTGCGGCGCGCAGTAGAGGAACTTCACCCGGCTGGAATTGACCGTGCGGATGATGTCGAGCGCCGGCTGGATCGTCTCGCACCAGTCTTCGGGATGGGGCTCGACATGGAGGTTGATCCCTTCCCTCTCGAACACCGGGACCAGCTCCTCCATGCTCCGCCACCAGGCGTCCTCGCAGGCCTCGATCATGCTGCCGGTGTGGCAGCAGTAGCAGGAGCCCTTGTCGGGATGCGGCCCCCGCCCGAACTCGGAATTCATCGTGTCGACGCCGAGCTCGACGGCGATCTCGATCGCCCGCTTCCAGTGGCGGACGGCGGCCTGCCGCTCCGTCTCGTCGTTCGACGCCCAGCGATACATCGGCAGCAGCGAGGCGATGCCGACGCCGGCGTCCTTGAAGGCGCGCTTCACCGCCTTGACGCGGGCCGGATAGACCCGCGGCGCCTTGAACCACTCGAGGAAGTCGCCGCGGGGGCTGAGCTCCACCCACTCGTAGCCGAGCTCGGCGACCTTGCCGGGCAACGCTTCGAGCGACAGGTGGCGGTGCATGAAGGGGTCGAGGGCGATCTTCATCGGATCACGCCGCGCCCGCGTATTCGGCCTGCGTCTTGGCGCCGGTGATGTAGGCGACGACGTCCTGGCCGTCGGTCTCCTCTTTCCTCAGGTTCGCGCAGATCCGCCCGCGCCGCCAGACGACGATCCGGTCGCAGAGGTCCATCACCTGCCGCATGTTGTGGCTGATGAGGATCAGGGGCTCGCCCTGCTCCTTCAGCGTGCGGATGATGTTCTCGACCTGGGCGGTCTCCTGCACCCCGAGCGCCGCCGTCGGCTCGTCCATGATGGTGAGCTTCGAGTGGAAGGTCGCGGTGCGGGCGATCGCCACGCACTGGCGCTGGCCGCCGGACATGTTCTGGATGGTGTTGGAGATGTTCGGGATCTTGACGCCGGTCTTCCTGAGCCCGGCGAGCGTCGCCTCGCGCATCCCCTTGTAGTCGAGGATCGAGAAGGGCCCGAGCTTGAAGCGGATCTTCTCGCGCCCGAGGAAGAGGTTGTCCGGCACGTCGAGATGGTCGGCGAGCGCCAGCGTCTGGAACACCGTCTCGATCCCGGCCTCGCGGGCGGCGAGCGGGCCGTCGAACTCGACATACCGCCCGTTGAACCAGACCTTGCCGCCGGTGCGCTTCTCGACCGCGGTGATCTGGCGGACGAAGGTCGACTTGCCGGCGCCGTTGTCGCCCATGATCGCGACATGCTCGCCTTTGCGGATCTCGAAGTCGCAGTCGACGAGCGCGTGGACGCCGCCATAGTGCTTGGTCAGGCCCTCGGTGCGGAGGATGACCTCGCCGAGCGGCCGGGCCGAACGCGGCGCGATCTCGCCCGAAAGGTTGGTCTCAATGTCGCTCATGGCTGTTCCCCTCACATCCGCGACGAGGCGCGGCGCTGGCGCCACTGGTCGAGGACGACGGCCCCGACGATGATCGCGCCCTTGACCATCTCCTGGTAGTAGGCGTCGAGCTTGAGGAAGGTGAAACCGGAGATGATCACCCCGAAGATCAAGGCGCCGAGCACCGTGCCGATGATCGAGCCGCGCCCGCCGGACAGGCTGACCCCGCCGATCACCGTCATGGCGATGGCGTCGAGCTCGTACATCGTGCCCATGCCGGCCTGCGCGGTCAGGTTCTTCGCCGAAAGCACGATGGCGGCGAGCGAGGCGAGGATGGCGGCGATGGTGTAGACCATCACCTTGTGCCGATCGACCTTGATACCCGACATCCGCGCCGCCGCCTCGTTCGAGCCGATGGCGTAGGTGTGCTTGCCATAGACGGTGAATTTCAGGATCAGGTGGAAGAGGATGGCGAGCGCGATGAAGATGAGGACCGGCGTCATCCCCTTGCCGAGCGCGGCATAACCCTCGGTCGGAAAGCTGATCGGCTCGCCCTTCGACCACCATTTGGCGATGCCGCGGGCGGTCACCATCATGCCGAGCGTGGCGATGAACGGCGGGATCTTGGTGTAGGCGATCAGGCCGCCGTTGACGAGCCCGGCGACGAGGCCGCAGGCGATGCCGACGACGACCGGCACCAGCACGGGCAGGTCCTGCCAGCCCTCGGGCAGCATCATCTTCGGGTTGGGCTGGCCATTGACCAGCGCCGTCTGGGCGAAGCTCATGGCGATCATCGCGGTGGCGCCGACCACCGAGCCCGACGACAGGTCGATGCCGCCGAGGATGATGACCTGGGTCACGCCGATGGCGATGATGCCGATGATCGACACCTGCAGGATGATGATGTTCAGCCGCGCGGTATTGAAGATCGACGAGGCGTCGGCCCTGGTGTTGAACAGGAAGGATTGGCCCATCAGCAGCCAACCGAGCGCCTCGAAGACGGCGACGAGCAGGATCAGGGCGAAGAAGACGTTGAGTTCCGGCGGCCGGTGACGCTTCGAGGCATCGAAGGTCAGCCCGCCGACGCCATGCGTGGTCTGGGACTGCGCCATGTTCGGGTTCCTGCAGCGCGACGCCCCCAAGACCGGGCCTGTCCGTCGCGGGTGGGGCAGGGGGCCGGCGCGCGCCGCCGGCCCCGGGAGACGTCCGCGCCGGGCGCGGCTCAGTTCAGCTTGAGGAAGTCGCCGATATTCGCCGGGGTGACGAGCTGGAAGGGGATATAGACCTTCTGGTCGACCGCCTCGCCCTTGGCGAGCTTCAGCGCCGCGTCGAGCGCGCCCTTGCCCTGGCCGGCCGCGTCCTGGAACACGGTGACGTCGAGCTCACCCGCCTGCATCGCCTGCAGCGCGTCCTGGGTCGCGTCGACGCCGCCGATGACCAGAGGCTTCACATCGGCGCCCGAGGCCTTGATCGCCTGGATCGCGCCGATCGCGCTCTCGTCGTTGTTGGCGATGACGCCGTCGAACGGCGCGCCGGCCGACAGCCAGTTGGTCATCAGGTTCTGGGCCTGGTCGCGCTGCCAGTTCGAGGTCTGCTTGTCGATGATCGAGACCTTCACGCCGCAGTCGGGCCCGCCGATCACGTCCATGATGTCCTGGGTGCGCTGCACCGCCGCCTGGTTCGAGAGCTCGCCCATGATGACATAGACGCTGGCCTCGGTCTTGCCCGCCTCCTTGAACAGCCGGCAGACCTCCCTGGTCTCGAGCGTGCCCGATTCCTTCTCGTCCGAGGCGACGAAGGCCTGGTTGTCGGGCAGGGTGTCGACATTGACCGGCTCGCGGTTGACATAGACGAGCGGTACGCCGGCGGCCGCGGCGGCGTCGGACATCGCCTGCGTCGCGGTGGTGTCGACCGGATTGACGATGATCGCATCGACGCCCGAGGCGACGAAATTGTTGATCTGGTCGAGCTGCTTCGCCACGTCGTTCTGGGCATCCTCGACCTGGACGTCGACGCCGTCGAGGGTGCCCGCGTATTTGACGAGCCCGTTGCGCAGCACGGTCAGGAAATTATCGTCGAAGAGCGCCATCGAGACGCCGACATTCGCCGCCGAGGCGGTGCCCGCCAGCGAAACGAACACGGCTGCCGAAGCCAGGAGATGTTTCATTCAATCCTCCGCTGCGGCGCTCGACGAGAGCGCCTCTATTGTTGGGAGGGATCCGACACACCACCGAAAGGACTCCGACAGCGTCGAAGTCCTTCCGTTCCGGCCGTTTCCCCCCGGCCACCGTTCCTTGCGTGACCTGCGATCGGAATGCTCTCAATCCGGCCCTCCGTCAATCAGGGTGACGGCGGCGTTCGCATCATTCATGACAGAAAGCGCCGTCAGAAGATGACGTATTTACATCATCCCGCGGCGACTCGATCCTAGAGTGACTCGGGCGTCCAGAACCCGAACGGCAGGAAGCGCTGGCCCGGCGTCTCGGCCATGCCCTTCTCGGCGGTATGGACCATCAGGGGCACGAGTTCGGCGCCGAGCTGGCGCAGGGGTGTCGTCATGACGATCTTGACGGTTCCGTCCTGGAGCGCGCCGCGGGAATCGTCGGTCAGCTCGTTCACGACCAGCATCACCTCGTGCGCCCGCCCCGATTCACGCAAGGCCGCGATCGCGCCCTCCATGCCGCCTCCGGCGCAATAGATGCCGACGAGATCGGAATGTTTCTCGAGGATGGCGTGGGTCGTCTCGTAGGTGACCTGGCCCTCCTCGAGATTGAGCAGCGCGCCCAGCATCTCGAGGTCGGGGGCATATTCGCGCAAGGCGCTGCGCAGGCCGGTCTCGCGCAGCTCGTGCCCGTGATAGCGGTGGCCGCCGACGAAGACCGCCACCTTGCCGGGCCGCCGCGTCATCCGGGCCATGAGCCAGCCGACCGCGCGGCCGACCTTGAGATTGTTCAGTCCGACGTAGCTCTCGCGCACCCCTTGCGCGAAGTCCGAAAGCAGCGAGAAGGTCGGAACGCCGCGGGCGCGGAGATCGGCGACGGCGCGGGTGACCTCGTGATGGTCGATCCCGGTGGCGGCGACCGCCTGGACCTTGCCGCCCATGGAGGCGAGCAGCTCGGCGAGCTCGCCGGGGCGGGTGCTCTCGGCGAAGCGCACCGTCGCGCGCAGCCGATGGCCCATATCCGCCCTGAGCTGGTCCTCCAGCTCGGCGGCGAAGGCCTGGTAGAAGGCATGCGCCCGTTTCTGCAGGATGATGCCGAAACGCAGCTCCGGCCGTTCGGAGAGGATGCGCGTGTGGATCACGTTCGCGCCATGGTAGCCGATGCGCCGCGCGGCTTCGTGAACCTTGCGCGCCGTCTCGTCGCGCACCTTCAGCCGGCCATTCAGCACCCGGTCGACCGTCGCCACGCTGACCCCGGCCTCGCGCGACAGGTCTGCGATCGTCGCTCGCTTCATAGCACCATCCGATCCCCGAATGATGTAATAACATCACCATGATCTGAGTTCATACAGCTTCGCGGCGCCGCGGCCAACGTGGTTTCGGGGGTTTTCCGGTCCGAGCGCGGGAATGGCATCCGGCCCGCCTTGATATACGGATTGTTATATCATAACAGTCATTAGGCGAGTCCCGGCGGCGGCCGCTGCGCCTGCGTCCGAGGGCTGACCCCGGGCGGCCAAGCGCTGGTCGAAGCCTTACGGTCTATCTCAAGGGCCGACTCTCGGATTTCTTCCGGCAAAATCCGAAAAACGCCGACGCGGGGTTCTTGAGAGGCGGCTTTTCCATGTCCCTCCACCAGGAGGCCCATTCCTCGTACAGGACATAGATGTCGTATCCCGGGGCAAACGCCTTTGCTTCGTTCAATTGTTCGGCGTCGAGATAGGGTTTTTCCTTATCATCGGCCGCCGTGTCGATAAGAATTACGGACCGATTGGCAAATCTTACCATGTCGCTCTCGATGGAAACCGCGTAATCCGGAAAATGATGGTGCGCGGCATCATGGGCGCATATCTTCTTGACGAGAGCACGGAACACGTTGAGCGGGCTGCTCGCCCCACATTTCTTTTGCAGCAGATCAAGACCGATGGACCATTCGGATTGCTGGCCACAATGCTTGCGCGCTATTTCGTACATGCGGCGCTCGATCGGCTTGCGCAACCTGAAGTAATCCCTATGCAGCGTCAGGACATTCTTGCTGACCACCGAGCGATAGACCCACTCGGACAGGGTTACTTCTATATCCTGCATCCTGCCGTCAAATGTCTTGCGGCTGATTCTGGCCTCTTCGATAAGACCGAATACCCGGGTCTCCTCCTCCCCTCCCGTCTTTATGTTTGTTCTGATCGTCGTCCCGCGCAACCGCGTCAGCGCATCGGACAAGAGCTTATAACCCTCCCCGCTCGTCTGACGATTAGTCGCCACGAGCAGGTCATAGGCGTGCAGTCGAACGACGCGCCCGATCGCCTCTCCCCGGTTCATTTTCGCGACAAGCTGGGAAATGCAGTAGATCAGCACATCCTTGTCGTGAATCGTCGCAAGGCCGATGCCCGAAGGCACGATCTCGACGACCGTGCCTCGATGCTCGTAACGGCGCATGGCCCGATCCGGCTTCGTCGAAAGCGAATAGACCGGATGCTCCATCGAGGCCATGTCATCCTTCGGCACGGCATCGAGGATGTCGCAGATGAACAGATCCTGCGTGGGATGGCGCACCGGCAGCAATGGCTGACGGACCGTCTCCGCGCCGCCAAGGAGTTCCCGCCCTTCGCCGCTGCCCACCATCGCCACCAATTCGTCATTTCACATACAGAAACCCTACATTCGTCATTTCATTGATGCAATGCCTCGGTAAACGAAATGACGACAGCGCCCCCGCCGTAAACGAAATGACGATGGCTCCGGTAGTTTCGTCATTTCGTTTATCGAATCACGTCAAAGCGTTTACAGGCTATCGTCATTCCGGAGTCGGCGAATCGATTCGCACCCCTCTTTTTTCCTTCTTCAGCAATGACTTATCCGGGGGGCGGATTCCTTTAACACAATCTTTAACTTAAGATTCAA
The DNA here is from genome assembly GCA_044223585.1 of Amaricoccus sp. Taxonomy (GTDB): domain Bacteria; phylum Pseudomonadota; class Alphaproteobacteria; order Rhodobacterales; family Rhodobacteraceae; genus Amaricoccus. The sequence continues at coordinate 23,101 of JBGALW010000038.1, forward strand.
ACACAGAGGCCGCCCCTGTGGATAAGTGGCCAAAATCGTCCTTGAAAATCGCCGATTAAGATCGACGCGTGAGCAGCGGGGCGCCCCGAAGGGCGCCCCGCGCGGGCGGGTTCAGTTGTTGGCCGGGGACGTCTGGGCGTTTTCTCCCTGCTTCAGCAGCCGGTCGATCTGGGCGTTCACCCCCTCGGCGACCTGATCGATCGAGAAGCTCGCCGGCAGCTGGCTCGGCGGCCATTCGATGAAGCTCTCCAGGAACTCCGAGCCCTTCATCGTGGCGATGGCGACGAGATAGGAGTTCTTGAAGATCCAGTCGTTGTACTGGTCGGAATAGAGGTCGGCCCGCTCGTAGGGGTCCATGCGGAGGTTGAAGATCTTCGGCACCCGCAGGCAGGTGAAGGGATCCTGCCAGACCTGGAAGCCGCCGCCGGTGCGCTGCTCGCAGAAGACGGCCTTCCAGTTGTCCCAGCGCATGGCAACGAGTTCACCGTCGTCGTTGAAATAGAAGAAGTCGTCGCGCGCGCCCTTGTCGGCCTGCCCCGTCAGGTAGGGGAGCTGGTTGTAGCCGTCGAGATGCACCTTGAAGGTGGTGTCGCCGATCGCCTTGCCCTGCAGGAGCTCGTCCTTGATCCCGTCGTCGCCGGCGGCGGCGAGCAGCGTCGGGAACCAGTCGAGGCCGGAGAAGATCTCGTTCGAGACGGTGCCGGCCTTGATGTGATCGGGCCAGCGCACCATGGCGGGCACGCGGAAGGCGCCCTCCCAGTTGGTGTCCTTCTCGGAGCGGAACGGCGTGACGGCGGCGTCGGGCCAGGAGAAGTAGTTCGGGCCGTTGTCGGTGGTGTAGACGACGATGGTGTCCTTGGTGATGCCCATGTCGTCGAGGGCCTTCAGGAGCTCGCCCACCGCCTGGTCGTGCAGCACCATGCCGTCGGCGTAGGTGTTGCCGGGCATGCCGCTGATCCCGTTCTTGTCCTCCGGCACATGGGTGAAGGCATGCATGTGGGTGGTGTTCATCCAGGTGAAGAACGGCGTGCCGGCGTCGTGCTGGCGCTTCATGAAGTCGATGGCGGCGGCCGTCGTCTCGTCGTCGATCGTCTCCATGCGCTTCGAGGTCAGGGGCCCGGAATCCTCGATCTTGCCGTCGGCGGAGGATTTGATGACGCCGCGGGGCGAGAAGTTCTTCACGTAAGGATCGTTCGGATCCTGCGGGAAATAGGGCCGCTCCGGCTCCTCCTCGGCGTTCAGGTGATAGAGGTTGCCGAAGAATTCGTCGAAGCCGTGCGCGGTCGGCAGATACTCGTCCTTGTCGCCGAGATGGTTCTTGCCGAACTGGCCGGTGGCGTAGCCGAGCGGCTTCAGCGCCTGGGCGATGGTGATGTCGCGGTCCTGGATGCCGACGGGCGCGCCGGGGACGCCGACCTTGGAGAGGCCGGTGCGCTTCGGCGACTGGCCGGTGATGAAAGTGGAGCGGCCGGCGGTGCAGCTGTTCTCGGCGTAATAGTCGGTGAAGCGCATGCCCTCGGCGGCGATGCGGTCGATGTTCGGCGTGCGGTAGCCGACGAGTCCGTCGGTATAGGCCGAGATGTTCGACTGCCCGATGTCGTCGCCGAAGATGACGAGGATATTGGGCTTGTCGGCCTGCTGCGCGGTCTGCGCCAGCGCGACGCCGGCCGTCGACGCGGCGAGCAGGGCTGCGAGCCCTAGGGGTTTCAACATGGTTGGCTCTCCCGTGGTTCCGTCAGCCCTCGTCCGACGGGACGGCGGCGACGTGGTTCGTCCCAGCCGCGATCCCGTAACGATCCGAGACCGAGAGATTTAGCGTTATCGCCTGCTCGGGCAATGGGCAGGATAACCCGCGGATCAGCGGCGGCTCCGGAACGGCCGCGACTTGCGTCGGCCGGTGGCATTGCGCGACCATGCCGGAACGCAGCGGGAGGAAGCGATGCGGGCGATTCTTCGGATGGCGACCGTGCTGCTCGCGGCGGTGCCCGCCGCCGGGCGGGGGCAGGACGCGCCCCGGCCGGCGGTGGTGGTGGCGCCGGCCGCGATGGCGGACGTGCGCTTCGGCCTCAACTATACCGGCCGCGTCAAGGCGGCGCAGAAGGTCGATATCCGTGCCCGGGTCTCGGGCTTTCTCGAGGCGGTCCATTTCACGGAAGGCCAGGCGGTCAAGGCTGGCGACGCGCTCTTCACCATCCAGGACGACAGCTACGTCGCCGCGGTGAAACAGGCCGAGGGCGCGCTCCGGGCCGGGACGGCGCAGCGCGACCTCGCGCGGATCGAGCGGGACCGCAAGAAGACGCTGGTGGCGAAGCAGGCCGTCGCGCAGAACGAGCTCGACATCGCGCAGGCCCAGCTCGACCAGGCCGAGGGCCAGCTCGAGCAGCTGAACGCCGCGCTCGACCAGCAGAAGCTCGAGCTTTCCTACACCTCGATCACCGCGCCCTTCGACGGGATCGTCGGGCTGACCAATTTCGACGTCGGCGCGCTGGTCGGTCCCGACAGCGGTCCGCTCGTCACCCTGACCCGGCTCGACAGCGTCGAGGTCGAGACGCAAGTCGAGACCGCGCGCGTGCTCGACTTCCGCGCGGCCGACGCGGCGGGCCGGATCAAGGCGGCGCCGTCGGTGCGCCTCACCCTGCCGAACGGCGTCACCTACCCGCTCGACGGCGCCCTCGACTATATCAGCGCCGACGTCGGCCAGGGCACCGACACCGTCACCGTGCGCGCCCGCTTCGACAATCCCGACCGGATGCTGCTCGACGGCGCGCTGGTCCGGGTGGCGCTGGAGCAGGGCGACGCCGCCATGGTGCTGACCGTGCCGCAGGGCGCGGTGCAGCGCGACCAGCTCGGCACCTTCGTCATGCTGGTGGGCGCCGACGGCAAGGTCGAGCAGCGCCGCATCGCCGTCGCCCGCACCGCGCAGGGCAAGGCGGTGATCGAGAGCGGGCTGAAGGAGGGCGAGAGCGTCGTCACCGAGGGGATCAACAAGGTCCGCCCCGGCATCCTCGTCG
>JBGALW010000039.1:0-22932 GCA_044223585.1 Amaricoccus sp.
TGTCGACGAGGGTGCAGGTCTCGGGCGGGCTGCCGCCCGGCGGCGCGGCCAGCGTCTGGGTCACGGCCCCCGCGGCGGACGGAGCCAAAGCCGCCGCGAACGCCAGGGCGGCGCTGGTTCGGGAACGGGCCGTGCGGGAACGGGCGATGACTCGAAACCTCGCGGCGTTTTTCCCCACGCGACCACAACCCTCAACCCCAGATTGATCTCGGGCCACGCATCTGTCAAGGCGGCGTGGCGGGACGACGGGCAGCGGGACGGGACATTTCTCCGTTGAAGATACCGGTCGCCTCCTTTATGGAGCGCACGACGCTGCGGTAGCTCAGTGGTAGAGCACTCCCTTGGTAAGGGAGAGGTCGAGAGTTCAATCCTCTCTCGCAGCACCATCTCGCTTTCTTCCCCGAAATTCTCCGACAAGTACCGGAAAGGGAAGGAGAATTTCGGAGTTCCATACGCCCCGTCGGGACCATAGCGGAGGGGCTCCGCGAACGCCAGCTTGAGCACCGCCAGGCGCTCGGGAAGGCCGCCATTCTGGTAGAAATTCCAAGGGTTTGACACGAACCCGAGGGCGAGTTCAATACAATCCTCGAAACGCTCCTGCGGGAGCACGGTTTTCGAGGCCCTTTCCTTCAGAACGATCTTCTCGCGCTCCAACTGCTCCAGGCGCTTCTCATAGAGGCTGATGACGGAGGGGCTGGTAGCCTCGATGATCCGGTCCAGGAGGCCCTGAGTGGTGCGCTCGATATCAGCGAGCTGCTTCCTGACCTCGTCCTGCCCACGCTCGGCCTCGGCGAAGCGCTGGCTCCACGCGTCGTGAAGCAGCGTCCGCGTCACATCGATGAGTTCGGCGGCGGGCTCCACCTGCTGAATGACGTCGGCGAAGGCTCCCTCCATCCTCGCAGCCGGGACTGACTTGTTCTTCGCCGCGCATCCTCGCGTCATGCAGCGGTAGTAGGGGTAGAGCTTGTACTTTCCCTTCGACCAGCCCCCGGTCATCCGCCGGCCACAGCAATCACAGACGACGAAGCCGCGCAGCGGGGGAAGTCCTCCGTGGAGTCCTTCCGAGCGGCGGGCCGGCCTTCGCGACGACCTTTCAGAATATCCTGAACCGCCAGGAAGGTCTCGAAGCTGATCAGCCCCTCGTGCCGGCCTTCGCGCAGCGTGATCCCCCAAGGGTCGTGCTGGATGTAGCCGGCGTAGAGGACCTTTTCCAGCATCCGGCTCACCGTCATCAGCCGGACATATCCGGTCTTCTTGTCGCGCTCCGGGAAGAGCGGGTTGGCCTCCAGGAACCGCGCTACCTCCGCTTGGGACCCGAAGCGACCCGTCGCAAACCCTTCGAGCGCCTCACTGACTACCGGGCCGACGTTCTCGTCGACAACGAGCACCTTGCCTCCCCCGGAGGTCGCCTGGACATAGCGGTAGCCAACGGGAGCATGAAACACCCGGAATCCGCTTTCCAGCCGCGCGCGCATCTTCTGCGACACCTGGCGGGCACCCTGCGAACGTTCCAGTTCACCGGTGGCCGCCATCATCGTTTCGATAAACTTCCCCTCCGGAGTGTCCTCGAAACGGAAGTTCAGACACTCGACCGCGGCGCCGCGCGCTGACAACTCCTGGCGCAGCTTCAGATGAAACAGCGTGTCGCGAGCGAAGCGCTTCAGATCCTCGAAGATGACGACGTAACGTTTGCCCTTGTTGGCATCGAGATAGGCCAACGTCGAGCGCATGCCCGGACGGTCCATGAAATCGCCCTTGGCGGTGACATCATCGGGGAAGACGGCTTCGACTTCGTAGCCGCGCTCCTCGGCATAGGCCCGGCAGCGATGTTCCTGGGTCTCCAGGCCGCTCCCTTCCGCCTTCTGCTTCTTGGAATACACCCGGCAGTATAGAATCGCGCTGACTGAAGTACATGTGGTATTTTCTCCCATATTTATGGGATCCTTTTGGGCCGATTCGGTGTAGACGTATCCTTTAGCGCGTTAGGTTAGTTTATGTTATACCAGATTTTTGAGTTGCTCATCGTCGATCCACTGATGTACAGGCGCAGTTCCGCGCCAATAGCCTTCAGTTTTCGCTGCAGCGCGAAGTAGTGATCGAGACTACACGTGAGCCGAGCGGTGCCATCAACGATGACGACGAACCGGGTCGATGAGTTATCCTGGAGGTGCTCCAGCATGCTCATCAGACCCGATCGACGGATGGTCGTTCCGGAGCTACCGAGGTCCGAGAAAATGGCCTCGACATCGAAGCCGTTTCGTGCAGCATACTCCCGGCACAGGAAGATTTGACTTTCCAGCGGGAAGCTATTCGACTGCGTCCATGAGGCAACCCGAGCATAGATCAGCGCAGGCTTTCTTGAGTTGATCATGAATTCCTCCTTGGGGTTTGCGGGAATGACGTGTTTGGCGGACGTCAGGTCTAACCGAGCTGCGCTTGCGCGTTCGGTGTCGACACGCCTGTCTAAGAAGTGCGGTGGAGATTGTCGGGGCTTGGGATCGGCGCGGGCTGAATGTTCAGGCCCAGATCGATGGCCATCATGACTATGGTCCAGAGGGCCCGGATGAGTTCTTCCTTCTGCCTCTGCGTCAGATGGGCGGAATCGAGCATCGCCTGATAGCGGTCCACGTCGATTTCGAAGCGGCGCGGCTTGCCGGACTGGGCCATGGTTGGCGGCTCCTGAACATGCGTATGGGGCGAGCGCGGGGCGCCGCGCTCGGATGCAACCGGGTCGGTTGCGTCAAGGCCGCCGCGATGCGCCTCGTGCCGCAGTATGGCACAAGACACCACAGACTGCCGAAGACGAGGGCAGTACCGCGAGCATTGTCCGAATTATTTTGACGGCATCACCGCGCTCTTGCGGATAATTTGGCCGATCGCCTACCCGCAGAAGTGCACCAATGCTGCAAATTCTAAATACCGTTGGGCGGATGATAATTTTGGAGGATGCGGATCGTTCCGGGCATCGTCTGGGCGTCGGCTCTCATTGTCTTGGCTCCGAGGGTTGTCACGGAGGGAACTATCCGATGGCACCACTCAGGGACTCAAGAACTTTCGGGGTCGAGCTGCTGTTTTTGTCGGCCGCGCCAAAGTGTCCGCCGAATCCTGGAAAATCGATCTAAACTGATTCGGGCGAGATCGAGGTATTGACGGGGACTTCTTGGCATTGGGCTGGCCAGCTTCTCGCGAGCGAAGCGTAAACTTTGAGCATCACGAGAGATTCAACTAATAGGATCTGCTGAAAGACTTCTGAGATGGTCTCTCAGATGGAGAGACTGCTTGGCGACGTTCAAGTAGCCTCTCTTGGCCGTTCCCGGCGGCGGTTGTCCGTCGAGGTCGTGTTGCGTATCGATAGTCCGGTTGGGGCCTGCGGAGAGAAAGAGACTATGCTGACCGGCGCGATCAGTTTCCTGAAGAAGGACGAGTTCGTGCTGCTGCACCAGCGGCGCAGCAGCCGCCGGAAGCTTGACGAGGTGGAGGTCGACGGAGAGATCGCCGGGCGCTTCTACCAGGCGCGGGCGATCCGCCGGGTGGGCGAGAGCTTCGAGCGGGACGGGCGGCGCAAGGGGCTGCTCGTCATGGCGACTGGATCGGGGAAGACGCGCACGGTGGTCGCCCTCGTCGACCAGCTGATGCAGGCGAACTGGGTGCGGCGGGTGCTGTTCCTCGCCGACCGCGTCGCGCTGGTGAAGCAGGCGCACGGAGTCTTCAAGAAGCATCTGCCGACGGCGCCGAGCGCCAACCTGCTGGAGCGGCACGACCCGCGGAAGAACGACCACACCGGGGCCCGGGTGTTTCCTTTCGACCTATCCGACGATGATGAACCTGATCGAGGAGATGCAGGACGGCGCCCGCCGCTTCGGGCCGGGGCATTTCGACCTCATCATCATCGACGAGGCGCACCGGTCGGTCTACCGCAAGTACCGGGCGATCTTCGAGTATTTCGATAGCCTGCTGGTCGGGCTGACCGCGACGCCGCGCGACGAGATCGAGCGCGACACCTACTCGCTCTTCCAGCTCGAGCGGGGCGTGCCGACGGATTCCTACGATCTGGAGGACGCGGTCGCCGACGGCTATCTGGTGCCGCCGAAGGCGGTGTCGGTGCCGCTGAAGTTCCAGCGCGAGGGCATCCGCTACGACGATCTCTCGGAGGAGGAAAAGGAGGCCTGGGACGCGCTCGAGTGGGACGAGGACGGAACGGTCCCCGACCGGGTCGAGGCGAACGACGTCAACAAGTGGCTGTTCAACGAGGACACGGTCGACAAGGTCCTCGAGTTCCTGATGCGGAACGGGCTGAAGGTCGAGGACGGCAGCCGGCTCGGCAAGACGATCGTCTTCGCGAAGAACAGCCGCCACGCCGCCTTTATCGTCGAGCGGTTCGACGCGAACTACCCGCACCTCAAGGGCACGTTCGCCCGGCTGATCGACTACAGCGTCCCCTACGCCCAGTCGCTGATCGACGCCTTCTCCGAGGCAGACAAGCCGCCGCACATCGCCGTCTCCGTCGACATGCTCGACACCGGGATCGACGTGCCCGAGGTGGTTAACCTCGTCTTCTTCAAGATCGTCCGCTCGAAGACCAAGTTCTGGCAGATGATCGGCCGCGGAACCCGCCTACGCCCGGACCTCTTCGGCCCCGGCGAGGACAAGGACCACTTCCTGATCTTCGATTTCTGCCAGAACCTCGAGTTCTTCAACCAGCACCCCGATCTCTCCGACGGCGCGGTCAGCGACAGCATCACCCGGCGCCTCTTCGTCGCCAGGGTCGAGCTGATCGGAGAGATCGACAGGCAGGATGACGCCGGCGATGTGCGCGAAGCCACGGTGGAGCGGCTCCATCGGGAGGTGGCCGCCATGAGCCTCGACAACTTCATCGTCCGCCCCCACCGCCGCGCCGTCGAGCGGTTCAAGGCGGCGAACGCCTGGCAGTCTCTCAGCGAGCCCCTTTACCGACGTGAGCGATCAGGGTCTGAACGGTGTCTTCCCTCCGCAGGAATCGGCCGACGTCCTCGCGATTGTCCGACGCATTACGCAAACCGCCGCAGCGTAGTCGGTAGGGGTCGGCCCAAAGCGGCCATTCAAGAGGCGATGGTCGCCGCAGTCCGACCTTCTGGTTGCGGGCATTCCGCGGGCGACCGCGCGGGGCGCTGGGGAGGACAGAAGTCGCCGCTCCCGTAGCGCGGAACATCGGGCGTCGCCCGAAACGGTGAAGCCCCGTCCCAGGCGACCCCGGCGCGGGACTACATTGCCTCGATCTCGCCGGGACGCCAGCTGCGGACGTAGAAGGGCTCGAGCGCGCCGTAGAGCCGCAGGATCGCGTTCCAGGTCTGGCCCGGGACGGTCTGCACCCAGTTCGACTCCTTGCCCTCCGGAGCCTCCGGGCCGAACCAGATGTCGACCGACCCGTCGGCATTGACCGTCAGGTCCTTCTGCTGGCTGGAGACCGAGGGGTGGAGCTGGTCGGTCTGGATCATCGACCGGGTCTGGTTTAGAGGATCACCGACCAGAAGTCCTTGACCGGCACATCCTTCGGCAAGTGCAGGCGATAGGACCTGCCGCCGTCGAGCGCCGCGCCGTCCTTGTCGTGGGCGGTCCACAGGTACTGCGAACCCTTTCCGATCAGCTTCTCCTCCATCGCCGGCGTGACGCCCGTGGCCAGGAAGTAGAAGAAGTTGGCGCCGTCGAGGTTGTTCACGCCCGGTTGTGACTGGAACTTGTAGCCGCCGACGAAAGCGACCTGCCAGTGGCCGTCGGGATAGACGAAGAAGTCCTTGTCGCGGCTCTGGAAGGCGACGGTCCGCGCCGTCGCGTCTCCCACGGCCGCGGCCTCGGTCAGGATCTTCTTCATCCGCTCGTCGGGCGCGAGGGGCTTGCCCTGCTCGATGCCGATCGAGGCGAAGAACCCCGCCGTGACGGGATCGAGCGAGTCCGCCGGCTCCTCCGGCACCACCTTGTCCAGCATCTCCCAGAACTCATGGCCGGCCGGGTTGATGGGGTTGAAATAGCCCTTCGAGGAAAGATCGACATAGGTCACCTCCTCCGGCTTGTCGCCGAGCGGATAGAAGAAGGTGTGCGCCTTCACGAGGTCGATGCCGGGCTTCGGGTCGCCGTCAACGAGGAAGCTGCGCCAGGGCATCCAGAGATTGTACGTCGGCGAGTGCACGACCTCGACGAAGTCTCCCTGCGGGATCTCACCCGTCCAGCCCGGCGGCAGGAACAGATACTTGCCGCCCTCGACCCTGTCGGCGCCGGTGATGCCGACGTCGGTGACCCAGTGGTACCACATGTCATCCACCAGCCCGAGAACCTTGGGCGGGACCTCGACGACCAGCGGGCCGTCGCGCAGGTCGAGCCACGGCCAGGAATAGACGGTGTTGTCGTTCGCGGTCAGGAAGATCTGCTCGGGCGTCACCAGCTGCTCGAAGATCGGCACGGTCCGGTTGACCGGCCCGAGCCGGATGGGGTTGCGGTTCGCCGCCTGGTTCACCGGCGGCAGCGCCAGCAGGTAGGACTGCACCGCGCGCTGGAAGTCGAGTTTGTCGTAGATGACCTGTGCCGTTGCGTCGTCCGGATAGCCGTAGTCGAACTTCAGCGTCCCGAGGCGGGTGTCGACACTGGCCGGCGCGGCGCCCCCCGGCGGCATCTAGGCTGGTACTTGTAGTCCTCGGCCGATGCGGACGCCGCGGAAAGCGCGACGGAGGCCATGAGGGCGAGAAGGGCGGGCCGGTGCGGCATGCCTGAACTCCGTGCTACGCGGCGCCGGCGGCCCGGCCCCTCGCCGGAATCTCGGCTCGCGCGTCGTCTCCGCGACCACAGCCGCCGGGGTCGACGCGTTTTCGTTTTGAGGACATTCGCTGCGGAATGGACAGCGGCGACCCGGCAAAGCAGCGCGCGGCGGGGCTCGTCGAGCTCCCGGCGCTTCTCGGCGAGGTGCCGCTGGCGGAGGTGCTCGCCGACACTGGCGTGACGCAGGCCGACCTGCGGCCCGACGCCTTCGTTCCCTACGCCGCGTTCCTCGACATCCTCGAACGGGCGGCGCGGCTGACCGGTCGCGAGGACCTCGGGTTGCGGCTCGGGCTTCGGCAGAACCTCGCGGTGCTCGGCCCGGTCGGGGCGCTCATGCGGCTCGCCCCGACGGTCGGGACGGCCTGGAGCGACTTCGCCGCCTTCCAGATCGCCAATTCGACCGGCAGCGCGGTCTATCTGCGCCGGACGCGTGAGGATTTCGTCGTCGGCTACGGCGCCTACGCCGGCCCGGTATCGCCGCAGATGCACGACGCGGTGATCGGCGTCGCCTGCATGCTGATGCGCGATTTGACCGGCGGGCGGGTCGCCCCGACCGAGATCGTGACCATGCGGCCCCGCCCGCACGACCCCGGCCCCTGGACCCGGCTCGCCGATTGCCCGGTCCGTTTCGGGGAGTCCGAGACCGGCCTCGTCCTCCCGAGGGCCGTCTTCGGCTTCCCCTTGCCCGGCGCTGACCGCAACGCCCATGCCGTCGCCTTCGCCGCGCTGTCGGCGCAGCTCGCCTCCATGCCCTCGGGGCGGGCGGGCCAGGTCGCGCACGCGCTGCGCGCGCTCATACTCGAGGGGAGGTCGGGCATGGCGGGGGTCGCCGGCGAGCTCGGCACAACGCCGCGGACGCTCCGTCGGGCGCTCGATCGCTCCAAAGATGGACCGGTCCGACTGGATGACCGCCTCCCGCCCTGGCCTGCGGCGGGCCGCCCGCTGTCGAGCGCGTTCCTGACCTGCCATTGCTGCCGGAGCCGAGTTTGCGCTGCAGTCTTCCGACAGCTGTCGTTTGTTGCCCGGTATCAGCAGGGGTGCCCCAGATTTTCGCGGCCACTTCCCGCCGGTTGCCGAGGCTATCCGTTCGCCGCCCCGGATCCGCGCCTCCCCTCGGGAAGATGGTTGATCGCGACATCATTTCGTATATTCATAAAATATGGAATCAATCAGCGCAGCCGTGGAATCGCTCACCGCACTCGGTCATCCGGGCAGGCTTGCGGTGTTCCGCCTGCTGGCCCGACGGGCGCCGGGGGGCGTGCGACCGGGCGAGATGGTCGCGGCGCTCGGAGTGAAGCCGAGCACGCTCTCGGTCTATCTGGCCGCGCTGGAGCGCGCCGGGCTGATCGGGTCGAAGCGGGATGGCAAGTCGATCCTCTACAGCATCGACCTCGGCGAAGTCGGAGCACTCGTCGACTATCTGGTCGCCGACTGCTGTCGCGGACGACCCGAACTCTGCGTGCCGCTGGCCCAGCGTGGTCTGCGACGCCTTGACGGGAGCGCGCCCGGCATGAGCCAGCGCCCTTACCAGGTACTCTTCCTCTGTGTCGGCAATTCTGCACGCTCGATCCTCGCCGAGGCGATCCTCGCCGAGGTCGGCGGTGGCCGGTTCCGCGCCTTCTCGGCGGGGACAAGACCTTTCCCGGAACCGAACCCCCGGGCGCTCGCCATCCTGAAGGAGCGTGGACACGACATCGGCGGGCTGCGCGCAAAGGACATCGCCACCTTCCAGGAGCCCGAAGTTCCCGGCTTCGACTTCGTTTTCACGCTCTGCGACGCCGCCGCGAACGAGGAGTGCCCCCCCTGGCCGGGCCAGCCGATCACGGCGCACTGGGGTTTGCCGGATCCGGTCCGGGTGACCGGCTCCGATGCCGAGATGGCGCGCGCCTTCGAGCAGACCTACGACGCGCTCTGGCGGCGCATCGCGACCTTCGTCGCGCTGCCGCTTGACGCTTTGGACAGCATTTCCCTGCAGCGCCGCCTCGACCTCATCGGCGACGCACACGCTGCCACCGGCTGACGCACCAGGATTTTCGGAGACGACCATGCCGCGCATCGCGATCAATGGACTGGGCCGGATGGGCAAGCTGCTGCTCCGCACCCTCTTCGAGCAGGGAATACCCGGCGAGATCGTGCTCCTGAACGACACGGTCGGCGACCCGGAACTGCACGCCCACCTGCTCGAGTTCGACAGTGTGCACGGCCGCTGGCATGCGGTTTTCGGCCACGACGCCGACAGCGTCAGCGTCAACGGGACGCGAATGTTCCTCAGCAACGCCCGCAGCATCGAGGACCTGCCGCTGCGCGACCTGGCGATCGACCTCGTCGTCGACTGCACCGGCGTCTTCAAGACGGCCGCGAAGACGCGCCCCTATTTCGAGGCCGGGGTCCGCAAGGTCGTGGTTTCGGCGCCGGTCAAGGAGGACGCCGCCCTCAACCTGGTCTACGGCGTCAACCACGGTCTCTACGACGCGGCGCGCCACGACCTGGTGACGGCGGCGAGTTGCACCACCAACTGCCTCGCGCCGGTGGTCAAGGTGCTGCACGACGAGATCGGCATCCGGCACGGCTCGATCACCACGGTGCACGACGTGACCAACACCCAGACCATCGTCGACCGGCCGGCGAAGGACCTGCGCCGCGCCCGCTCGGCGCTCGGCTCGCTGATCCCAACGACCACCGGCTCGGCCACGGCGATTGCCCTCATCTATCCCGAGCTCGCGGGCCGGCTGAACGGCCACGCCATCCGGGTGCCGTTGCTCAATGCCTCGCTGACCGACTGCGTCTTCGAGATGGAGCGTCCGACCAGTGTGGAGGAGGTGAATGGCCTCTTCGCGAAATGGGCCGAAGGCCCGCTTGCCGGTATCCTCGGCTTCGAGACCCGACCGCTGGTTTCGGCGGACTTCCTGAACGATCCCCGCTCCGCGATCATCGACGGCCCCTCGACCATGGTGGTCAACGGGACTCAGGTGAAGATCTTCGCCTGGTACGACAACGAATGGGGCTACGCATGCCGCCTCGCCGACGTCACCCGCCTCGTTGCGAACGGCCTGTGATGGTCGAGACCCGCACCGCCCGTCCCGAGGGCCTGGCAGCCTACGTCGCGGTCACTGCTGCCTACTGGGCCTTCATGCTTACGGACGGCGCGCTCCGGATGCTGGTGCTGCTGCACTTCAACCGGCTCGGCTTCCCGCCGGTCCAGCTCGCCTACCTCTTCCTGCTCTACGAGATCGCGGGGATCGTCACCAACCTCTCCGCCGGCTGGATTGCGGCGCGCTTTGGCCTCACTTCGACGCTCTATGCCGGGCTCGCCCTCCAGATCGGCGCGCTGATCGCCCTCGCCCAACTCGATCCGTCCTGGGCGGTCGCCACCTCGGTGGTCTTCGTGATGGCGGTGCAGGGCGTCTCGGGCGTCGCCAAGGACCTCGCCAAGATGAGTTCGAAAAGCGCGGTGAAGATCCTCGCGCCCGCCGGGCAGGACGGAGCGCTGTTCCGCTGGGTCGCGCTGCTTACCGGCTCCAAGAATGCCGTCAAGGGCGCCGGCTTCCTGCTTGGCGCGGCGCTGCTCGCCCTGGCCGGTTTCGAGGGGGCCGTGCTCGGGATGGCGGCCGTCCTCGCCGCGATCCTGGCCGCCGTCGCGACGCTGATGCCATCGGGCCTTCCGCGCGGCCGCAAGGGTGCGAAGTTCGCCGAGGTCTTCTCCACGGACCGGAGGATCAACTGGCTGTCGGCCGCGCGGATGTTCCTGTTCGGTGCCCGCGACGTCTGGTTCGTGGTCGGCATCCCGGTCTACTTCTACGGCGTCCTGTCGGACGGGACGCCGGAGAGCAGCCGCGCCGCCTTCTTTCTCGTCGGCTCGTTCATGGCGCTCTGGACCATCGGCTATGGCGCGATGCAGGCCTCGGCGCCCCGCCTGCTCGGCGGCGCGAGGCCGCTGGCGGGCACGATCGATCTGGCGCGGTTCTGGGTCGGAATCCTTACGCTGGTCCCGGCGACCCTCTCGGCGCTCGCCCTCGCGCAGGGCGGCGGAACGGCGCCGTGGTTCACCGTGACGCTGGTTGTCGGGCTGCTCGCCTTCGGCGTCGTCTTCGCGCTGAACTCGGCCCTGCACTCGTACCTGATCCTCGCCTTCACCTCGGCCGAGCGGGTCACGATGGACGTCGGCTTCTACTACATGTCGAACGCCGCCGGCCGCCTGCTCGGGACGCTGCTCTCAGGGCTCAGCTTCCAGTTCGGCGGCCTCGCTCTCTGCCTCGCCACCGCTGCCGCCATGGCCGGAGCCAGCTGGCTCTGCGCCCGCCAACTCGACTGACCAGGAGGAAACCGCCCATGTTCATCCGCCGACTTGCCCCGGGCCTCGCGCTCGGGGCCGCGCTCGCAACGCCGGGCTTCGCCCAGGGCGAAAGGGTAACCCTGAGCGGCGGCGGTTCGACCTTCGCCGCGCCGCTCTACAAGGCCTGGATCGAGGCCTACCGCGCCATGGCGCCGAGCGTTGACGTCTCCTATGCCGAGATCGGCAGCGGCGAGGGGATCAGCCGGTTCCTCGACGGCTCGCTCGACTTCGGCGCGACTGACGCCCCGCTGACCGCCGAGCAGGAAGCGACTGTGCCCGACGGCGTGACCCATGTCCCGGTGACGGCGGGCATGGTCGCGGTCGCGTACAACCTTCCCGGGGACCTTCAGGGCGAGCTGCGGCTGCCGCGCGACGTCCTCGGCGATGTCTTTGCCGGAACGATCACCTACTGGGACGATCCGCGGCTGGCCAAGGCCAATCCTGACCTCCCGCTGCCGCACTGGCCGGTTCAGGTCGTGGCGCGCGTGGATGGCAGCGGCACCACCTATGCTTTCACCAACCACCTGAACGCGACGAGCGAGGCCTGGCAGAAGGCGGGCCGGGGCGTGGGCAAGCTGGTGGGCTGGCCGGGCGGCGCGATGCGCGCCAAGGGCAACGAAGGCGTCGCGGGCAATGTCGAGCGCGGGGACGGCACCATCGGCTATGTGGAGTACGGCCTTGCGAGCCGCCTCGGACTCCCGCTCGCCGCGCTGGAGAACGCGGCTGGAAACTTCGTGGCACCGTCACCCGCGTCCGGAGCCGCCGCGATCTCGGAAGCGGAGCCTCCCGCGGATCTGAAGATCGACATTCCCGATCCCGGCGGCGCGGAAGCCTATCCGATCGTGACCTTCACATGGGAACTGGTGCGGAACCGGTCCGAAGACCCGGCGAGGGCCGAGGCAATCCGGGCGTTCACCGACTGGGCCGTGAGCGAAGGCCAGGAGCTCGCCTCGCCGCTCGGCTATGTTCCGCTGCCTCCGAATGTGCGTGAGCGCATCGCCCCGACGCTCGCGCCGGCGCTCTGACGCGGGACCCGTCCCGACCATCGGGAGGTGGTGAGCCACGTCAGGCCGAGGACGGCCGCGAGGTTGAGCAGCGCGAGGGCGGCGAGGACACCCAGCAGCGCCTCTCCGCCGCGCCGCGCCAGGACCACCGCCGCGAGCGTCGGCGCGGCGGCCTGCGCGACGAGGCTCGGCGCCGCGAGCCGGCCCATGAGCGCGGCGTATCCTTCGGGCCCGAACAGCGCCAGAGGCAGGGCGCCGCGCGCGATCGACCAGATGCCGTTGCCGGCGCCATAGGCGATCAGTGCCCCGGCGACGAGCCCGGCGCCGGACCAGAGAAGGGTGATCCCGACCGCGATCAGCACCGCGCCCACGCCGAGCGTCCAGATCGGATGATGCCGCTCGCCCGCCATCATCTCGACGACGCGCGCGCCGACCTGCGCGGGGCCGACCAGCGCACCGAGCCCGACGGCGGCCGTCAGAGACAACCCACGCGCTTCGAGCAGCGTGATCAGATGCACGGACCAGATCGCGGCGATCGACGCGGCCGTTGTCAGGATCGCCGCGAGCAGCCAGACGATAGGCCCCCGCGCCGCCGGACCGGAGGACGCCGCGACGTCCCGCGCCTGGGCATCGGTTCGGTCCGGAAGGGCGAGGAACACCAAGGGGAGCGTCACGCCGACATGCAGCCCGGCATAGGCGAGGCAGGTGCCACGCCAGCCGACCGCGCCGAGCAGCCATGTCGCCAGCGGCCAGCAGATCGTGCTGGCAAAGCCGCCCCAGAGCGTCAGCGCCGTGATCGCCCGCCGCGCCGATGCGCCATAGAGCCGACCCAGCGTCGCGAAGGCCGCGTCGTAGAGAGCCGCGCCCATTCCGGCGCCGATCAGGAGCCAGGCGGCGAGATAGAAGGGGAGCGTCGGCGCGCCCGCCATCGCGGTCAGGCCAGCCGCAAGCAGCACCGCGCCAGCGCTGAGGACGTCGCGGCCGCCCCGGACGCCGATCCTGCGGCCGACGTGGACGGACACAAGTCCTGCCACGAGCAACCCGAGCGACACCCCGCCGACCACCCAAGCATAGGGCCAGTTTGTGTCACGGGAAATCGGCCCGGCAAGCACCGCCAGCAGGTAGTAGGACGAGCCCCAGGCGAGGATCTGCGCGACCCCGAGCGCGGCGACCACCCGCTGCCCGGCAGGAACAGCAGCGCCGGCCGTCACGCGTCACCCGCAACGGCCGCAGGGCGGGCCGCCGCGCAGCCGCAGCCGTCCCGCCCGGCCGCCTTTGCGCTTGCATCGAGCACGCAGCAGGCGTCGGCGTCCGCCGGGGCGGGGCCGCCGCAACAGCTGACCGCCGTTGCCGCGCCGCACACGCCGGTTTCCGGAAGAACCAGGCGCACCTCTCGTGCGCCAGCATGATCCCCGGCGATCTCGGCGACCACCGAGCGCGCCTGCTCGTAGCCGGTGGCCATCAGGAAGGTCGGCGCCCGTCCGTAGGATTTCGCGCCGACGATGTAGAACCCCGGCTCCGGATGAGCGAGTTCGGCCGCCCCGTGCGGTGGCACGGTGCCGCAGGAATGCAGGTTCGGGTCGATCAGCGGCGCCAGCGCCGGCGTCGCCTCCGTTACCGGATCGAGAGCCACCCGGAGCTCGCGCAGCATGCCCAGATCGGGCCGGAAGCCGGTCGCCACGATGATCCGGTCGACGCCCAGCGTCGCCGGCCGGTCGCCGACCCGCCCGGTGACGCGCAGGCCGGCACCGTCCGGCGCGATTCCCTCGGCGACGAAAGGCGCCAGAAACTCCAGTTGCCCGCTCTCGACCGCGCGCTGCGCCGCCAGCCCCAGCGCGCCCCGTTCCGGCAACTCGTCGTTCAGCCCACCCCCGAGCAGCCGGTCAATCCGGTCGCGGCGCAGCGCCCAGATCACCCGCGTTCCGGGCGCCGTCTCCCGGAGCCGAAGGAGGTCGAGCACGACATTGATCGCGGAGTGCCCCCCACCTGCAACCATGACCCGCCGACCCGCATAGTCAGCCCGCTCGCCACCGAGCACGTCGGGGATGCCATAGGCGACGCGGTCGCCGGCCTCCGCTTCACCCTCGACAGGCAGACCGTCGGTCCCCATCGGGTTCGGCGCCCCCCAGGTCCCCGAGGCATCGATCACGGCGCGCGCCTCGACACGGTGGGCGCCGCCTCCGGCTCCGCGCCACACGATGACGAAGGCCGTGTCGGCGCGCCCCGCCGAGGACAGCTTGTCGAGGCCGCGCCGCGACACCGCCTCGACCGTCGCCCCGAACACCATGTGGGGCGCCAGCGCCGGATGTCGGGCGAGCGGGGCGAGATAGAGGCGCGTCAGGTCACCACCCGACGGCAGCGCGTCCGGATCGGGCGACCGCCAGCCGGTCTGCTCCAGCAGCCCGCGGGCGGCAGCGTCAACGTTGTATCTCCAGGGCGAGAAAAGCCGGACGTGGCCCCAGGCTTCGACCGCCGCGCCCGCCCCCGGACCGCGTTCCAGCACCAGCGGCCGGAGCCCCCGCTCGACAAGGCGCGCGGCAGCCGCGAGGCCGACAGGCCCGGCACCGATGACAGCGATCGGAAGATCGTCGGAAACCGTGCTTCCCATATTGTTCGATCCTTCCAGATATTTCGAAGTTGCAGGGCAAAAATTTCATCCGTCAGGCGGCGCTTTCCTTGTTCTCCGGCGCGCGAGCCGCGTCGGCGCAGCATTCATCGGCGAGGAAGCCGATCAGCGCGTTCATTGTCGGATAGTGCGCCCGGCAGAAGAGCGTGGTCGCCTGGCGCTCCTGGGTGACCAGCCCGGCCTCAAGCAGGCGCTTCAGGTGGTGCGACAGGGTCGAGGCGGCGATGCCGATCCTCGCCTGCAGGCCGCCGACCGGCAACCCCTCCGCGCCGGCCCGCACCAGCGCGCGGTAGACCCGGAGACGGGTCGGGTTGCCGAGGGCTTCGAGCTGGCGGGCGGCTATTTCGAGTTCCATGAAAGTAAACGTACGCCGCGCACGGCGAGGCGGTCAAGGGTATTTCGACTTTTGCCGAAATAAGGGGGCGCAACGCGACCGCCTCTGCAAAAGATCCTCGTGCGGAGGACCCGGCCCCGCGGCACTGCCCGAAATGATCGCGGATGGATTGCGGAATCGATAGCCGCGCTCCATATGCGTCCATGCGCATATGCGGATAGGCTCGAAAATGCCTCTTCAGGTCCTTTCGGCACTCGCCGAACCAACCCGCCTCGGCGCGGTCCGGATGCTCTCCGATGGCGGAGAACACTGTGTCTGCGAGCTCATGCGCCAGCTCCTGGCCTCGCAAAGCCGGATGTCGCGCCACATGCAGGTCCTGAAACAGGCGGGGCTGGTCATCGATCGCCGGGACGCGCAGTGGGTGCGCTATCGGCTGAATCCCGATCTCGCACCCGAGATCCGCGCCATCCTGACGGCCGTCCTGGCCGCGAGCGCCATCGAGCAAAGTCAGGCCGCATGAGCGCGCCCGCCTCCGTTCCCGCGCGTCCCTCCCGGCCTGACTGGGTCTGGCATCTCGGCCTCGTCGCCGGTCTCGCGCTCTGGGTCGCACTCTATCGACAGCTGGTCCCGCTCTCGGAGGCGATCACCGCGCTGTTGCCCGTCGACCGACACGGGCATGCCGGCGAAGCCGTCGCCTTCTTCTTCTACGACGTGCCCAAGGTGCTGATGCTGCTCGTGCTCGTGGTCTTCGCCATGGGCGTGGCGCGGAGCTTCTTCAGCCCCGAGCGCACCCGGGCACTGCTCGCCGGCCGCCGCGAGGGCGTCGGCAACGCGCTCGCCGCGCTGCTCGGGGTGGTCACGCCCTTCTGCTCCTGCTCCGCGGTGCCGCTCTTCATCGGGCTCGTCTCGGCCGGCGTGCCGCTCGGGGTGACGTTCTCCTTTCTTATTTCCGCACCGATGGTCAACGAGGTGGCGCTGGGGCTGCTCTTCGGGCTCGTCGGCTGGAAGGTGGCGCTCACCTACCTTGTCTTCGGGCTCGGGGTGGCGGTGGTCGCGGGCTGGATCATCGGGCGGCTGCGGCTGGAGGGCTGGCTGCAGGACTGGGTGCGCGACATCCATTCCGGCGCGGCGGCTCCGGAGGCCGTCACGGCCGAACGGCCGACCCTGGTCGAGCGTTACCGGCTCGGGATCGAGGCGGTGCGCGAGATCGTCGGGCGGGTCTGGAAATGGATCATCCTCGGCATCGCGCTCGGCGCGCTGATCCACGGCTACGTGCCCGAGGCGCTGATGGCGCGGGTCATGGGGGCAGAGGCCTGGTGGTCGGTCCCCGCCGCCGTGGCGATCGGCATCCCGATGTACACCAACGCCGCCGGGGTGATCCCGATCGTCGTGGCGCTGCTCGGCAAGGGCGCGGCGCTCGGAACCGTGCTCGCCTTCATGATGAGCGTGATCGCCCTGTCGCTGCCGGAGATGATCATCCTGCGGCAGGTCCTGACCGCGCGCCTGATCGCAGTCTTCATCGGCGTTGTCGGCTGCGGGATCCTTGCCGTCGGGTACCTCTTCAACTTGCTGTTCTGAAAGGACGCAGAATGATGGACATCAAGGTTCTCGGCTCCGGCTGCGCCAAGTGCCGTGCGACGGTCGAGACGATCGAGAGCGTCGCGCGCGAGACAGGCCGCGACATCGCGCTCGAGAAGGTCGAGGACATGCGCCGGATCGCCGGCTACGGCGTCATGAGCACGCCCGCGGTGGTGATCGACGGCAAGGTCACGCACAGGGGCTCGGTGCCCACGCGCGAGCAGGTCCGGGCCTGGCTTGTCTAAGCCACCCGTCATGTCGGGCTTTGGTCGGCGGCGAGTTCGGGGGTGAGGCATCGCACGCGCAGCGAGTGACCCCTTCCCGACCGGGAAACCGATCTGATCGCCCCGCGACCAACGGCAGATCTCCGCCCGAAACACCTGAGGTCCGCCGACTCGGATTAGAGAGAACGCTGTCGGCACGGGGCCGAGCCGGGCGGGGCGCGGTGGAAGGAAGCTTCGCCATGCCTGTTGACTTCTTGCCCCCCATTCGCCAGCAGCGCGTCGCCTGGAACAAGGGGAGGATCGTCGGTCAGAAGATGCCGCTGCAGCCGAAGCATGTGTGGTCGATCCGGGTCCGCCTGGAAATGGCCGACACTCCGCGCGACTTGGCGCTCTTCAACATGGCGATCGACAGCAAGCTGCGCGGCTGCGATCTCGTCCATCTCCGCGTCAGGGATGTGTTCGTGGCGGGCCGGGTGAAAGAGCGCGCCTCGATCACCCAGCGCAAGACCGGTCGGCCCGTCAGGTTCGAAATCACCGAGCAGACCCGCCAATCCGTGGAACGCTGGATCGCGAACCCGGAGATGGTGGGCGCAGATTTTCTCTGGCCGAGCCGCTTCCACGACAGCCCTCACCTATCAACCCGGCAGTATGCGCGGATCCTGCGTGGCTGGGTTACTTCCATCGGTCTCGAGCCGAGCGCCTACGGCACCCATTCGATGCGCAGGACGAAGGTCGCCCAGATCTATGGGAAAACGGGCAACCTGCGGGCGGTCCAGCAGCTGCTCGGTCACAGCAAGATGGACAGTACGGTCCGCTACCTCGGCGTCGAGCTCGATGACGCGTTGACGATATCCGAGGCGATCGATCTCTGAAGCAGTTCCGGCCGGCTTTGCGAGCCGGCCGGCCCAGTTCGTTCGATCCGCAGGGGGCTCGCCTTGCGCAATCGCGAGAGCAGACATTGGTGTCGCCGAAGGACGGGGCGGCCAAGATGGTGCCGTTTCGCGGGGGTCTTTCCCAGAAGCGCGAGATCATCGGCGAAGTCGGCACGCAGGGTTCCGCGACGCCACAGCCAGGGTCATTCGATTCTCCGAAGCGGGCGCAACCGCTTCGACTTCTCGGCCCAGGACCAATGTCGTTCGGCGAGGACCCCGTGGGAGCTTCCGAGTGTCGCTGACATTTCTCGACTTTGAGGCCTCGTCCCTCTCCAGACGATCGTATCCGATCGAAATCGGCTGCGCATGGATCGAGGCTGATCGCGTCGTCCATATCGGGAAGCTGATCCGGCCGGACCCCTCCTGGCCGCCAGATTGGTCAGCCGAGAGCGCCGCCGTGCATGGAATCGGCCGCGAGGCGCTCGCGATCGCCGAGCCGGCAGTCAGCGTCGCCCGGAGCTTCGCCGCGCTTCTCGCGGGTCGGACGATCGTCTCCGACGCGCCGGAGTTCGATGGTCGTTGGCTCGGCCGGCTCCTGGAGCTGATGCCCGAGCGGCCACCCTTCAGGGTTGTCGACTTCGACGCCCTCTTGCATTTGGTCATGTCCCACGAAGCAGCGTGCCGCCTATGCCGAGCTTGCCCACGCCCCGACGCCACACCGTGCTGGCGAGGACGCAGCGAGACTTGCCGCCGCCTGGCTGGCCGGCGTGCGCGCGGAGCGCGGCTGACGGCCATTGATCCTGCTTTATGAAAGGTGCGGCGCGGAAGTTTCTGGATCATGCTGTGACCCATGCGGGGCGTCGGCTGGTTCGGCCGCATCGACGTACAGGTGAGATAGCAGCTGTGGTGCGCAGGCCATTCCACAAGTGGGCCTTCAGACCCGGGATGCGCGCCGGCGCGTTCGGCTGGCGCGGGTCGGCCAAGGCAATCGACCGGCTGAACCAAGCCCCCTCGGAGATCAGGGTGGTGAACCGGGCCGATCTGGTGACCGCCGCCGAGGGCGTCGTCGTGCTGGCGGAACGAATCTGGCCCGCCTTCGAGCACATCGACACGTCCTCCGGCGCCCTCGGCGGTGTGGTGCGCCGGACGCTCGAGGACCTGGTGCCGCTCCTGATAGAAGCGCCAGCGGACGAGCCGACGCGGGCGCATTGGCTCGAGCGGCTTCGCCAGGCCATCCTCGATGACGGCGTGGACTACCTCGCCCCGATCTCCGACCGCTTCGGCGAGATCGCGACCTTCCCGACGCTCATGCGCCTGCATGCCGACCGCGACCTCGACCTGATCCGGGAAGCCTGGACGGACCACGCGCGGTCTTCCCATGTCGCGAAGGCCACCCTAACGCTGTCCTGCCTGCTCGAGGCGGGGCGTCATGACGAGGTTCTGGCGCTGCTGGACGTCAGAAAGACGCGCCTGTGGTTCGACGAGAGGTTCGCGGCAGAGGCACTGCTACGCCAGGGGTGCGAGGATGCGGCGCTTGCCCGTGCGGCGGCGCTGCTGGACGGGGACCGGCAGCCGTGGGGCGGCCACGAGATCGCGCGCTTCTGCGAGGCAATCCTGGTGCGGCACGGCAAGGCGGACGAGGCTTATCGCCGTTTCGGGCTGTCCACTGCCGCCGGCAACACCTGGCTTGCCAGGTGGCGCGACCTGGTGCAGCGCTACCCCGATCGCGATGCCCGGTCCCTTCTGGAAGACCTGATCGCGCTGCATGGCCGCAAGGGAAAATGGTTCGCCGCAGCCAAGACTGCCGATTACCTCGACATCGCGCTCGACTGCGCGGCGGACCGGGAGGCCGCTCCTGCGACCCTGATCCGCGCCGCCCGCGACTTCGAGGTAAAGAACCCTGCCTTCGCCGCCCAGGTGGCCCTGCACGCGATCGCGCACCTGCTGGCCGGCCTGGGCTACGAGCCCAGCCCTCTGGATATCGACGCGGCAGTGGACCACCTCATGGCCGCAAGCCAGCGGATCGGCCGGACAGCGTGGGCCATCGAAGAGCTCAGGCGGCTGGCGCATCAGTACGACAGGGACGATCCGATGGCCCGACGCCTATGCCTGAAGCTCGCCGCAGTCGAGGCGGGCTCGGACCCAACGATCGGCTGACGGGTAAGGGCCGGCCCAATGCGGCCGTTCAGCGGAAACGCACAACTCCCCGATGCTGTTGAAGAAGCGGGTGCTGCAACGCGGCGCGATGCGCCGGAAGAATCGGCCTATCGCTCCTTTCAGACTGGAGCGGGGAGCGTCATGGCGAGTTTGCGGAGGTTCTGGACGGTGGCGGCCAGGAGGAACTCGTCCTTCGCCCCATTGGGGCCTCTCAGCCGCAGGCGCGTGATTCCGAGGATGCGCTTCAGGTGTGCGAACAGCATCTCGACCTTCTTTCTGGCATAGGCCGAGGCGACGTAGGCGTCGCTCGCGGTGATCTCCCTCGCCATGTCGCGCGCGCCCTCGTGGATCGAGCGGGTGACATTGCGCTGAGGCATGTTCGGGCAGCACCGCGGTTTCAGCGGACACGGCTGGCAGTCTGCCGTGGCTGCGCGATAGCGGACGGTGCTGTCATCCTTCGCCGCAGGTCGGATGGTCTGGAAGGCGCGGCGGCCGGGGAGCAGCTCCTTGCCGCCCGGGCAGGCGTAGCTGTCGGTCGCTCGGTCGTAGGTAAAGTCCTCCCGCGAGAACGTTCCGTCCTTGCGCTGCGACTTGTCGATGACCGGGATGTGCGGCTCGATCCCCTCGCTCTCCACCAGCCAGCCGAGCGCCTCGGCGGAACCATAGGCGGTGTCGGCGACCAGCTTCTCGGGATAGAGACCGAAGCGGTCCCGCGTGCGGACGATCATGTCCATGGCCGCCCCGACTTCGGCCTGCCGGATCGGCGTGGTCGCCTCCACGTCCACGATCACCGCATGCTCCAGATCGACCAGATAGTTGGTCGAGTAGGCGTAGAACGGCCGGTCGCCGTTCGCCGCGGTGAACCGCGCGGCGGGGTCCGACGGAGACAGCGCCTTGGGCGTGACCGGCGTCGCGGCGCCGAAGGCTGCGTCGTCGAGGGTATCGAGATACTCCTGGGTGGCGCGGGTGATCTTCGTCGGCGCCCACTCCTGGGGCTCGATCTTCTCGAAGCGGCAGGCGTCGGCCGAGATGAGCGAAGCATCGACGCCGAAGCTGTCGCCGCCCACAAGGCCCTCCGCGATGCAGCGCGTCAGGACCTGCTCGAAGAGGTGGCGGAACAGGTCGCTGTCGCGGAAGCGGCCGTGGCGGTTCTTCGAGAAGGTCGAATGGTCCGGCACGGGATCGGTCAGATCGAGCCAGATGGACTTCGTCGCAGAGCCGGCGTTCCGACCGGATGCCGAAGCAGTAGCCGACGATCAGCATCCGGACCATCAGCTCCGGGTCGATCGATGGCCGGCCGGTGGAGCTGTAGTAAGGCGCCAGAAACTGCCGGGTGGCGGCGAAGTCGACGAAGCGGTCGATCCGCCTCAGCAGATGATCGCTCGGGACATGATCCTCGACGGAGAAGCGGTAGAAGAGCGACGCTTGCGCCACCTGCCTCGGCCCCATCATACGCCCGATCCTCCCTGACCCCTCAAGGATTGAATCAGGCGACCGCAGTTACTGCAACAGGGCGTTTTTCAACGGTATTCCCCCATACCGACCGTTCAAGCGGCCCGCGGCATTCATCGAAATCCACGGCTGGCGCATTACCGCTTGGGACGCCGACGATCCCGGGCGCTCGGCAAACGTTCCGGCAGGAACGCTTCTCCCGAAGCCCGCACGGGCCGTCGCGTGACCGCCGCCGACGTCGTGGCTCGCTCCTGTCGGCTCAGAAGAAGTAGCTGAGCCGGAACAGCCCTCCGTTGCTGGTCTGGCCGGCGGCGAAGCTGCCATCGTATTGCAGGCGAACCTCGACCCGATCGGTGGCGTAGAGGTCGACCCCGGCCGAAAGGCGGCCGATGACGTTTGGGTTGTCGAGCTCGGTGGTGAAATCGCCGGTTCCGGCCGGGGCGTTGGCGAAGCGGGCGGTGGTGGTGAAGTCCTCGCCGGTCGACAGGCTGACCCCGCCGGTGACGAAGGCGTCGAGCGTGGCGCCGCCCTCGATGTCGACGCGCCGGCCGAGCTTCAGCCAGGGCGTCCCGGCCAGCACCACCGAGTCGGAGGAGCCGACCGCGAGGTCGAAATCGCCGCCCCCGGTCTCGGTGTAGCCGTCCAGATTGACGTAGATCAGGTCGACGTCGAGGGCGGGTTCGAGGTACCAGGCATCGTGCGGGATCTCGTAGGCCGCCCGCACGTGGGCGCCGGCGGTGAAGGCATTCGGCGAGCCGTTCGCGGTCAGGTCCCTCCCCCCGAGCACGATGTTGCGGGTGCTGTCGTAGTTGCCCCAGCCGAGATCGACGGCGCCGGTCAGCGTCCACGGTCCGGTTTCGAGCTTCAGCGACACCGCGCCGAGGTAGCTGTCGCCGTCGACGCTGGTCGCATCCTCCGCGTCGTTCAGACGGCTCGACTCCCAGCCGAGCGCGCCGCCGAGGAAGAGGCCGTCTCCCACCCGGGCCTGGCCGCCGATCGAGGTCGTGACGGCGTCGACGTCGAAGGCCGGGTCGTCGCCCGAGGAGTCGCGCTTCAGCCAGCTGCCGCGCACGCGCAGCCAGCCGCAGGTCGACTCGGTCCGCACCACGCTCGCGTCCTCGAAGCGCGGGCAGCTATAGGTCGACTGGGCGAAGGCCTGGCTGCCGAGGTAGCGGGCATAGCCGATCGCCGCGACCGACTGGCCGGACATCGCGTCGAGGGCGTCGGCGTAGCCGGCGGCGTCGCTGTCGCCGATCGAGGCGAGCGCCGCGAAGCCCGTGGCGAAGCCATCGCCGCCGGCGTCCCAGACCTGCTGCAGGTGATTCGCGACCGAGCTCCGGTCGGCGGTGTCGGCGCCGGCCGCGGCGAAGTCAGCGTTGGTCGAGAGCGACACCCGGTTACCGGCGAGCGACGGCACGAAGCTGAAGACGTGGGTCCTGCCCGTGGACAGCGCGTCCGTGAAGGAGACGCCGCCGTCGGCGACCAGCACCTCGTGGCTGCCGGGCAGCAGCGTCTTCGGCTCAAATGCGAGCCCGCCCGCGAGTTCTGCCGTTCCGGTGACGTGGA
>JBGALW010000039.1:22949-26056 GCA_044223585.1 Amaricoccus sp.
CGAGCTCGGTCGCATGGATCCGGCCGAAACCGCCCGGCTCGATCGTACCGGCGTTCCTGAGTTCCCCGCCGCCGAGCTCGATCCTGTCATAGGGCGCGAGCACGCCCTTCGCTCCGTTGCGGATCAGCGACTCCGCCTGCGAGGAGGAAGAGTTGGTGTAGATGTCCCCGATGATCGTGCCGTTGTTGCCGAGCATGAGGCCCGGGCTGTCATAGCCGTTGAAGATCGCATAGGCCCCAGCGACCGTGTTCTGGACGGTCGTCCCTACCCCGACGATGACCCCGTCGAGGGTATTGCCGATATTCTCGATCCAGATCGTCGGATGGGTCGCTGAGCTGTTGGTGACGACGCTCGGGATATTGGGGCTCTGGTTATTGATGCTCTGGATATTGACGTAGCCTTTCGCCGTCGTGTTGCCGTCATTGCCCTTCTCGATGTCCCCGGCGGTCTTGGCGACGATCGCCGGCGCGTCGCCGGCGGTCACCGTGCTGCCGATGACCTCGACCACCGCGTCCGAAGCCATACCGAGACCGAAGTAGGTGAGGGGGTTGTAGAAGCCGGTCGAGACATCGGCCGAGCCCGCGCCGCCGTCGCGCGGCGAGATGCCGCCGCCGGCGATCGAATTGGCGATCACGGCCGGTCCGGTGGTCGAAGTGACATGCGAGGACGTCAGGGCCACGACGGCGGTGCTGGCGTCTCCAGTTCCCGGAGCGCTGTTCACAACGCCATCCTTGCCGTCCGTCATCATCAGCGTACCTCCGCCGCCGATGGAGGCGGCCCAGGCGCCGACCGCGCCGTCGCCGGACACGTTGATCGTGGCGTTCTTGAGGATCACCCCGGCACCGTCGGAGTTGCCCGAGGAGGCCGCCGCTCCGGCCGCGCGCTGGATCAGATTCACCACGCCACCGCCGATCGCACCACCGCCACCGCCGATGCTCGCCGCGACTACGCCATGGGCGTTGCGCCCCGATGTCGTCACGCTTCCGCCGGTCAGATTGGCATTCGCGTAGCCTCCGTCGCCGCTGGCGCCGCTGGCACCCGTCACGCCGACATCGAGGAAGATGTTGTGGGTGTCGGGGTCGTCGGAGGTGTTCGATTTCGACTGGTCGCCCTGCTGGTCGGTGGTCATGGTGCGCACCAGGCCGCCGCCGCCGCCGACCGACTGGGCGAAGATGCCGACGGCGTGCTTACCGGAGGTCGTGACTGCGCTCGACGCGTTCACCGTGACCGCGCCGCCGTCGCCGGTCGCGCCGCCACCGCCGCCGAGGCTAAGGCCGAAGCTGAGCGCCGAACCCGGGTTGGAGTCGCCGGTGGCGCCGTCCCCCGAGGCGCCGCCCACGCCGCCGCCGCCGCCGACAGACTGGCCGACGATGCCGAAGGCAGAGACGCCCGCGGTCTGGACGGTTCCGGTATTGGTGATCGTGACGGCGCCGCCGGCGCCCGCGGCCCCACCGGAGCCGCCGAGCGCAAGGTTGAGCTCATAGGTCGTGTCGTCCGTGGCCGCGCCGCTGGCCGACGAGGCGCCGCCGACACCGCCGCCGCCGCCGACCGACTGGCCGATGACGCCGTCGGCCTGGGCGCCGCTGGTGGCGATCCCGCCGCCGTTGGTCAGCGTCACGGCGCCGCCCTGGCCCGCGGCGCCGCCCTTGCCGCCGACCGCCACCGCGACATCGACCGACGGGCTGAAGCTCTTCGGGTTTTCAGGGTCCTGCGGCTTGCCGGTGATCTTTTCCTGCAGGGTCTCGAGGGTGCCGACGTCGCTCTTGAGCCGATCGTTCAGCAGGAAGATGCCATCGGTGACCTTGGTGACGCCGCCGGCGATGTTGAAGCCGTTCGAGACCTGGTCGGAGACGAACATCGGCAGGTCGTCGTCGGCGCCACCGGCGGTCGCACCCGCCTTGCCGGCGCGCCCGCCGCCCCCGCCGACGCTCTGGCCGGCGAGCCCGTAGGCGCTGGTGCCGAGGGTGGCGATGACGCCGGTGTTGCTGGCGCTGACCGCGCCGCCGTCGCCGCCCGCGCCGCCATCGCCGCCGACGCTGACCGCGACCGAGACCTTGCCGCCGCTGTTGGCCGAGACCCCGCCGCCGGCATCGCCGCCGCCGCCGCCGACGCTCTGGCCGAAGACGCCGTCCGCGGCATCGCCGGTGGTGCCGATCGAGCCGCTGTTGCTGACAGCGACCTGCCCACCCTTGCCGCCGACGCCCCCCGCCCCGCCCACGCCGATCGAAACGCCGACCGTGCCGGACGCAAGGACCGAGGTCGAGGCGCTGTCGCCCGCGCCACCCGATCCGCCGCCGCCACCGACGCTCTGGCCGAAGAGCCCATGGGCATCCTGGCCGACGGTGTAGATCAGGCCCGAGTTGGCACCACCGACCGTGCCGGCGTCGCCGCCCATCCCGCCCCGACCGCCGAGCGCGACCGAGACGTTGATGTCGACCGTGGTGTCCGCGCCGCCGCCGGTCCAGGACGCGGCGCTGGCGTCACCGGCCGTGCCGCCGCCGCCGCCGACCGACTGGGCGAGGGCGCCGAAGGCGCTGTGCCCGGCGGTTGTCACGATACCGCTATTCCCGACCGTGGCCGCGCCGCCGGTGTTGCCCGAGCCGCCGGCGCCGCCGGCCGCAAAGGAGACTGACACCGCCGGGGCATCCTCGCTCACCGAGACGCTGATCGCGGTGGCCGCCGCCGTCCCGCCGCTGCCGCCGCCGCCACCGATCGACTGGGCCTTGAGGCCGGCCGAGTCGCTGCCGTAGGTCGAGACCTGGCCATCGTTCGTGACCTTCGCGGCGGCCGCCGTGCCGCCGATGGCGCCGTTGCCGCCGACCGAGACCGCGGTGGTCGGGACGATGCCGCCGATCGTGGCGACCCCAACGCCGCCGTTGCCGCCACCGCCGCCGACCGACTGCGCCTGCAGGCCGGGGGCGTTGTCGCCCCAGGTTGTGACGAGGCCGGCGCTGTCGATCGTCGCCGTCGAGGCGGTCCCACCGGTGCCGCCGCCGCCGCCGATCGTCAGCGCGAAGAAGCCGACGCCCTTCGAGGTAGCGGTGCCGCCCGAACCGCCGGCGCCACCGATGCTTTGCGCCAGCACGCCGCCGCCGCCCTTGGTGCTC
>JBGALW010000290.1:0-3282 GCA_044223585.1 Amaricoccus sp.
GTCACGCCGGTGCGCGCGGCCATGAGCACGGCGGGCCCCGGGCTGACCGCGGCCATCAGGCTGAGCAGCGCGATGGCGGCGAAGGCGGCCGGGGTCATTCCTTGCGGCCCGAGACGACGTCGATGTCGGGGGCGTCCTCGGCCTTCATGCCGACGACGTGATAGCCGGCGTCGACGTGGAGGTTCTCGCCGGTGACGCCCGAGGAGAGGTCGGACAGCAGGTAGAGCCCGGATTTCCCCACGTCCGCCTGGGTGACGTTGCGGCGCAGCGGCGCGTTCAGCTCGTTCCACTTCATGATGTAGCGGAAGTCGCCGATGCCGCTCGCCGCCAGGGTCTTGATCGGCCCGGCGGAGAGCGCGTTCACCCGGATCGCCTTCGGGCCGAGGTCCATCGCCATGTACTTGACCGACGCCTCCAGCGCCGCCTTGGCGACGCCCATGACGTTGTAGTGCGGCATGACCTTCTCGGCGCCGTAGTAGGTGAGGGTCAGGAGCGAGCCGCCGTCGGGCATCATCCGGGCTGCGCGCTGGGCCGCGGCGGTGAAGCTGTAGACCGAGATCAGCATCGTCTGCGAGAAGTTCGCCGCCGTCGTGTTCTCGGTGTAGGAGCCGCGCAGCTCGTTCTTGTCCGAGAAGCCGATGGCGTGGACGAGGAAGTCGAGGCCGCCCCAGCGGTCGGCGAGCGTCGCGAAGACCGCGTCGAGCGAGGCCTCGTCGGTCACGTCGCAGGGCAGCACGATGTCCGATCCGACCGAGGCGGCGAGGGGCAGCACCCGCTTGCCGAGCGCCTCGCCCTGGTAGGTGAAGGCGAGGGACGCGCCGGCGTCATGGCAGGCCTGCGCGATGCCCCAGGCGATGGACTTGTCGTTCGCGACCCCCATGACAAGGCCACGCTTGCCGCTCATCAGTCCGGTCGCCATCTGCTTCGCCCCGCCCGTGGTCTGGTTTTGCCGGACATGTACGGGAAACCCCGCGGGGCATCAAGAAAATCGGACCACCGGTTTGCGCCCGCCGCCCCGTACCGCTAGCGTCGGCCGCGGGTGGCGGCTCCGCGCGCCCGGCAGGACGGGGACGGACGATGGACTGGCGGATGGTGATCGCGGCACTCGCCTGCCTCGCTGGCCCGGCTGCGGCGCAGGCGCCCGCGGACTCGGCGCCGGCCGCGGAAACCCCCGCCGACGTGCCGGAAGCCGACCCGGGCGCCCAGCCGGACGCCGGAACGGGCCCTGCCGCGGAGGCTCCCGCGCCGCAGCTTGTCTGGATGGGCACGGGCAACGTCGCCGGCGTCTATTTCCCCGTCGGGGTCGCGCTCTGCCGGCTCGTCAACCAGCACCGGCCGGCGACCGGCCTGCGCTGCGCCGCAACGCCCAGCGCCGGGTCGGTGGAGAATGTCGGCGGGCTGGGGGACGGCCGCTTCCAGCTCGCCATCGTCCAGTCCGACAGCCAGGCCGACGCGCTGGCGGGGACCGGCGCCTTCGCCGCCGCGGGGGCCATGCCGGACCTGCGCGCGGTCATGGGTCTCTATGACGAGCCGCTTGCCATCGTCGTGCGCCCCGACGCCGCCATTGCCGCCGTCCCCGACCTCGCCGGGAAGCGCGTGTCGCTGGGCGAGGACGGCTCGGGCACCCGCGTCGTCGCGGAAGCGGTGCTGACGGCCTTCGGGATCGACCCGGCCGGGTTCGCAGACGTCGCGGCCGTCACCCCGGACCGGCTCGGCCAGGCGCTGTGCGACGGACGGATAGACGCCTTCCTCTACGCGGTCGGCCAGCCGGCGCTGCCGATCCTGGAAGCGACCGCCGGCTGCGGCGCGACCTTCGTTGCGGTTGCCGGCCCGGAAGCCGAGCGCGTCCTTGCCGCCCAGCCGGCGATGATCGCAAGCGAGATCCCGGGCGGCCTCTATGCCGGAACCGGCGCCGCGGTGCCGACGGTGGGCGTCAAGGCGACCCTCGTCACCCGTGCCGCGGAACCCGACGCCAGCATTGCGAACGTCGTCGGTGCGGTGCTCGACGACCTCGAAACGCTGCGCGGGCTCGACCCGGTGCTGGCCGGCCTGGAGCCGGAGGCGATGGCGTCGGGCGGCCTGACCGCGCCGCTGCATCCCGCCGCGGCGGCGATCTACCGCGACCGGGGGCTGCTGCCGGAGTGATGCGCACGGTCGCGCGGCCGGGGCGGCGCCGGGCGATTCCGCGGCCGGAGGCGATCGTCTAGGATCGCGGGAAAAGAAGTCGGGGAGTGCGGTGCAGGGCATCCTGCTGCAGATCAGCATCTATCTGGCGGCGGCGGTTGTGGCCGTGCCGCTGTCGCGGCGGCTCGGGCTCGGGTCGGTGCTCGGCTACCTGACGGCGGGCATCGTCATCGGGCCGCTGCTCGGCCTTGTCGGACGGGAGACCGAGAGCGTGATGGCGTTTGCCGAGTACGGCGTCGTCATCATGCTGTTCCTGATCGGGCTGGAGATGCAGCCGCAGGTGCTGTGGGCGATGCGCCACCAGCTCCTCGGGATGGGCGGCCTGCAGGTCGTGCTGACGACGCTGGCGCTGGCCGGCCTCGCGGTGGCGAGCGGGCTGCTGCCGTGGAACGCGGCGCTGGCGGCGGGGATGGTGCTGTCGCTGTCCTCGACGGCGATCGTCATGCAGACGCTGACCGAAAAGCGGCTGGTGCGGACCGAAGGCGGGCGGGCGAGCCTCGCGGTGCTGCTGTTCCAGGACGTCGCGGCTCTGCCGATGCTCGCGCTGATGCCGCTGGTCGCCGCGGGGGCGGTCGGCGGAATGCCGGAGGGTGTCCACGGGGCGAACGCGCTCGAAGGCCTGCCGCCGTGGGCGCGGGCGGGGGTGGTCGTCGCATCCGTGGGCTTCGTTGTCCTCGCCGGGCGGTACCTGACCGGCCCGCTGTTCCGCTTCCTCGCTGCCGCGCGCCTGCCGGAGATCCAGATCGCCGGGGCGATCCTGCTGATCGCCGCGGTGTCGCTGCTCATGAGCCTCATCGGCCTGTCGCCGGCGCTGGGCTCGTTCCTCGCCGGGGTCGTGCTGGCCGGGTCCGAGTACCGCCACCAGCTGGAGGCCGACCTCGTGCCGTTCCGCGGCCTGCTGATGGGGCTCTACTTCCTGATCGTGGGGGCGGGCGTCGATCTGCACGCGCTGACCACTGCGCCGGTGCCGGTCGTCGCGCTCACGTTCCTGCTCGTGCTCGTCAAGATGGCGGTGCTGTGGCCGATCGCCCGCGCCTTCCGCCTCGACGCGCCGGCGCGGGCGCTTTTCACCCTCGCCCTCGCTCAGGGCGGCGAGTT
>JBGALW010000291.1:0-3242 GCA_044223585.1 Amaricoccus sp.
CGGCGAAGCCCTACCTCTACGGATACGCGTATGTCTCCGGGATGATCTCGTCGCGCGAGAGCTTCCTGCAGCAGTACGGCTATTTCGAGATCCGCGCCCGGCTGCCGGCGGGGCAGGGGACCTGGCCCGCCTTCTGGCTGCTCCGCCCAGGCCAGTGGCCGCCGGAGATCGACGTCATGGAGCATCTCGGGGGCCGGCCCGGCGGGATCGAACTGCACGCCCACTGGAGCGAGGATGGCGTCCACCGCTCGTCCGGCTGCCGTGTGCCGCTGGCCGGCGCGACGACGCGCTTCCACCGCTACGGCCTGCTCTGGCAGGCGGAGGCCCTGACCTGGTACATCGACCGCCGCCCGGTCGCCTGGATGGCGTCGAAGCCCGGCATGGACGCGCCGATGTACATGCTGGCCAATCTCGGGATCGGCGGCAGCTGGGGCGGGCCGCCCGACGCGACCACGCCCTTCCCGGCGGTCTACGAGATCGACACGATCAGCGTCTGGCAGGTCGCCGAATGAGGGCGGCGCTGAAATCCGGGATCAAGGCGGCCGGCGGGCGGCTGCTCGCCCACGCCCCGGGCGGCCTCCGGACGGCGGTCAAGCGCCGGGTCGAGCTTGCCTACTGGCGGCTCTACCTGCGCCGCACCGGACGGCTCGCCAACAGCCACTTCGCGGCGGCCTTCACCGACGGCTTCGGCCTGCCGACGGCGCATTTCCGGGCGAAGCGGATGCTCGACATCGGCTGCGGCCCGCTCGGCACCCTCGAATGGGCCACCGAGGCTGCCGCGCGCGTCGGGGTCGATCCGCTGGCCGAAGCCTACCTCGCGCTCAACCGGGGCACGCAGGCGATGACCTATGTCGCGGCCCCGGCGGAACGGCTGCCCTTTCCCGACCGCAGCTTCGACATCGTCTCGCTCTTCAACGCGCTCGACCATGTCGAGGATCCGGACGCCGCCGCGGCGGAGGCGGCGCGCGTGCTGGTGCCCGGCGGCGACCTGCTCCTGCTCTGCGAGATCGACCACGCCCCGACCCTGACCGAGCCGCACCGGCTGACCGAGGCGCTGCTCGACGCCTTCCCCGGCTGCACCGTCCTCAGCCGCCGCACCTGCGCGCTCCGGCCCGACCACGACATCTACCGCAGCCTCAGCGAATCCGCTCCCCGCGCCGACGGGGACGCCCCCGGCCTCCTCGTCGCCCGCCTGGCGCGAGCCGCATGACCGCCGCATCGTCCGGCTGCCGCAAGCGGGTCCTGATGACCGCTGACCCGAACGGCACCCTGCTGAACCCGTACCTGCGCATCGTCTTCGGCGACCCGGCCTTCCGCGCCGGCGCCACCGTCCGGGCGCTGCCGTGGCTCGGGTCGCTCGACACCGCGCCGAACCTGCACGTCCAGTGGCCGGAATACCTGCTGCACCATCCGCTCGCCCGCCGCTCGCGCGTCGCCGTCGAGGCGCTGTACTGGGGCCTCGTGCGCAGCCTCGACCGGGTGCGGCGGCGCGGCGGCCGGGTGATCTGGACCGCCCACAACCTGCACCCGCACGAGTTCCCGACCCGGCACGCCGAAGCCGCCTTCGCCCGCTGGAGCCCGGAGATCACCGCCCGCATCGATACCCTCGTCGCCATGTCGCCGGCAGCGGCGGCCGCGGTGGCGCGGACCCACCCCGACCTCGCCGCGACCGTGGCCGACATCCCGCATCCGCACTACCGCGGCTGGTTCCGCCCGGGCGACCCGGCGGCGATCCGCGTCCGCCACGGCATCCCCCCGTCGGCCCACCTCACCGTCGCCGCCGGGCTCATCCGCCCCTACAAGCGCATTCCCGCGCTGATCGCGTCCTTCGCCGAGGCGGCGCGCCCGGACGAGATGCTGCTCGTCGCCGGCCCCTGTCCCGACCCCGCCCACCGCGCGGCGATCGAGGCGCTGGCCCGGACCGTTCCGCGGGTCCGGCTCGCGCTCGGCGCCCAGGACGACGCGACCTTCGCCACGACGGTCGCCGCGGCGGACCTCTTCGTCGCGAACTTCGAGGCGATCCTGAACTCGGGTTCGGTGATCGCCGCGCTGTCGCTCGACCGTCCGGTGCTGGCGCCACGGCTCGGGGCGCTCGCCGATCTTTCCGCCCAGGTCGGGCCCGGCTGGCTCGTCCTCTTCGACGGGCTGCTGACCCCGGACGTCCTCCGCGCCTCCCTCGACGCCATCCGCGCGACACCGCGGCCCGGCCGGCCGGATCTCGAGCGGAACGACCCCGCAGCGGTCGCGCGCGCCCACCTCGGGCTCTACCGCTGATGCGGCCGCGCCTTCTCGCCGCGGCGCTCGTCGCGCTCGTGCCGGTCAACGCGGTCCGTCTCCTGCTTTACCGGCGGCTCTTCGGCTACCGGATCGCGCCCGGCGCCCGCATCGGCCCGCTGACGCTGCTCGCCTGCCGCAGCGTGACGCTGGGGCCCCGCGCCTCGATCGGGCGGCTCAACGTCTTCAAGGGCGACTTCGCGCTCGACGCCGGGGCGGACCTGTTCGTCGGCGACTTCAACGTCTTCATCTCGCCGTGGAACCTGCGGGGCAAGCGCCGGGGCTATGTCGGCGAGCTCAGCTTCGGCGACGCGTGCCTCGTCAACGACGGGCACTATCTCGACGTGCACGGCACGATCCGCATCGGTGACGGCAGCTGGCTCGCCGGTCGCGCCAGCCAGTTCTACACCCACGGCGTCTCCGTCACCGACCGCGACATCACGATCGGCGCGGGCTGCTTCGTCGGCTCGGCGGTTCGGTTCGCCCCGGGTTCCGGCGTCGGCGACCGCAACATCGTCGGCCTCGGCTCGGTCGTCCTCGGCCGGATCGTGGCCGAGGAAAGCCTGATCTCCGGTTTCCCCGCGGCGGTCGTGCGCAGCATCGCCGGCGACCTCGCCTCCGGCCGCTTCGCCTTCAGCCGCGACGACTGGGGCGGGTGAGGCGTGACCGACACACCGCTCGCCGCGGCGCCGGCGCTCCTCACCGACGACCGCCGCCGCTTTCTCGCCTCGGTCCTGCCGTCCGGCGCCGCCGCGGTGCTGCAGCTCGTCACGTTTGCTCTCACCGCCCGCGCGCTGGGGCCGGAGACCTTCGGACTCCTCGCGGTCGTCTACGCAACGACCGTCATCGCCAGCGACGTTGCCGGGCTCGGCGGCGATCTCGCGATGGTGCGGACCGTGGCCCTCGATCCGGGGCACTTTCCCGCCGCATGGGGCCACGCGCTGACCCTTCTTGCCCTGTCGCTCCTG
>JBGALW010000040.1:0-30500 GCA_044223585.1 Amaricoccus sp.
CAGGCCGATCCCGAGCCACCAGGCGAAGAACGGCACCAGCATCAGGACCAGCCCGCCCTCGAACCCGAGGGCGTGGGCGATCCGCCGGCCGATCCCGCGGCCGCGCACGGCCTGCCGGGCCTCCCACGCCTCGAAAAGTGTGTTGAACACCATGTTCCACACCACCGCGACCACGGAGGCGGTCACCGACAGCACCCCGGCATCGGCCGGCGCGACGCCAAACAGCGCAGCCATGCCGGTGCCGCTGACGACGATCGCGATCCCCTCGTAGAGCGCCACATAGAAGATCCTGCGCGCCGGACCCTGCATTGTCCCATTCTCCCGCACCACCGGCGGTGGCGCTGATTCCCTTGCGTTGGTCGGGTTGGTATTCCATTCATGCTGATGCAAACAGTCAGCTCCTGTCAGGCTTGGTGACAGATGGCCTTCACCAGCGACACGATCCGCCTCTTCCTCGCAGTGCTTGACACCGGCTCCTTCTCCGCGGCCGCGCGGCGGCTCGGCCGCGTGCCGTCGGCCGTCAGCATGGCGGTCGGCAACCTGGAGGCCGAGCTTGACCTGCGGCTGTTCGACCGGGCGGGCCGCGAGCCGACGCCCACGGCCGCCGCCCGGGCGCTGGAGCCGCGGGCGCGCGCCATCGCCGCCCAGCTGCGGCAGCTGGAGGCGCACGCACTCGCGCTGCATGCCGGGCTCGAGCACCGGCTCGGCCTTGCCGTCGCCTCGGAGCTGATGCTCGCGCCGTGGGCCGCGCCCCTTGCCCGTCTGGCGCAGGACTATCCGTCGCTGGAGGTCGAGGTCATCACCGGGCCGCAGGACGACATGCTGCGGCATCTGCACGCCGGCGACGTCCAGCTTGCGCTGGTGTTCGAGCGCGCGAACCAGGACGACCGCGAGGCGTTTCAGGAATTCAGCCAGGACCTGCTCGTCGCGGTGGCCGCCCCGCACCATCCGCTCGCCGCCGGACCCGAGCGGCCGCGCATGCAGGATCTGATCCACACCCGGCAGGTCGCGGTGGCCGGCCGCGACCGGGCGGCCACCGACCCCCGTCTGCTGCTCGGCCGCGACGTCTGGCGCACCGACAGCCACCTCGCGACGATGCAGCTGGTGGAGGCCGGGATCGGCTGGGCCTACCTGCCCCGCGCGCTGTCCGGCCCGGCGGTCGCCACCGGACGGCTGGTGGAGATCGCCTTCTCGGACATGAGCAACGAACTGCGGCTCTGGGTCGATGTGGTCTGGCGCAACGACCGCCCGCTCGGCATCGGTGCCCGCCGCTTCCTGGAGCTGATCGGGACGCGGCCGCGGGCGCGGTGAGGTTAACCGATGGCTAACGGCGGTGCCGCTAGCCTGCCGGCATGCGCCGCCTTGCCCTTGCTCTCCTGCTCCTTGCCGCGCCGGCCTCGGCCGGGACGCTGCGCGTTGCCGCGTGGGACGTCGGGCTCAGCCGCGACGGGCCCGGCCTCCTGCTCGCGGAGCTTCGCGGCAGCAAGCCGGCGCCGCAGGTCGCGGCGGCGGTCGAGGTCATCCGGGCGATCCGGCCGGACGTCCTGCTGCTGACCCGGTTCGATCAGGACCATCGGAACGTCGCGCTTGACGCCTTCCGCGCGCGGATCGCCGACGGACCGGAGGGTATCGCCTATCCGCACCGCTATGCCGGGCCGGTCAATGCCGGGGAGCCGTCGGGCCACGACCTCGACGGCGACGGGCGGCGGATGGGGCCGGGCGACGCGCTGGGCTGGGGGAAGTTTCCCGGGCAGGGCGGGATGGCGATCCTGTCGCGCCTGCCGCTCGATCCGGCCCGCACCTTCACGGCGCTGCCGTGGCACGCGCTGCCGGGCGCCACGCCGCCGGTCCGGCCGGATGGCGGTCCCTGGCCCGACTCCGACGCGGCGGCGGTGCTGCGGCTCTCCTCGCGCGGGCACTGGGACGTGCCGGTCGCCCTGCCGGATGGCGGCCGCCTGCACCTCCTCGCCTCGGGGCCGACGCCGCCGCTCTTCGACGGGCCGGAGCGGCGGAACCAGCTGCGCAACCGCGACGAGATCCGTTTCTGGTCGGTCTGGCTGGGAGGCGCGGCGCTGCCCGACGATGCGGGCGACGCCACGCCGCGCGCGGACGCACCCTTCGTGCTGCTCGGCGACCTCAATCTCGACCCGCTCGACGGCCGCGGCGAGCGGGAGGCGATCGCCGCGCTTCTCTCCGACCCGCGCCTGCAGGACCCGCGCCCCGCCAGCCCCGGCGCGGCAGCGGCCGCCGCGGTCGGGAGCAATGGCAGCCATGATGGCGCCGGCGCGCTCGACACCGCCGACTTTGCCGACGACGGCGCCGGCAACCTGCGGCTTGACTATGTGCTGCCGTCGGCTGGCCTTCGGGTGATCGCCGCCGGCGTCGTCTGGCCGGCGCCGGGCGATCCGCTGGCCGAGGCGGCAGCGACCGCCTCGCCGCACCGGCTGGTCTGGGCGGATCTCGCGCTGCCATGAGGCGGAATCCTGCGACGTTGGAGAGGGACGGGCCGGAAAGGCCCGCCCCGCTGTGTCAGGCGGTCGCCTTCGCGAGCGCCTGGTCGAGATCGGCGATGATGTCGTCGGCGTCCTCGATGCCGATCGACAGGCGCACCACGTTCGGGTCGGCGCCCGCCGCCTTCTGCTGTTCCGGCGTCAGCTGGCGGTGGGTGGTCGACGCCGAGTGGATGATGAGCGAGCGGGCGTCGCCGAGGTTGGCGACATGGCTGAAGAGGCCGACCGAGTCGACGAGCCGGACGCAGGCGTCGTAGCCGCCCTTGAGCGCGAAGGTGAAGAGCGCCCCCGCCCCCTTGGGATAGAGCCGCTGCGCCCGCCCGTACCACGGCGAGGAGGGCAGGCCGGCATAGGTCACGTACTCTACGCGTGGATCGGCTTCCAGCCAGGCGGCAACCTTCTCGGCGTTGGCCACGTGCTTCTGCATCCGGAGCGACAGCGTCTCGACGCCGAGCAGCGTCAGGAAGGCGTTCTGCGGCGCCATGCTCATGCCGAGGTCGCGCAGCCCGATGGCGATCGAGTGGAAGGTGTAGGCCATCGGCCCGAAGGTCTCGTAGAACTTCAGCCCATGATAGGCGGGCTCGGGTTCGGTCAGGCTCGGATAGTGGCCGGCGGACCAGTCGAACTTGCCGCCGTCGATGACCGCGCCGCCCACGACCGTGCCGTTGCCGGTCAGGTACTTCGTCGTCGAGTGGACGACGATGTTCGCCCCCTGCTCGAGCGGCCGGCAGAGGTAGGGCGTGGCCGAGGTGTTGTCGACGATGAGCGGCACGCCCAGCCGTTTCGCCACTTCGGCGAGGGCGGGAATGTCGGTGACGTATCCGCCGGGGTTCGCGACGCTCTCGCAGAAGATCGCGCGGGTGTTGCCGTCGGCCAGCGCCTCCAGCCCGGCCAGATCCTCGGTGTCGGCGAAGCGGGCCGACCAGCCGAAGCGGCGGATCGTCTGGGAGAACTGGGTGACGGTGCCGCCGTAGAGCCGGTTCGAGGCGATGATGTTGTCGCCAGGGTACATCAGCGGGAACAGCGCCATGATCTGCGCCGCGTGGCCGGACGAGGTGCAGACCCCGCCGACGCCGCCCTCCAGCGCCGTCAGCCGCTCGGCGAGCGACATGACCGTCGGGTTGGTCAGGCGGGAATAGATGAAGCCGAGTTCCTGGAGGTTGAACAGCCGCGCGGCGTGGTCGGCGTCCCGGAACACGTAGGCGGTGTTCTGGTAGATCGGGACCTGCCGCGCCCCGGTCGCCGGGTCGGGCTTGGCCCCTCCGTGGATCTGGAGGGTGTCGAACCCCATCGGACTGTCAGTCATCTCGCGTGCCTCCCCGGCTGGTCTGGCCGGACGCTATGCCAGGCCGGGCGCGCTGACAACGCGGCGCTTGGCGATTGCCGCGGCCGGGCTGGCCCACCCCTCGCGTCGCGCACAGCGCGTTCGCGTCGGCGGGGTCGATCTCGCGGGAAGGCGGCAAAGTGGGGTGGAGGAAGACGCGCCTGCCCCCATCCGACCGTCACGCCCTAGCGCGAGACCCAGACGAAAAGCAGGATCAGCAGCACGGCGATGAACTGGGCGAGGAGCCGCAGCCGCATGATCTTGTTGGCATACTTGCGGTTGAAATCCCCGCCGCGGGCGAAGCCGCCGATGCCGACCATCAGCACCGCCACGACGGCGAAGCAGGCAATGGCGGTGATGATGAACAGCGGATCCAGCCGAGGAGGTCCGCGTAGAAGGCAAGGCCCGCTGCCGGGTCGGTGGTCATCAGCTCGTTCCAGTTGCCGTGGCCCGGCTTCATCTGGTCGAAGGCGCCGCCGGCCAGGCCAGCGCCCTCCATCGGCGCCGGGGCGACCACGCCGAAGGCCGCGCCCTGCAGGTCGGCGAGCACGGCGAAGCGGCCGGTGCGGAATGTCGGCAGGCGGCATGTGGACCGCGCCGCCGGCGGCGGTCGTCGCGGCGGCGGCGGCGTCGGCGTCGGTCACGGCGAAGTAGATGAGCCAGTGCGGCGGCGCGCCGCCGGCCTCGGGTGGCGTCACCATCGCCCCGGCGACCCGGTCTGCTCGGTGCTCGCCAGGTGATAGGTGAAGCCCTCCATGCCGGGATCGGCAAGCTCCAGTCGAGGACCGCGGCATAAAAGCGCTCCGCGTCAAGGTCGGTGGTGGACAGTTCGTACCAGCAGGGTGTGCCTTGCGGACTCGCCATGGTCGCCTCCCGTTTCCCAGGGCCGAGCATGTAGCACGCCAATGATGGCGGCAAGATCACGGTACGATGGCGATCGGCTCGGTCAGGGTGATTCCGGTCGGGTCTATCGCGGCGGCGATCGCAAGGCTCTCGACGCCCGCCGCCTTCGCTTCGGCCGCCGCCAGCGCATAGGCCAGGTCGATGTCCGCGGCGGCGGCCGAAGGCAAGGCGGCGGGCGTCGAGAGCCTTGCGATCGCCGCCGCGATAGACCCGACCAGGATCACCCTGACCGAGCCGATCGCCATCGTACCGTTGATCTTGCCGCCATCATTGGCGTGCTACATGCTCGGCCCTGGGAGACGGGGCGACCATGAAAGCGAGTCTGCAAGGCACACCCTGCTGGTACGAACTGTCCACCACCGACCTTGACGCCGCCGCTGGGCGCGCACTGCCGCGATCTTCATTCCGGGGCTTCTGCTCGCCTGAAGCACCGGCGATGACCCGGTCGCCAGCCACCCAGACGGCGGCTGCCGCCGCAGCTCATCTACTTCGCCGTGACCCGACGCCGCCTGCTGACGACCGCCGGCAGCGCGGGCCTGCCAGCTCAGGCCAGCCACTCTCTACGCAGAACTGACGCGTGTAATAACTGGCCAACGGCAATCGAACCAGACCAGCGTACGGTCTTCGTGAGCTGATCACCGACCCGGCAGCGGGCAACTCTACGCGGACCTCAACTGGCATTAAATATCGTGGATTATGAATACAGATCTTCAGCCGCGCGACGGCGGCGACATCGGCGGCATCATGGTTTCTCGACAGCTCGCCGGTCAGTAATCGGCTGCCGCCGGGATTCCTGCCGTATCGCCCGCGCGGCGGCTACCGTCGCCGTCAGCGTCGATGGGCGGCGCCTTCGCATCGCCGTCGCGACCCGCAGGGCGCTGTGGAACCGAGGACCATGACGCGGACCGGCCGGGCCATCTGCGGGTCCGGGATATCGGCCTTTAGCCGCGGCAGACTCATTACTCCTCGGGATCATGTTGCGCGA
Source organism: Amaricoccus sp. (assembly GCA_044223585.1). Classification (GTDB taxonomy): domain Bacteria; phylum Pseudomonadota; class Alphaproteobacteria; order Rhodobacterales; family Rhodobacteraceae; genus Amaricoccus. The sequence continues at coordinate 5,723 of JBGALW010000040.1, forward strand.
TCCGCTGTTCATCATCACCGCCGTGCCTGCCGTCATGTGCAGTATGATGAACGGCTTCGGCTGGGATTTCAACCGCAATATGCCAACAGATCGTGCGGTGCAGCTTCCTCGCCCGGATAATCGCCGTGCTGCTGATCCTGCTTTCGTCTGGGTCTCGGCGTGACAGTCGGATGGGGCGCAGGCGCGTCTGCCTCCCGCATGTGGGCCCCGCCGACGCAGGCGCTGTGCTGACGCGGCACAATCGCAAGCGCCGCGTTAATCAGCGCGCGCCCGGCCTGCGTAGATACGGCGCGCGGCTGACGATCCAGTTCGACACCCTCCAGATCCACGGAGAGCTGGGTCCCGATCTACCAGAACACCGCCTGATGTTCAGGACATACACACCGTAACCTCAGGAACTCGGCTTCATCCTGACCGACGGTCTGTCGCTCGCCGAAGCGGCGACGGCATCTGGGCGTCGGCGGGATGCACTCATCCGGCCACGCAGCACCTGTTGCTGATGCCACTTATCGCGCAGACCACGGCAGCGCCATGCAATTCTCCCAGACCGCCGCTCGGCCTGGTCAGCCCCTTCGCCGGTACGGATCTGGCAGACGACGACGCGCGATCTTCTGCGAAGGCATCGCGAACGGCGAATACGTCACCGTATTCCCGCCACGCCGAAGTGGCAGAAGACAGCGCATCATCTCGACAACTCATTACCACGCCAGCGGCCGCTCAGGCGGGGGCGAACATCGTCGTCAGCATCGAACGACAGCTGACAACAGCGCAGGCGGCGCAGTCATCGACGGCGGCAAGTTCGAACTGTCGCCAGCCGCTATCAGGCCTGACCGAACCCGAGCCCGCTACGAAGTTCAGCCGGCTCAGCCCTACCTTCCGCTCGATCGCCATCAGACTGCGCGACCTCGGCCATGGGCAATGGCGCCTGCAGAATTTTTGCTCTGACGCTGTGGCGTCGGATTTCATCCGGATGCAGAAGCGTATTAACGCCGGAAGGTTGCGCCTGGCACGATCCGCGCGTAGAGTACGTGACTTCTTCTTGAAAGTTGGCCATGTCGCAACCTCGACGCCCGCTCGCTCGTCGACCACCCGCCGCCGGCTGACGCTGCGGGCAGAGCGGCGGAAACGTGGCACTGTCGATCGGCATCATCGCCGATCCGCTCGCGGGGCGTTTCGCCTGAACGTTGTGGTTCCGCCTCATGGCGGCGCAGCGCCAGCCAGTGCCTGACGAGATACCGCCTCGGCCATGGGCAGCGCCGAGCAGTTTCTTCTGAATGACCAACCGACAACGCGCATGAATCAACCGCAGGTGCGGCGCCATCGGCAAAGTCAGCCATCGCCAACTGCCATTGCTCCCGACCGCGGCGGCCACTGTGCCCGGAAGCGGCGATCACCTCCCGCTCGCCGCGGCCGTCAGCGGATCAGCGTTGGATCGCCGAACAGCTGCGTCCGCGCGGCGACGGCGTCGCGCATCGGGCAACGCCGCGGAATGACCGAAGGCTCGTCGCGGTTGCGCAGCGGCATCGTCTGGCGCGAAGTACGAGGCGGCAGCGAAACCGGCGATGCAATTCCCGCGCGGAAGGCTACAGCACCTGCCGCGTCGTCAGGCGGGACCGCCATCCGGCCGGACCGGCGGGCGTGACCAATGCTGCAACGGCGCCCGAAGGTGCGGGCCGGACGGCAGGCTACTGCCGGAAAACGGCAACGTCGCCCGGCCCCATCCTGCGCCCGTCGCCGTCGGGTGCTCCCGGCGTTGGCCCCGGCTAAGTCCGTCGGCGATCCGCGCGCGCGGCTGTCGTCCTGATCAGGCTACATCGCTGGCGCGGCCGGATCGCCCAGTGTCGATACCGCCGCGGCCGCCGTCTTCCAGCGTCGCCAGCAGCGCCTCCGCCGCGGCCTGTTGCGCCGCGCGCTTCGACGCGGCGGCGGCGCTTGCCGCGCGGCCGTCCGCAAGACGGGCCTCGACGGAAAACACCGGCGCATGGTCCGGGCCCTGCCGGTCGAGGTCGCGATAAGCCGGCGGCGCAAGGCCCCGCGCCTGCGCCCACTCCTGCAGGAGCGTCTTGGCGTCGCGCGCGATGCCCGGCGCGGCGCCGATCCGCGGCCCCCAGGCCCGGAGGATGAGGGCGCGGGCGGCGTCGAGGCCGGCGTCGAGGTAGACTGCGGCGATCACCGCCTCCATGGCGTCGCCGAGCAGCGCCTGCTTGCGCCGTCCGCCGGTCAGCATCTCCGACCGGCCGAGCCGCAGCGCGGCACCGATGTCGAGGTCGGCGGCCACCTCGGCGGTTTCGGCGCCCGCCCAGCGCATTCAGACGCGGCGCCAGATCACCACCTCGTTCGCGCGGCAGGATCGGCAAGCAAGCAGCGCCTCGGCGATGACGATGTCCCGGCGCACCCGGTCCTCGAGGACAGCCCTTGTTCGCCTGCTCGCCGTCGACGGATGGTGGGCTGCTCTCGCGCAGCAGTTCGGGCCAGGCGAAGTCGGCGCGTGCAGGCGGCCAGCAGCGGCCGGGCTTCCTCGATCGCCTTCGAGCAGGTCGAAGCCGCCCGTCCAGAAGGCCAGCATCGACGGCCCGCCCGACGAGAAGATCACCCGGTCCGCCCGCCCGATCAGGTTCTCAGCCTGGCGACACCGCCGGCCGATGCCGGCCTCGAGTCCATCAGGTTGTCGCGGTTGCTCGCGCCCATGAAGAACTGCCCGGCGGCACGGTGAAGACCGGCGTCGTGTCGCCGAACCCGTCCTCGATGTTGAGGATCGCGTGCCGCCGCCCGTCCGGCAGCGTCCTCGATCGACCGCTCGGCGGTGCAGTCCCGCTGGCGCCACCGGCCGGTTGGCGCAGCGCGGCATGCTCGCCATCGGCCCCTGCGGCTCGTTCACCTCGTGGAACGTCCCGTCCGGCACCTGCGGCACCATCTCGCCGTTGATGTAGAGGATGCCGTCACGCATCTGCACCATGTCACCCGGCAGCCCGATCAGCCGCTTGATGTAGTCGGTGCCGTTCACCGGATGCTTGAACACCACGACGTCGCCCCGCTCCGGCTCGCGCGCGAGGATCCGGCCCGGGATCGGGCAGAGCGAGAACGGGCAGGAATGCCGCGAATAGCCGTAGGCCATCTTGTTGACGAACAGGAAGTCGCCGATCAGCAGCGTCGGCTTCATCGAGCCCGACGGGATCCAGAAGGGCTGGAAGAACAGCGTGCGGATCACCCCGGCGAGCAGCAGCGCGTAGACGATGGTCTTGACGAGCTCGAGGATGCCGCCCTTTGCCTTGCTCTTGGTCGCCATCACGTTCGGGTCTCCGGTGCGGGGAAGGCCGCCTTGTCGCCGCTCGGGCGGGGCCTGTCAAGGCGCGGACTGACGGCGCACCCGGCGGGCCTGGCCGACATGCCTTTGTTTTCCCTAGGCTTCATCCCGCTCCGGCAGTGCCTCGATCATCACGACCGCGAGCGCCCACGGGTCGTCATCGGTCAGCGTCAGGTGGAGGTGCGCCCGGTGACCGGCCGGCGTCATCGCCGCGAGCCGCTGGCGGCCCATCCCGTCAGCTCCAGCGTCGGCTGCCCGGTCGGCAGGTTCACGACCCCCATGTCCTTCCAGGCGATCCCCATGCGGAGCCCGGTCCCGAGCGCCTTGGAACAGGCTTCCTTCGCCGCCCAGCGCTTGGCGAAGGTCGCCGCCGGCCGGGCCCGCCGGGTCGCGAGCGCCCGCTCGCGGTCGGTGTAGACCCGGTTCAGGAACCGGTCGCCGAACCGCGCGACCGTGCGCTCGATCCGGTCGATGTTGCAGAGGTCGGAACCGATGCCGAGGATCATGGCCGGGAAGCGTGTACGGAAACGGGGACGGCGCCGGTCAGCCCAGCGCCACCTCCTGCGAGTGCGTGACGGTCGGCGCGCCGGCCACTACCCCGCCGATCAGCGCCCGCCACTTCAGGAAGGCCTCGACCCGCGGAACGTCACCGTATGGTCCTCGATCGTCTTCACGACCACCAGCCGATAGAGATCCGGCGTCTCGACCACCCGGTGCAGGCTGAGGCCGTGGCAGCCGGGCGAGGAGAGGAACAGGGGCCGCGCCGCTGCCACCGCCGCCTCGAAGCCGGCGGGATCGGTGACGCGGATCTCTGCGATCTCGAGGAACATGGCACTTTCCCTGTCTGGTCCGGGGTATCACCCGGGGCGCCCCTTGCTGCGCCGGGATCGCGGCCGCGTCAAGGCGGCCCGCGGCGCCGCCTTGCGCTAACCAACCACGACAAGGCGTTTGACAAGTGTAACTCCCCAACCGAAGCTTGCGCGCCGAGCCGGGACAGAATCGTCCCGCGGGATCCCTGATGGGCCACGCGATAGACGGCCGGCACCAAGGGAGGCTTTTACATCATGACGACTCTTGCACGCCTCGCGGCGCTGGTCCTCGCGTCGGGCCTTGCCTCGACCGCCGTCGCCCAGGACATGACGATCGGCGTCAGCTGGTCCAACTTCCAGGAGGAGCGCTGGAAGACCGACGAGGCGGCGATCAAGGCCGCGCTCGACGCCGCCGGCGCCAAGTACATTTCGGCCGACGCCCAGGAGCTCGACCACCAAGCAGCTCGCCGACATCAAGCCTGATCGCCTCGGCGCCGACGCGCTGATCGTGCTTGCCCAGGACGCGGCCGCCGTCGGCCCGGCGATCGACGCCGCGGCGAACGAGGGCATCCCGGTCGTCGCCTATGACCGTCTGATCGAGGACCCGCGGGCCTTCTACCTCACCTTCGACAACGTCGAGGTCGGGCGGATGCAGGCCGCGGCGGTGCTGGAGCAGGCGCCCGAAGGCAACTACGTGATGATCAAGGGCTCGTCGACCGACGCCAACGCCGACTTCCTGCGCGGCGGCCAGCAGGAGGTCCTCCAGGCGGCGATCGACGCGGGCAAGGTGAAGATCGTCGGCGAGGCCTATACCGACCAGTGGCTCCCCGCCAACGCCCAGAAGAACATGGAGCAGATCCTCACCCAGAATGACAACAAGGTCGACGCGGTCGTCGCCTCGAACGACGGCACGGCCGGCGGCGTCGTCGCGGCGCTGACGGCGCAGGGCATGGAGGGGATCCCGGTCTCCGGCCAGGATGGCGACAAGGCGGCGCTGAACCGCATCGCCCTCGGCACCCAGACCGTCTCCGTCTGGAAGGACGCGCGCGAGCTCGGCAAGAAGGCCGGCGAAATCGCCGTCTCGCTGGCCGGCGGCACGGCGGTCGACAAGGTCGAAGGCGCGGCCCCGTTCAAGAGCCCGGGCGGCAACGAGATGAGTTCGATCCTGCTGACGCCGATCGCGATCACCAAGGGCAATCTCGACGTCGTGGTCGATGCCGGCTGGATCTCGAAGGACGAGCTCTGCGCGGGCGTGCCCGCCGGCAAGGTCGACATCTGCAACCCGGCCTCCAACTGACCTGAACCTCGTGTAGGTCTGGGGGCGGCCCGGCGGCCGCCCCGCATCGCCGGGGGGCACCATGTCCGCGATCGCCAGACTGCTCCGCTCGTTGGAGATCGACCTGCGCCTGCTCGGCATGCTCGGCGCGCTGGTCGTGATCTGGCTGGTGTTCCACGTCATCACCGGCGGCCTTTTCCTGACGCCGCGCAACCTTTTCAACCTGTCGGTCCAGACCGCGTCCGTGGCGGTGATGGCGACCGGCATGGTGTTTGTCATCGTCACCCGCAACATCGACCTCTCGGTCGGCTCGCTTCTCGGCCTCGTCGGCATGGTGATGGCCTATACCCAGGTCCGCCTGCTGCCGGAGTACCTCGGCCTCGGTCACTGGGCGATCTGGATCGTCGCGATCCTCGTCGGCCTCGCGCTCGGCGCGGTGATCGGCGCGATCCAGGGCTGGATGGTCGGCTACCTGACGATCCCCGCCTTCATCGTCACGCTCGGCGGCCTGCTGGTCTGGCGTGGCGCCGCCTGGTGGATCACCGCCGGCCAGACCGTCGCCCCGCTCGACCCGACCTTCCAGCTGCTCGGCGGCGGGGCGGAGGGCTCGCTCGGCGGCACCGGCAGCTGGATCCTCGCCGCCCTCGCCACCGCGGCCGCGCTCGCGATGCAGTGGCGCTCGCGGCAGGTGAAGTCCCGGCATGGTTTCAACGTCAAGCCGGTGTGGGCCGAACTCACGCTCTCCGGCATCTTCGCCGCGGTGATCTTCGGCTTTGCCGCCGTCATGGTCGCCTACCCGGTGCCGCAGCGCGCCGCCGAGCGCATCCTCGAGCGCAAGGGCCTCCCGGTGCCCGACGGCGACATCAACATGGCCCAGGGCATCGCCATCCCGGTGGTGATCCTGCTCGCCGTCGCCCTCGTCATGACGGTGATCTCGCAGCGCACCCGGTTCGGCCGCTACGTCTTCGCCACCGGCGGCAACCCGGAGGCGGCCGAGCTCTCGGGCATCGACACCCGCCTCCTCACCGTGAAGGTCTTTGCGCTGATGGGCGCGCTGACCGCGATCGCCGCCGTCATCGCCTCGGCGCGGCTCAACGCCGTCTCGAACGACCTTGGCACGCTCGACGAGCTGCGGACCATCGCCGCGGCGGTGATAGGCGGCACCGCACTCGCCGGCGGCGCGGGCACGATCTACGGCGCGGTGCTCGGCGCGCTCATCATGCAGAGCCTGCAGTCCGGCATGGCGATGGTGGGCGTCGACGCGCCGCTGCAGTCGATCGTCGTCGGCATCGTCCTCGTGTTCGCCGTCTGGGTCGACATCCTCTATCGCCGGAGGACCGGAACATGACGACTCCCGGACGGGCACCGCTCGTCGAGATGCGCGACATCTGCATCAGCTTCGGCGGCATCCGCGCCGTCGACCACGTGACCGTCGATCTCTTTCCTGGCGAGGTCGTGGGCCTTCTCGGCCACAACGGCGCCGGCAAGTCGACGCTCATCAAGATCCTGTCCGGCGCCTATGGGGCCGACTCCGGCGACATTCTCATCAATGGCGAGAAGGCCGAGATCCGCTCGCCCCGCGACGCGCGCCGCTACAACATCGAGACGATCTACCAGACGCTGGCGCTCGCCGACAACCTGAACGCCGCCCAGAACCTGTTCCTGGGGCGCGAGCTGACGACGCCGGCCGGCTTTGTCGACGACGACGCGATGGAGGCGGAAACCCGCAAGATCATGCGGCGGCTGAACCCCAACTTCGAGAAGTTCGCGGCGCCGGTCCGCGCCCTCTCCGGCGGCCAGCGCCAGTCGGTCGCCATCGCCCGCGCCGTCTACTTCAACGCCCGCATCCTCATCATGGACGAGCCGACCGCGGCCCTCGGGGTAAAGGAGACCCAGATGGTCGCCGAACTCATCGAGCAGCTGAAGGCCGAGGGGCTGGGCATCTTCCTCATCAGCCACGACATCCACGACGTCATGGCGCTCTGCGACCGCGTCTCGGTCATGAAGAACGGCAAGCTCGTCGGGACCGTCCGGGTCGGAGACGTGACCGAGGACGACATTCTCGGGATGATCATCCTCGGCAAGCAGCCCGCCGTCCTGGCACAATGACCGGCGGATCGGGCGACCACCGGCGCCGCCGGATCGTGTCCACGCGTTCAACGTGCGATTTGCACGGGTCGCACCACTCTGATTTCCCCTCCTGAAGACGGAAGGCCCGCCCCATGTACCTCGGGATCGACATCGGCACGTCCTCGGTCAAGACCGTGCTTTTCGACCGCGAACAGCGCCTGATCGACCAGGCCAGCGAGTCGCTCGCCGTGCAGCGCCCCCATCCCGGATGGTCGGAACAGGACCCGGACGCCTGGTGGTCCGCCGTCGAGAAGACCATTGATTCCATTGCGTCGCGGAATCCGCTCGCGGGCCTCCGCGGCATCGGCCTGTCCGGCCAGATGCACGGCGCCGTCTGCCTCGACGCCTCCGACCGGGTGCTCCGGCCGGCGATCCTCTGGAACGACGGCCGCGCCATGGCCGAGTGCGCCGAGATCGAGCGCACTCTTCCCACGGCCCGCACCCTCGCCGGCAACATCGCCATGCCGGGCTTCACCGCCCCCAAGCTGCTCTGGCTGAAGCATCACGAGCCCGACGTCTACGCCCGCATCGACACGGTGCTCCTGCCCAAGGATTACATCCGCTTCCGCCTGACGGGCCTCCACGTCTCCGACATGTCGGACGCCTCCGGCACCCTCTGGCTCGACGTCGCCGCCCGCGACTGGTCCGACGATCTCCTCGAAGCCACCGGCCTCACCCGCGCCCAGATGCCCCGCCTCGTCGAGGGCAGCCAGCCGTCCGGCGACCTCCTCCCCGCCCTCGCCGAACGGTGGGGGGTGCGCGGCACGGTCGTGGTGGCGGGCGGGGCAGGCGACAACGCGGCGGCCGCCTGCGGCATGGGGGTGATACATCCGGGAAATGCCTTCGTTTCCCTCGGCACCTCCGGCGTCCTCTTCGTCTCCAACGCCCGCTTCTCGCCCAACACCGAAGGCGCGGTGCACGCCTTCTGCCACGCGATCCCCGACACCTGGCACCAGATGGGCGTGATCCTGTCCGCCTCCGACAGCCTCGAATGGCTCTCCCGCATCACCGGCCAGAAACCCGCCGCCCTTGCCGGCGCGGTGAGCCTGGAGAACGGACCCTCTCCGGTCACCTTCCTCCCCTACCTCTCGGGAGAGCGCACGCCGCACAATGACGCCTCCGCCCGCGGCGCGTTCGTGGGCCTTGCCCAGTCGTCCGGCGTCGCCGACCTGACCCAGGCGGTGCTGGAGGGCGTCGCCTACGCCTTCGCCGACTGCCAGCGCGTCCTCGCCGACGCCGGCACCGACTTCGCCGCCGCGCTCGCCGTCGGCGGCGGCGCCCGGTCGGAAACCTGGCTCCGGATCATCGCCTCGGTTCTCGACCGCCCGCTGCAGATCGCCGCGGACAGCGACGTCGGTGCCGCGCTCGGCGCCGCCCGGCTCGCGATCTGCGCCGCGGAAAATGCAAGCCCGGCAGAGATTTGCGCCGCGCCGGACATCGTCCGCACGATCGACCCGGACCCGGCGCTGGTCCCGCAGTACCGCGAGGGATACGCCCGGTATCGCGCCCTCTATCCGGCGGTCCGGGCCGCCGCCTGATTGATGAGCGTCACCGAGATACCGCCGACGGGCGCCGGCACGCACCCGTGCCCCGTTCCGGCAAACTCCACGGGAGGAGGCTGACCATGAGCGATTTCTTCAAGGGCATCGACCCGGTCCCCTACAAGGGACCGGACAGCGACGACCCGATGGCCTTCCGCTTCTACGACCGGGACCGGCTGGTTCTCGGCAAGCCGATGCGGGAGCACCTGCGGATGGCGATCGCCTACTGGCACTCGTTCGCCTGGCCGGGCAGCGACCCGTTCGGCGGCCAGACCTTCGACCGGCCGTGGTTCCGCGACGGCCTGACGGCGGCGGAGCTGAAGGCCGAGGTGGCCTTCGAGATGTTCAGCCTGCTCGGCGCCGACTTCTTCACCTTCCACGACCGCGACGTCGCGCCGGAGGGCCAGAGCCTCGCCGAAAGCGACCGCAACGTCCGGGCGATCGCCGACATCTTCGCGCGCAAGATGGAGGAGACCGGCGTCCGGCTGCTCTGGGGCACCGCCAACCTGTTCTCGAGCCGCCGCTACATGTCGGGGGCCGCCACCAACCCGGACCCGGATGTTTTCGCCTACGCCGCGGCGCAGGTGAAATCCGCGATCGACGTCACGCACGACCTTGGCGGCGCCAACTATGTGCTGTGGGGCGGACGCGAGGGCTACGAGACGCTGCTCAACACCGACATGGCACAGGAGCTCGACCATCTCGGCCGCTTCGTGTCGATGGTCGTCGACTACAAGCACAAGATCGGCTTCCCGGGCGCGATCCTGATCGAGCCGAAGCCGCAGGAGCCGACCAAGCACCAGTACGACTACGACGTCGCGACGGTGTTCGGCTTCCTTCAGCGGTTCGGGCTGGAAAAGGAGGTGAAGGTCAACATCGAGACCGGCCACGCCGTCCTCGCCGGCCACTCCTTCGAGCACGAGATCGCCACGGCCGTCGCGCTCGGCATCTTCGGGTCGGTGGACGCCAACCGCAACGACTACCAGAGCGGCTGGGACACCGACCAGTTCCCGAACAACGTCCCGGAGACGGCGCTCGCGCTCTACTACATCCTGAAGGGCGGCGGCCTCACCAGCGGCGGCTTCAACTTCGACTCGAAGCTGCGTCGCCAGTCGCTCGACCCGGAGGATCTGATCGCCGCGCATGTCGGGGGCATGGACACCATCGCCCGCGGCCTGCTCGCGGCGGCCGCGATGATCGAGGACGGCGGCCTCGAGGCTGCGGTCGCGGAACGCTATGCCGGCTGGCAGACGCCGGAGGCGCAGGCAATGCTGACCTCCGACCTCGCGACCATCGCCGCCCGCGTCGACCACGACGGCCTCGATCCGCAGCCGCGGTCCGGGCGCCAGGAGAAGCTGGAGAACTGGGTCAACCGCTTCGTGTGAAAGGGTCGGGCGCGGGGCAGCCCCGCGCCCTACTTCGCGTCCGCCTTCCGGCCCGCCTTTTCCGCGGCGAGGGCGGCCTCGTACATTTTGCGGATTTCCGCCAGATCGACCGAAGGCTTCGGCATCGCCATTCCAAGGTCGTCCATCGCGTCGGCGATGATCTCCGACACTGCGAGGTTGCGGAACCACTTCCTGTTCGACGGCACGACATACCAGGGCGCGACGTCGGTGGAACAGCGCTCCAGCATGTCCTCGTACGCCTCGACATAGTCGTCCCAGCGCAGGCGCTCGGTGTAGTCGCTGTCGCTGATCTTCCACTGTTTCGCCGGCTCCTCCAGCCGGTCGTGGAACCGTTCCAGCTGCTCGTCGGGCGAGATGTAGAGGAAGAATTTCAGGATCGTCGTCCCCGAGGCCGCCAGCAGCTCCTCGAAGGCGTTGATCTGGTCATACCGCTTCGACCAGACTTCCTTCGGCACGAGGTCGTGCACCCGCACGACCAGCACGTCCTCATAGTGCGAACGGTTGAAGACCGCGATGTGGCCGCGCTCCGGCGTGTGGGCGTGAACCCGCCACAGGAAGTCGTGGCCGAGTTCCTCGGAGGTCGGCTGCTTGAAGCTCGTCACCGTCGTGCCCTGCGGATTGAGCGCGGTCATCACGTGGCGGCAGGTGCCGTCCTTGCCGGCGGCGTCGATACCCTGCAGCACGATGAGGAGGCTGTGCTTCCGCTCGGCGTAGAGCGTTTCCTGCAGGGATTCGAGCCGCTTGAGATTGCGGCTCAGAGCCTCCTTCGCCTCGTCCTCGTCGGTATGGGCACCGCACCACGCCGGATCGACGTCGCGCAGCCTGAGCCGCTTGCCCGGCTCGACGACCAGCTTCTTGCGATAGTCCATGGCAGCCTCTCCTGCAGACGCGAGCCCTCAGGATTGCAGCGCCCGCGGCGCCTTAGCAACCGTCGTGGAGGATCGTCAGATATTGCGGCCGCCGCCCGGCCAGCAGGGCCTTCGCTTCATAGCGGGTGCCCGGCCAGCCATCCCAGGGCCGCGCCGGATCGGCGTCCGCCAGCACGAACCCCGGCGCGCCCGCGACAGCCTCCCGCGCGTGATCGGCATAGTCCGGCACGTCGGTGGCGAGCCGCAGCTCCGCCCCCGGCGCCATCACGCGATCGAGGGCGGCGAGGTTCTCGAGACTGGCGAACCGGCGGCGATGGTGGCGCGCCTTCGGCCAGGGGTCCGGGTAGAGCAGGAACACCCGGCCGATCGACGCCGCCGGCAGCCGGTCGATCAGGTCGCGCGCGTCGCCGGGATGCAGCCGCACGTTGGTCGCGCCGCTCGCCGCCAGCTGGCCGAGCGCCATGGCGACCCCGTTGATGAACGGTTCGGCGCCGATCAGGCCGACATGCGGATGCGCGGCGGCCTGCGCCGCCAGATGCTCGCCGCCGCCGAAGCCGATCTCCAGCCAGACCGGACGCGGATCGCCGAACAAGGCAGCGAGGTCCACCGGCCCGTCGCCGGGCGCAATCCTGATCTGCGGCAGCATCTCCTCGAGCAGCCGCCGCTGCGCCGGGCGCAGCTTCTTGCCGCGGCGCCGGCCATAAAGATTGCGCCGCCCTTCGGCGGCGCCCTCATTGCCGGTCGTCATCGCCGTCCGGTCAGACCGCGCTCTTCAGCGCATCGGTCAGATCGGTGCGCTCCCACGAGAAGCCGCCCTCGTTGTCGACCGCGCGGCCGAAGTGGCCATAGGCCGAGGTGCGCTGGTAGATCGGCCGGTTGAGGCCGAGCTGGGTGCGGATGCCGCGCGGCGTCAGGTCGATGACCTCTGCCACCGCCTTCTCGATCTCGGCCTCGGACACCGCGCCGGTGCCGAAGGTATCGACGTAGATCGACAGCGGGCGCGCCACGCCGATCGCGTAGGAGAGCTGGAGCACGCAGCGCTTGGCAAGGCCCGCCGCCACCACGTTCTTCGCAAGATAGCGGGCAACATAGGCCGCCGAGCGGTCGACCTTGGTCGGATCCTTGCCCGAGAAGGCGCCGCCGCCGTGCGGGGCCGCGCCGCCATAGGTGTCGACGATGATCTTGCGGCCGGTCAGGCCGGCGTCGCCGTCCGGCCCGCCGATGACGAACTTGCCGGTCGGGTTGACGTGCCACACCGTCGACGCGGTCAGCCAGTCGGCCGGGACCACTTGGCGGATATACGGCTCGACCATCGCCCGCACGTCGGACGAGGTCATGGCCTCGTCGAGATGCTGCGTCGAGAGCACGAGGCTCGCGACCTCGACCGGGACGCCGCCCTCGTAGCGCAGCGTCAGCTGACTCTTGGCGTCGGGGCCGAGACGCGGCTCCTCGCCGCTCTTGCGGACCTCGGCGAGGCGCCGGAGGATCGCGTGGGCATAGTGGATCGGGGCGGGCATCAGCTCGGCCGTCTCGTCGGTCGCGTAACCGAACATGATGCCCTGGTCGCCCGCGCCCTCTTCCTTGTTCTCGCCGGCGTCAACGCCCTGGGCGATGTGCTCGGACTGGCCGTGGATGTAGTTGTGGACGCGCAGGTTGGCCCAGTGGAAGCCCTTCTGCTCGTAGCCGATGTCCTTGACGCAGGCGCGGACGATGTCCTCGATCCGGCTGAGGATCGTGCCCGGACCGCGCACCTCGCCGCCGACGACCACCCGGTCGGTGGTGGCGAAGGTTTCGCAGGCAACCCGCGCCTCCGGCTCCTCCGCAAGAAACGCGTCGAGTACCGCATCGGAAATGCGGTCGCAGACCTTGTCCGGATGCCCTTCCGAAACCGACTCGGAGGTGAAGAGATAATCGCTGCGACCCGCCATTCGGCCACCCCGTACCAGAACCAAACCGCGCCACCCCTACCGCGACGCAGCAAGTCGGGTCAACGCCAAACGACCGGCCGCATGACCGACCGGGCGGCGGCGGCCGGCACGCGCCGATCTGTCAGGGCATCCGCCGCAGATCCGCGGCGAGCGAGCGGACGAGCGCGAGGACGGAGGCCCGCGTCTCGGTGTCGCCGATCGCCTGGAAGGCGTCGGTCAGCGTCTGCATCTCGTCGTGCCGGACCGCTTCGGTGCCCCCGCTCGCGGCCGGCTCCCCGTCGAGCCCGGCGAAGAAGTGGCTCGGAGGAACCCCGAGGAAGGTGGCAATCTGGTAGAGGCGCCCGGCGCCGATCCGGTTCGTCCCCTTCTCGTACTTCTGCACCTGGCTGAAGGTCAGGCCGAGGTGCCGGCCAAGCCGCCCCTGGCTGATCCCCAGCGCCTCACGGCGCCGGCGCATCCGCTGACCCACGTAGGCATCAATCTCGCTCGCTGACATGGAACCCACCACTCGTCATCCACCCGATACTGTCGTGCGAGACCACCACGCCGGTGCAATCAGCCGATCGGCCATCCACCGGAAACGTTCGCGACGATCGGCAGCCCCGCTCCCTGCGGTCAGTTATCGGCGGGCGATTGCCAAAGTTCCACCGTAAAAATTTAGAACAGTTAATCCTAAAATTGTCACGAGAGTGATAATGGCTGGACCATCCCCGTAACGCGAATAAACCGTTGGTGGCAAAGCAACCGGCAGAGGCGTGTCAACGAAGCCCGCTTCGCCCAATGCAAGACGGGCGAGCACCCGGCCCATCGGATCAACCATCGCGCTAATGCCGGTATTGGCCGCGCGCGCCAGCGGCAGCCCCTGCTCGATCGCCCGCGCCCGCGCCTGCGCGAGATGCTGGTAGGGCCCGCTGATCGTCCCGAACCAGGCGTCGTTCGTGACCTGCACCAGCCACTCCGGCCGCCCCTCCGGCGCATGCATCCCCTGCGGGAAGATCGCCTCGTAGCAGATCAGCGGCAGGAAAGGCGGCAGCCCGGGGACATCGATCAGGCGCGGCCCGGGCCCCGGCGTGAAGCCGCTGCCGGTCATCGTCTCCAGACCCGGCAGTCCAAGCTTCGCCACCAACCGGGCCTCGGGAATATACTCGCCGAACGGCACCAGATGATGCTTGTCGTAGACCGCCTGCAGGGTCCCGTCGGGCGCGAGCACCGCCAGCGCGTTGAACCAGCGGTCCGCCTCCGCCGTCCGCTCCAGCCGCGTGATCCCGAGCACGAGCCGCCCCTCAGGCCCGACGGACCCCGCGGCCACCGCCTGCTCGTCCGGCGCATAGCCAAGCACGAACGGCACCGCCGTCTCCGGCCAGATCGTGACGTCGGGCAGCGGGTCGGCGAGCGTCGCGCTGTAGGTGAGCAGCCGGTCGCGGAACACCGCCGCCATCGCCGGGTCCCACTTCAACGCCTGGTCGGCGTCCGGCTGGACCAGCCGCACCACCACCGGCTGAGCGCGCTCCGGCAGCGGCTGGGCCAGCCGCCAGACGCCGAAGCCTGCACCTGCCGCCACCAGCATCGCCGCCACCGCGACGGGCCGCCAGTCACCCGCCGCAGGCAGCAGCGCGGCAAGAAGCGTCAGCAGGCCGAGACCGTGCGGGCCGACCAGCGACACCGCCTGCATCACCGGCGTCTCGACCCAGGCATAGGCGACCAGACCCCAGGGAAAGCCGGTCAGCACATGGCTGCGGGCATACTCCGCCAGCGTCCAGAACCCGGCCAGCGCGAGGACGCGCCAGACTCCCCGCCCCCCGAAGCGGCGGGCGAGCGCGAAGGCGGTCCCCCAGAACAGCGCCAGCCCCCCGGCCATCCCGGCGACCGCGAAGGGGGCCATCCAGCCGAACACCTCCGGCTCGACCATGAACGGGCTGACGATCCAGAAGAGCGAGGCGGCGAAATGAGCCGCGCCGGCGATCCAGCCAACCCGGAACGCGGCCCAGGACCCGTCGGTGCCGTCGAGCAGCCAGAGGAGGACGGGCAGCGCCGCGAAGAGGACGACCGGCCAGGACAGCGGCGGCTGGGCCAGCGCCAGTGCGGCGCCGGCCACGGCCGCGACGACGAGCCGGCGCCCGCCGCGAAGCGCAGAGATCCGTGCGTGCAGGCCGGCGATCATCCGGGGGAGCACAAGGCGACGATGCCGCCGGTTATTCCGCGGCCGCGGAGGTGATCGAGTCCTGGAGCCGCACCCGAACCCGGTTGATCCGCCGGGCGTCGGCATCGACGACCTCGATCTCGTGTCCCGCCGGGTGCAGGATGACCTCGCCGCGGGCCGGCACCCGGCCCGCCAGCCGGATCACCAGACCGCCGACCGTATCGACCTCCTCGGAGATCTCGGGGTCGGCGAGCGTCACGCCGGTCTCGGACCCGAAGTCCTCCAGCTCCATCCGGGCCTGCACCAGGTAGACGCCGGGGGCCTCGACGATGCAGAGACTGTCGGCCGCCTCGTCATGCTCGTCCGAGATGTCGCCCACCAGCTGCTCGAGCAGATCCTCGATGGTGACCAGCCCGTCGACGCCGCCATATTCGTCGATGACCAGCGCCATGTGGATCCGCGCCGCCTGCATCTTCTGCAGGAGGACGCCGACCGGCATCGACGGCGGCGCATAGAGCAGCGGCCGGATGAGCGCCGAGAGGTCGAAACCGTCGGCGGGCGCGCCGAAGCCGTAGCGCAGGGCGAGATCCTTGAGGTGGATCATCCCGAGCGGCTGGTCGAGCGACTCGGCATAGACCGGCAGGCGTGACAGCGTGCTTTCGCGGAACGCTGCGACCACGACGTCGAGCGAGGCATCCTCGGGCACCGCGACGATGTCGGGGCGCGGAACGCTGACATCGTCGACCCGCATCTGCCGGAGCTTGCGAAAGTTCGCCCGAAGCTCGCGCGCGCGGCCGGCAGCGGCCGGATCGGCCGTGTCGTCTTCCTCGGAGGCGTCGCGGCGAAAGAGGCGCGAGAAGAAGGATGATCGGGACGGACTGTCCGGATCTCCAGGTTCCGACGCATGCGACCCCGTCGCCGCATGACCGTCTGATGTCTCGCCCATTACTCCCTGTCCAGGTGGCGCGCCGAAGGGGCGTCCCTAGGCGGAATATGGGTTCGCAATCCCCATGCTGGCAAGCACATTCGTCTCGATCGCCTCCATCGCCTCCGCCTCGGCGTCGTCGATGTGGTCGTGGCCGAGCAGGTGCAGCACCCCGTGAATCACGAGATGCGTCGCGTGGTCGGCGAGCGTGATCCCCGCCGCCTCGGCCTCGCGGGCGCAGGTCTCGTAGGCGATTGCCATGTCGCCGAGGAAGAGCGGCTCCTCGTCGCCGGGCTCCGGGATCGGGCCGTCGAATTCCGGCCAGCTCAGCACGTTGGTCGGTTGCGCCTTGTCGCGAAAGGTACCGTTCAGCGCAGCGATCCGCGCGTCGTCGCAGGCCAGAAGCGCGATCTCGTGCCCGTCCGGATCGCGTCCCACGGCGGCCAGCGCAGCCCGCGCCGCCTGTTCGGCGATGGTGTCGATCCCCTCCCAGCGGTCATCCTCGACCAGCACCTCGACCAGAGGCGCGGCGTCAGGCATCGTCCGGACGGAGGTTCTCGTAGGCGCGGATGATCCGGGCGACCAGCGGGTGCCGCACCACGTCCTCTGCCGTGAAGCGGGTGAAGCCGACGCCGGAGACGTCCCGCAGCACGCGCTCCGCCTCGACGAGGCCCGACGTCACCCCCTTCGGCAGGTCGATCTGCGTCGGATCGCCCGTCACCGCCATCCGGCTGCCCTCGCCGAGACGGGTCAGGAACATCTTCATCTGCATCGTCGTCGCATTCTGCGCCTCGTCGAGCACGACGTAGGCGTTGGCGAGCGTCCGGCCGCGCATGAAGGCCAGCGGCGCGATCTCGATCTGCTTCTCCTCGATCAGCTTCTGCACCTGCTTCGGCGGGAAGAAGTCGTTCAGCGCGTCGTAGAGCGGCTGCATGTAGGGATCGACCTTCTCCTTCATGTCGCCGGGCAGAAAGCCGAGCCGCTCGCCCGCCTCCACCGCCGGGCGGCTGAGGATGATCCGGTCGACATGCCCGTCGATGAACATCGACGCCGCCGCCGCGACCGCGAGGTACGTCTTGCCGGTGCCGGCAGGACCAAGCCCGAACACCAGTTCGTTGCGGAACAGATTGCGCACGTACGCCTTCTGCGCCGCCGTCCGCGGTTCCACCACCTTGCGGCGGGTGCGGATCTCGAGCGGCTCGCCGGAAAACATGTCGAGCTGGCTGATCCGCGTCTCGCTGGAGCCGTGGCCGGGCAGCAGGCGAATCGCCGCCTCGATGTCTCCGGTCGCGACCGGGCGCCCCTGCTCCAGCCGGGCGTAGAGCGTCCGCAGCACCTGCTCGGCCGCCTGCCGCTCGGGCAGGGGACCATGAAGCGCGAGGTGGTTCCCGCGGCGGTTGATGGCGACGCCGAGGCGCGTTTCGACCAGCACGATGTTGCGGTCAAGCTCGCCACAAAGGTCGATCAGCAGGCGATTGTCGGGAAATTCAAGGACTGTGTCCGAGTGGACGGGGTCCGAAGCGGGGTTCTGGGCGGTGATCGCCAATTGGCCTCCAGGATCAGCAGGCGCAGTCTCCACGCAACGGAGCGTGCCCCAGCCCCTGCTGCAGCGCAAGCCATAGTTCCGAGCAATCCTGCGGATTCATATGAACGCTGTGGTTTTCAAGTCATTGAATCGTAACCCCGCTACGGCACCTTCCGGTCATTTCGTGGCCGAAGGTGCGGCTGCGTGGCGAGGACGGCCGGGCTGTCACGTTGCTGTGACGCTGAATGTCCTATCGAGGGGGCGTCGGCGCGGGGGAGGCGCCGGTGCGTGGGGGAACTTGTGATGGAACGGCAGACTTCCAGCGGGACGATTCCGATACCGGTCAGGCCTCGACCGACCTGCGTGGTCTACCGCGCCACGCTGCCGAGCGGGCGCGAGGGTGCGCTCTATCCCTCGATCGGGCCGGACGACGCAACGATGGCCGATGCCTGGAACCGGTGGAACGGCATTTGCCCGGGCATCGACCCGCGCACCCTGGAGATCGAGATCCGCCAGCCATCCGGGCGGCGCTGGCACGCCGCCCGCTGAAACCTCCCGGTCCCTAGTCCTCGGCGCCGCCTTCGTAGATTGCCCGCTCGTTGCAGATGGCGACCCGAAGGATGTTGGTCGATCCGGAGACGCCGAACGGGATGCCGGCGGTCACGACGATCCTGTCGTCCTGCGCGGCAAAACCGTGGTCCCGGGCGGCGCGGGCGGCACTGACCACCGCCATCTTGAAGCCAGCCGCCGCGCCGTGTCGTTGAGCGGCGTCAGCGCGATGATCGGCACCCGCGGCCGCTCGCGCGAGGCGAGGAGCGCGGTGGTGCCCGAGTGGCTGAAGCAGCAGATCGCCTTGACCTTGGTCGTTTCCGCCACCTCGCGCGCGGCGACGGTGATCGCGTCCGACACGCCCGAGCGGGCCGCGGTGCGCTGCGCCTCGATCACCTGGCGATAGATCTCGTCGTGCTCGACCGATTCGGCGACGTTGTTCATCGTCGTCACCGCCTGCACCGGGTACTCGCCTGCCGCCGATTCCGCCGACAGCATGATCGCGTCGGTGCCCTCGTAGATCGCGGTCGCCACGTCCGACACTTCGGCACGGGTGGGAACCGGACTCGAGATCATGCTCTCCAGCATCTGCGTCGCGACGATCACCGGCTTGCCGGCCGCGCGGCACATGCGCGTCAGCCGCTTCTGGATCGGCGGCACCTGATGCACCGGCAGCTCGACGCCGAGATCGCCGCGCGCCACCATGATCCCGTCCGACGCCTCGAGGATCTCGGCGAACGCGTTGACGGCCGCCGGCTTCTCGATCTTCGACAGGATCGCCGCGCGCCCGTCGGCCAGCTCACGCGCCTCGAACACGTCACCCGGCCGCTGCACGAAGGACAGCGCCAGCCAGTCGACACCGAGGTTGCAGGCAAATTCCAGGTCCTTGCGGTCCTTCGTCGACAGCGCCGCCAGCGGCAGCACCACGTCCGGCACGTTGACGCCCTTGCGGTTGGAAATCTCCCCGCCGACGACGACCTCGGTCACGGCATGCTCGGCCGAGCGTTCCTTGACGCGCAGCCGGATCTTGCCGTCGTTGACCAGCAGCGTCGATCCGACCCGCAGCGCCTGGAAGATCTCCGGGTGCGGCAGGCAAACCCGTCCGGCGTCTCCCGGAGTGTCGTCGAGATCGAACCGGAAGCTGCTCCCCTCGGCGAGCGTGTGCGGCCCGTCGCCGAACACACCGCAGCGCAGCTTCGGACCCTGAAGGTCGGCCAGGATGCCGATCGGCCGGTCCAGCTCGGCCTCCACCTGGCGGATCGCCTGGTGACGCCGCGCGATGTCGTCATGGGTGCCGTGGCTCATGTTGAGCCGGAACACGTCCGCGCCGGCGACGAACAGGTTGCGGATCATCTCGTAGGTGTCCGAGGCTGGTCCTAGGGTCGCTACGATCTTTACGTTGCGCTGACGACGGATTGAGGTCATGCGAGGCCATCCCCACCCTGCTTGCTTCGGGCCGGTTATAGCGGATGGGAACCGCAATGGAATTACAAATGGGCGGTCGTCCGGACCGATCTGGAGGCCGCCGCCACAAGCGCCTAGTCTCGCGGCAGCGCACCGGCCGGGAAGGAGCCAGATGACCGAAGCGGCTTTCGAGGCAGTGAACCCGGCAGGCCGCTCGCGCATCCTGCTTCTCTGCGACCACGCGACCAACCGGGTGCCAGCGTCCGTGACGGACCTCGGGCTTCCACCGGCAGAGATGGGGCGGCACATCGCCTACGACATCGGCGCCCGCGGCGTGACGCTCGGACTTGCCGGGCTGCTGGACGCGCCCGCCCTGCTGACCTGCTTCTCCCGGCTCGTCATCGACCCCAACCGCGGCGAGGACGACCCGACCCTCGTCATGCGGCTCTATGATGGCACGATCATTCCCGGAAACCGCCACCTCACCGCTGCCGACAGGCGCCAGCGGCTGGCGACCTGGCACCGCCCGTACCATGCGGCGGTGGAGGCGGCGATCGACGCGATGATCGCCGCGGACCGCCGTCCGGCGATCGTTTCGATCCATTCCTACACGCCGCAACTCGTCGGCCGCCCGCCGCGCCCGTGGCAGATCGGCATCCTCTGGCATCATGACGGCCGCATCGCCTTGCCGCTCATCGACCGGCTGCGCGCCCAGGCACTGACGGTCGGCGACAACGAACCCTATTCCGGCCAGCTTGAAGGCGACACGCTCAGCCGGCACGGGACGGCGCGCAATCTTCCGCACGTGCTGATCGAGATCCGGCAGGACCTGATCGGCAACGAGGCCGGGCAGGCCGCATGGGCCGCCCGCCTCGCCCCCATCCTGACCGAGGTCATCGAGGAGCTGCCCGATGGATGACGCCACCCGGACCGAACTGGAGGCAGCGGCGTTCCGCGCGCTGCGCGACCACCTGCAGGACCGCACCGACGTGCAGAACATCGACCTGATGATTCTGGCGGGGTTCTGCCGCAACTGCCTCAGCCGCTGGTATCAGGAAGCAGCCGAGGCGCGCGGCGTTCCGATCGACAGGGACGCCGCGCGGGAAGCCGTCTACGGCATGCCCTACGCCGACTGGGTCGCCCGCCACCAGACCCCGGCGACACCGGAGCAGCTGGCCCGTCTCGCGGCCGCGCATCCCGCTGGCTGACCGCTGCCAGAAAGGCTTTGCACAATTAGGCCTTTCTGCGCTGCCGCGTCCTGACTTAAACTCCCGCGAAACGTCCGTACTCGTGGGACGCAGGTTGGGGTGGTGGAGTGGACGGTACGCGCGACCAGCCTCCGGGCAAGAATGCGGAGAACTGGAGCCGCCGCGACGGTATCCGCGCCGGCGCCGTCTCCGGCCCGTGGCGCAGCGCCCCGCGCGCCGGAGCCGCGGAGCCCCCTGCCGCCCGGCCCTTGGCGCCGCATCCTGCGACGGGGCCAGCCGCGCCAAAGCCGGCGGCCTCTGTCCCGCCGGCACCGTCGGCCACTCCCGCGCCTCCGGCGCGCCGTGCGCTGCCCACGCGGCGCCGCCGGCAGGCCATGATCGCGGGAATTGCCGGGGGTGTGATCGGGGCGGTCGGCCTCGTCGCCGCAGCCTTTTTCCTCCGCCCGGCAGAGGCGCCGGCGCCGCAGGTCGAGACCCCGCGCGACGCAGCGCCCACCCCACTGTACCTGCGGAACCGGGTGGCCGGGACAGCTCCAGGGCGTCGCGCCGCCGCAACCGGCGACCGGGAGCCAATGCGTCGCCGGCGCCTCCGGCCGCCGCCGTGCCGCTTGCCGATCGGCGCTTGCCGCCGTGACGAGCGTGCGGCTTCGGGTCGGCCCCAGCTTCCCGAGGACAGCAGCAGGCGATCGTCGACCCTCCGGGCGGCCGGCCTTCCCGTCGGTGCAGGTGGGATCGCTTCCCTTTGCCATCGCCGCGTCGCGCGTCGGCTACTACCGTCCCGAGGATCTGCCCGCGGCCGAGGCGCTCGGACGCATCCTCGGCCCGGTGACGTCGGCCGATGGCGCGGCCATCGGCGTGCGCGACTATGCCAAGCTGCTCGCCGGCGCCGCGCCCGGCCGCCTCGACCTCTGGATCGGAAGCTGATCGTGGCCCGTCCCGGTTCGATCCGCGGCGGCCCCGCCGCCGTCCGGCTCCTCCTGCCCCGGCTGGCCCTGCTTCTGGCGGCGCTCCTCTTCGCAGGACCGCGCCCCGCCGCGGCGCAGACGGCAGACCCGGACGCCGGGAGCCCGGAATATCTCGCGATGATGCAGGCCGAGGTCGCCGAGCTGGAGGCCAGGCGCGAGACGCTGGAGGCCGAGGTCCGCAAGGCCGCGGACGCGCTCCAGGCCACCCGCGACCAGATCGCCAGCGCCGAGTCCGCGGCGGCGGAGGCCGAGGACCGCGCCCAGGCACTGGCGGACGACACCAGGGCGGCGGAGAAGCGCCTGCGCGATCTCGAGGCGCTGGCGGCCGATGGCGACCAGCGCCGCGCGGTGGTGGCCAGCCTAGATGCCGACGCGACCCGCGCCCGCGAGGCACTGGCGCGCCTCCAGTCCGAGGTCGCGGACGCCGAGGCGCAGCGGGACAGCCTCGACGGCGACATCGCCCAGCGCCGCACCGTCCTGGCCGGCCTCGAATCGAATGCCCGCGCCGCGGCGCAGCGCGAGCGGGAAACCCTGGCGCGCATCGCCGCGGCACAGGAGCAGCTGCAGGCGCTGGAGACCCAGGCCGGCCAGAATCGCACCGAAGCCGCCGCGCTCGACGCCATCACCGCCGAAGTTGCGGCCGCCCGCACCGCCGGTGCCGACGCCGACACCCGGCTCAAGGCGCTGAACGCCAGCATCGCGGAGCGGCAGGCGGACCTCGCCCGCCTCGATTCCGAGCTGGCGAGCCGCACCGAGGCCGCGGCGGCGGCGCCGGTGGCGCCCCCGCCTCCTCCGCTGGCCGCGCCGGTCGCGGGTTCGCGCTCGCAGGCCGCCGTCCTCGCGGCCGTCGGCGCGGCGCCGGGCCTTGGCAGCGCGACACCGGACAAGCTGGCGAGCCGCGCTGATCTCGGCGCTGGGAGTCCAGGACATGTCCTTGACCTTGATCGGCCACGCTCGGCGCGATCAACCGGCAGGAACGGCGGCCGCGCTGGTGCGAGGACTCGGCGGATGCTGACGCGCGCGAGGCTTCTCGCATTGGCGCTCGCCCTCGCCGCCGCGCCTGGTCATTGCCGGTGGCGAGGACGATCGTCACCGGCCCCGCGGAGTACCGCCGACCTCGCGGTCGGGCAGGACATCGCCCGCGTTGCCGACGCCTGCACGGCGTGAGCATCCAGGCCCTTCGAGCCGGGGATCGGTCGAGGAACATGCAGGCGGTGCTGATCCTGCAGCACCAGTTGGCATCATCCGGGCAGGCGTGCTCGAATACTACCAGACGCTGCAGGAGGACGACCCTCGCTGCGCCGGCGAGGGCATCCTCATGCCGTTGCAGGAGTCGGCGGTGCATCTCGTCGCGCGGGACGATGTCACGGGGCTCGAAGACCTCTCCGGCCGCCGCGTCGCCACCGGAACCGCCGGCAGCGGCACGGCGGTCACCGCAGGCCTCGTGCTTGACCTTGCGGGCGTCGCGCCGGCCGAGCGCGTCCCCCTCGCCCCGGAAGCCGCCCTGGATGCCCTGCGGTCAGGCGCGGTGGATGCCGCCTTCATCGTCAGCGCCGCCCCTGCCGGCCTGCTGGCCGCCCCGGACCTCGCCGACGCGCACCTCCACCTCCTGCCGCTGGCCGGACCGGCGCTGACCGCGGCCTATTCCCCGGCGACGATCGCCGCCGGCACCTACCCGTTCGTGCCCGCCGACGTGCCGGTCGTCGCGGTGCGCTCGCTCCTCGTCGCCTACGATTTCAGCCCGACGGCCAATGCCTACCAGGCGGCGAGCTGCCGGCTGGTCTCCGACGTCAGCCACCTGATCCTGACCCGCCTCGACGAACTGCGCGCCAATGGGCACCCGGCCTGGGCCACCGCCGACCTCACCGCCCTGCCGCCGGGTGCACAGATCTCGCCCTGCGCGCTGCAGGGCGTCGATCCCGACTATGCCTTCACCTGCCGCCACCCGGACGGCACCACCACGCCCGAAGGCACGGCCGCCAGCAGCGACGCGGCTGCCCTCTTCACCCACCGCATCTGCACCCGGCTCGGCTGCTAGGGCCCGCCGACCGGAGGGCCAGTCCGGCCGGCAGGGAAGCCCCGCCGGTTGCCAGCGGTCAGTACTTCGACGGCACGTAAAGCTCCGGCGGCAGAACCTTGCGCTCGTACTCCGGATTGAACACGCGCTCCGGCAGGCTGATCTCCTCGTGCGGCACGTCCGTGTAGGGGATCTGCGTCAGCAGGTGGTCGATGCAGTTGAGCCGGGCGCGCTTCTTGTCGTTGCCCTCGACGATGTACCAGGGCGCCTCGGGGATGTTGGTCTGGGCGAAGGTTTCCTCCTTCGCCTTGGTGTAGCTCTCCCAGCGGACCCGGCTCTGCAGGTCCATCGGCGACAGCTTCCACTGTTTCAGGGGGTCGTGGATCCGCATCAGGAACCGCAGTTGCTGTTCCTCGTCAGTGATCGAGAACCAGTACTTGATGAGGCGGATCCCGGAGCGGACGAGCATCCGTTCGAACTCCGGCACGTCGTGGAAGAACTGCTCGACCTGGTCCTCGCTCGCGAACCCCATCACCCGTTCGACGCCCGAGCGGTTGTACCAGGAGCGGTCGAACAGGACGATCTCGCCGCCGGCCGGCAGGTGCGGCACATAGCGCTGGAAGTACCACTGGGTCTTCTCGCGGTCGTTCGGGGCCGGCAGCGCCACGACACGGGCGACGCGCGGGTTCAGCCGCTGGGTGATCCGCTTGATGACGCCGCCCTTGCCGGCGCTGTCCCGGCCCTCGAAGATGACGACGATCTTTTCCTTGCTGTACTGCACC
>JBGALW010000292.1:0-3212 GCA_044223585.1 Amaricoccus sp.
CGGTCGCCGTCGCGCTCGGTGCGCGGCTGCCGGCGGCACGCGTCCGCCCGGTGTTCCTGCGCCTCGTCACGCTGGGGTGCCTTGCCCTGCCGATGCTGCGGCTTGCCCTTGGCGGTGTCAGCTGGGCGCATGCGCTGATGGCCCACCAGTTCGACATCCTCGCGGTCGATCTGGCGCTCATCGCCGCCGGCGCAATGCTCTGGCGCCGGTGCCGCGCCCCGGAAACGACGCTGCGGCCGGAGCCGGCGGAATGATCGTCGCCGCCACCCTTGCCCTGATCGCGGTCAGCCTTGCCGCGATCGCCGCCGCCGCCGCCGCGGATCCCAAGCGGCGCCGCGCCTTCGGCCTCGCCGGTACGGCGCCGCGCCACACCCGCGCACTGGCTGGCCTCGTCCTCGCCCTGTCGGCGGCCGCGGTGATCCTGCTTGCCGGCGCCGCGGGCGTCTTCGTCTGGCTCGGCGCGGTCCTCGCCGCCGGACGCTGCCTCGTCGCCCTCCCGCCGCAGCGACAGGCCGCGATGATCGGTCGCCTGAAAGCGCCGTGGCCCAGGCGATCCCTGCCGGACCCGGGCACCGGGAAGGGCATGGAAACCGGGACCAGCGCAACGCGCCGGCACCCGATGGCGGAGTCCGGCCTCGACCGCGTCGGATAGCGACAGCGAACCCGGCGGCCTCGAGCGGTCGGGCAACCGGAGATCTCTACCGCGAGACTCCCACCCTGCCGCCAGCGCCGTGGCCGATTCGGGCGCCCCGATGACTGCGGATCACTCCGGAAAAAGCGGCCGCCCCTCGCGGATGCCCGCGCCGGGTGCCTCGAAGAGGCTGTGCAGCGCGGCGACGCCGCGGCCGACGACGACCACACCGTCGCCCGCCGCTACCCGCAGCTCGGCGGCGGGCCGGGTCAGCACCTCGCCGCCGGAGCGGATGACCTGGACGACGAGGAAGCGCCCCTTCCCGCGCGCCTCAACTTCGGCGACCGTCAGCCCGGTCATCGCGCCGTTCTCCGGCACCGCAATGACCTCGGGCTCCAGTCCCAGCCGGCGGAGCAGCCGCTCGAGCGTCTGCATTGCTTCCGATTCCTTGAAGAGCCGGGCGGTCTCGGGAAAGAGGATCACTTCTGCGACGCGCTCGGCGCCGATGTGGGCCGGCAGCACCACGTGGTCGGCGCCCGCCTGGCGCAGCTTACCCTCGGTCGCCGGCATCTCGCCGCGGGCGATGATCTCCACGTCGCGGTTGAGGCTGCGCGCAGACAGGGTGATGAAGACGTTGGCCGCGTCGTTCGGCAGAACCGTCGCGAGGGTCCGCGCCCGCGTTATCCCGGCCGCCTTGAGCACCTCCTCGTCGGTGGCGTCGCCGGACAGGCAGAGGTGCCCGAGGTCGCGCGCCTTCCGGATCCGGCCCTGGTCGATGTCGACGATGACGAAGTCCTTCCCGCCCGCCTTCAGCTCCTTGGCCAGCATGCGTCCGATGCGTCCGAGCCCCACCACGATGACGTGGTCGGCCAGCTGGTCGATTTCTCGTGTCATGCGCTTCATCCCGAAGATCTGCTGAATCTGCAGCGCGGTCAGCGCCTGCACCAGGGCGCCGGTGAACAGGATCACGCCCGTGCAGCCGAGGATCATCGTCAGCAGGGTGACCGTGTGCAGGTAGGTGGTGTCGATCGGGCGCACCTCGCCGTACCCGACCGAATAGACGGTCAGGAGCACCATGTAGAAGGAGTCCGTGAGGCTCCACCCCGCGACCATGTAGGCCTTGGTCGCAACCGTCACCACGGCCGCCAGAAAGACGACGATCGAGATCAGCGCCCGTGCGGGCGAGCCGAAGAAGTTCATTCCCGCGCTCGTCCTTCCGCCCCGCCTGACCCCCGGCTTTCAGGATAGCCAAGGGCAGCGCCGAAACGAAAGCCCGTTGGCGACCCGCATTCATTGAGGGGAGCTACTGACCCGTGAGCAGGGGCGTGCGGACGGCGCTCCGGAAAACTACCGCGACGGCCAAGGCGGCCGGGCTTGGGGCAGGGGTTGTTCACGCCCCTTCCGGAGGGGGTTTCCGGCTAAGCCGTCGCCGTCACTATCGTCAGTCATCATCATTGATTTTATGGCGACCCCTACAGGACTCGAACCTGTAACCTGCGGATTAGAAGTCCGCTGCTCTATCCGGTTGAGCTAAGGGGCCTTCAGTGCGTCCAGGCCGTGCGGCGGCCGCTGGCGAAGTTGTCGCCGTAGCCGTTCGTCCGCAGGACGTGGCTGCGCTTCTTCGGATCGGCGACCTGATAGGGGATGCCGTGCTTCTCGGCGTAGGCGACCGCCTCCTCCCTCGTCTCGAAACGAAGGCGGACCTGGCTCTTCATGTCGTCGGAACCGGTCCAGCCCATCAGCGGATCGAGGAAGCGCGCATCCTCCGGCGCATATTCGAGCAGCCAGACCTTGGTCTTCCCCTGGCCCGACTGCATGGCGCTTTTGCTTGGCTGGTAGATCCGTGCGAGCATCGGGCTGGCGTCTCCGAATGACAGAAGGTCAACCGCTTATCGCCAAAAGGCGCCGCTCGATCAAGCGGCGCTTCGGTCTCGATGGGCAAGGGAGGGGAAGGCAGGCAGCGGATCGTCGGACGGGTGCGAGGGAGCGAGGGGTGGGGTGGGTGTACGCAACCGGCCGACGATCACTGTGCTGCTTGCACGACCTGTTTACCCTGAGTCGGCCGGTACACGCAAGGGTTTAGTTACGTAAAATGCGAACCACCCGAGGCGGAGCCACCTGACGTTGCGGAACCACGCCCCGTCCCTTGCCAATTCCGCCCGGATCCCCCAGTTCAGACGCAGGGAAAGGAGCCGCCGATGCCGCTCGTCGACACCCTCACCACGACCTCCGAGGACCCCCGCCGCGTCAAGCTGGAGGGCGGCAAGCCCTTTCGCCTCGCCTCGGCCTTCGAGCCGGCGGGCGACCAGCCGGGGGCGATCGCCGAGCTGGTGCAGGGTATCCAGAACGGCGAGCGCAGCCAGGTGCTGCTCGGCGCGACCGGCACCGGCAAGACCTTCACCGCGGCGAAGATCATCGAGGCAACGCAGCGCCCCGCCATCATCCTCGCCCCGAACAAGACCCTCGCGGCGCAGCTCTACGGCGAGTTCAAGGGGTTCTTCCCGGACAACGCGGTCGAGTATTTCGTCAGCTACTACGACTACTACCAGCCGGAGGCCTACGTCCCGCGCACCGACACCTA
>JBGALW010000293.1:0-3201 GCA_044223585.1 Amaricoccus sp.
GCGAGGAGTCGACCGCGAGCCCGACCGCGCCGATCGTCGGGATCAGCGATACCGCGAGGAACACCGCCGACACGCCGCGGCGGTCGGCGGCGAGCCGGGCGAGAAACGAGCGGAGGGCGGCGGCAAGGCGCTTGGGCATGGCGACGGTTCCCGGCACGCGCCAGCCTTCCGGCAGCGCTGACGACCGCTGCAGCATGGCGGGTGTTCGTCAACCAACGGTTTACGGACCTTCACCGGATCTTCACCGGAAGCCCCTCCCGACGCGCCTTTTCGATTCATCATTTATCGGTTTCCGATTTGGTAATCGGTTTCCGGGACGTTAATCTGACCCTGTTGAAACGAGGCGGCGATGATCGACAGACGGCAGCATCCGCGATCCCACATCCTGCGCCGCGCCCGGATCGTGTTCCGGCGCGGCTACAGCACGCTTGACTGCGTGATCCTCGACATCTCGTCCGGCGGCGCGCGGTTGAAGGTGTCGGAATGGCTCGGCCTGCCCGACCGGTTCCAGCTCCGGATCGAGAAGGGGCCGGTGCACGAGGTGGAAGTCCGCCATCGCAGCATGGACGTCACCGGCGTCGAGTTCGTCGACAGCAACGCCGCCTGACCGCGGCGGCGTCCGCGGATCGGCATCGCGCAACCGCCAGGCGGGAGCGGCGTCAGCGCAGCGTCTGCAGCAGCGAGGCGGTGGCGAAGCCGTCCGGCGTCATGCCGGAGGAGCTCTGGTAGGCGCGGATCGCCACGATGGTGTTCGGCCCGATCACCCCGTCCTGCGCGCCGGTGTCATACCCCGCGGCGGTCAGCCGCCGTTGCAGCTCCATCTTCTCGGTGCGGCTGAGCTCGCGCTCGCCGCGCGGCCAGCTGCCGACGAACGGCCCGCCGCCGGCGATCCGGTCGCCGAGATGGCCGACCCCCATCGCGTAGGAGGTGGCGTTGTTGTACTTCTTGATGACGAAAAAGTTCTGGTAGACGACGAAGGCCGGCCCGCGGGAGCCTGCCGGCGCGATGATCGCCGCCGGGCCGTAGTCCGGCAGCGGCGAGCCGTCGAGCCTGGTCACCCGGCGCGCGGCCCAGTCCGACACGGACCGGCGGTTCGACTGGTCGGCCGAGCCATAGTTGAAGCCCTCCGGCACCCGCACCTCCATCCCCCAGGGCGCGCCCGGACGCCACCCGGCCTGGGCCAGGTAGTGGGCGGTCGAGGCGAGCGCGTCGGTCGGGTCGTCGGACCAGACGTCCCGCCGCCCGTCGCCGTTGAAGTCGACGGCGGTCGAGAGATAGCTCGTGGGGATGAACTGGGTGTGCCCCATGGCCCCGGCCCACGAGCCGACCATGTGGCCCGGGTCGACGTCGCCGGACTGCAGGATGCGGAGCGCGGCGATCAGCTGCTCCTCGGCAAAGGACTGGCGGCGGCCGTCGTAGGCGAGGGTCGCGAGGCTCTCGATCACCGGGATCGAGCCGCGATTGCCGCCGAAGTTCGATTCCATGCCCCAGACCGCCAGCACCACGTCGGAATCGACGCCGTAGCGTGCCTCGATGGCGGCAAGCGTCGGGGCGAGCTGCTGGCGCTTCGCCCGGCCGGTCTCCACCCGCGTCGGCGAGGCGGCGCTGTCGAGATACTCCCAGATCGGCTTGGTGAACTCCGCCTGCTTGTTGTCGAGCCGCACCACGTCCGCGTTGACTCCGACGCCGCGGAAGGCCGAGTCGAAGACCTGCGGGCTGATGCCGGACGCCAGCGCGCGGCTGCGGAAGCCGTCGCGCCAGGCGGTGAAGCTCGCCGGCTGCGGCGAGGGGGCGGCGCGGGCCATCGGCGGTTCACTCGTTTCCAGAGGGGGATTGGCGCCGGCGCATCCCCCCACGATCATGGCAAGCGTCAGGGTTGCGGCGGTGATCTTCTGCAAGGATGCCTCCGGGCTCGATAGGGGCTTTTTTTGGCCGCGGATGGTAGCTGCGCAGGGGTTGAAAAGAAAGGGCCGTCAGGCGGGTCAGGGTTGTTCGCGGTCGTGCTCGGGGCCATCTTCAGGATCGTGACAGCAGACGCAGACCTTGTTGCCGTCGCGGTCGCGGAAATAGCCGCCGTAATAGTTCGGGTGATACCGCGGCCGGAGCCCCGGCGCCCCCTCGTCGCTGCCGCCGAGCGACAGCGCGAGGGCGTGGACAGCGTCGACTTCCGCCCGGCTGCGCGCCATGAGGCCGAGCATCTGGCCGTTGCCGGCGGCCGCGGCGGCGCCGTCGAACGGCCGCCCGACGATCAGCAGCGGCCGGCCACCGTCGCGCGCCGACCAGCCGGCCCAGCCTTCCTGCGGCTCGACGAACCGCTCCGGCAGCCCGAGCGCGGCGCAGACCGGCCGCCAGAAACCGAGCGCCCGGTCGAGATCGTCGGTGCCGAGGTGTACGTGCGAGATCACGGGAAAAGCGTCACCGGCGTCCGGTCGCCCGCGGCGAAGCGGCGCAGCACGGCGGGATAAAGCCGGTGCTCCATCGGCAGGAGCCGCGCCGCCAGGGTGTCCGGCGTATCGCCCGCCAGCACCGGGATGGCCGCCTGCCCGAGGATCGGTCCGGCGTCGAGGTCGGGCGTCACCTCGTGCACCGTGCAGCCATGCAGCGCCATGCCGGCCTCAAGGCAGCGGGCGTGGGTGTGGAGGCCGGGGAACAGCGGCAGGATCGAGGGATGCACGTTCAGCATCCGCCCGGCCCAGCCGGCGATGAAGCCGGGCGTCAGCACCCGCATGAAGCCGGCGAGGCAGAGGATGTCCGCGCCGCTGTCCGCGAGCGGGCCTGCCATCGCCGCCTCGAAGGCCGCGCGGTCCGGGTAGGCGCGGTGGTCCACCGTCGCCACCGGGATGCCGAGCGCCCCGGCCCGAGCGAGACCGGCGACGCCCGGCCGGTTGGAGAGCACGAGGCACGGCTCCGCCGGGTGCGCGGCGTCAGCCATGTCCTGCGCGAGCGCGAGCATGTTGGAGCCGGAGCCGGAGATGAGGATCGCGACGCGGCGGCGGGTCATGGCGCGGCCCGGACCTGCGAGTCGCCCTGCCTCAGACGCAATCCGTTCGATCGCTTGGGTCGTGCGCGTCGCCCGGCCTCTCGCGTCGGCGGTTGCACCCGGCCCGTGCCACGGCGTGATGGAGCAACCGGCAGCGCCTGCCTGGGCTGGCGCGAAGCGCCTGCCGGGGGGCAGGCAGGCGCTGCCGGTGCTGACGCACC
>JBGALW010000294.1:0-3192 GCA_044223585.1 Amaricoccus sp.
TCCGGCAGCAGCCGCGCCGCGCCCTTCGCCGCCGCCCGGAAATCCTGAAACGGCTCGCCGGCGTAGAGCCGCGACAGGTAGCGCGACATCGCCCCGACCGGCGGCGCGATCGACATCTCGTTGTCGTTCAGCACCACGATGAGCCGCTCGCGCATGTGGCCGGCGTTGTTCATCGCCTCGTAGGCCATGCCGGCCGACATCGACCCGTCGCCGATCACCGCCACCACGTCGCCGATCCCCGGCATCCCGAGGTCGCGCGCCACGGCAAAGCCGAGGCCCGCCGAGATCGAGGTCGAGGAATGCGCCGCCCCGAACGGATCGTAGGGGCTCTCCGCCCGCCGGGTGAAGCCGCTGAGGCCGCCCCCGGCCCGCAGCGTGCGGATCCGGTCGCGCCGCCCGGTCAGGATCTTGTGCGGGTAGCACTGGTGCCCGACGTCCCAGATGATCCTGTCCTTCGGCGCGCTGAAAACCGCGTGGAGCGCCACCGTCAGCTCGACGACCCCGAGCGCCGATCCCAGATGCCCCCCCGTCACCGACACGGCCGAGATCGTCTCGGCGCGGAGCTCTCCCGCGAGCTGCGTCAGCTCGGGCACGCTCAGGCCCTTCAGGTCGTCGGGCGAGGACACCCGATCGAGGAGCGGCGTCTTTGGCCGGTCATTCATCTCGTTTCCCCCCTCAGCGCCCGCGCTCCAGCGCGAAACGCGCGGCGAGCCGCAAGGTACCGGCCGCCGATCCATAGGGCGCCAGCGCGTCGCAGGCCTCCTCGACCAGCGCCTGCGCCCGCGCCTCCGCACCGTCGCGGCCGAGCAGCGACACGAAGGTCGCCTTGCCCGCCGCCCCGTCCTTGCGTAGCCGCTTGCCCGCGGCGTCCGCGTCGCCGTCGACGTCGATCAGATCGTCGCGGATCTGGAAGGCAAGCCCCAGCGCCTCGGCATAGCGCCGCATCGGCGTCGGATCGCTCCGGCCGAGCACCGCGCCGGCCTCGGCCGACCAGATGAAGAGCGCGCCGGTCTTGAGCGCCTGCAGCTCGATCACCTGCTCCACGTCGAGCGGCACCGCCGCCGTCTCCGCCGCGATGTCGAGCGCCTGCCCGGCGACCATCCCGGCGGCGCCTGCCGCCTCGGCGAGCCGCAGGATCAGCCGCACCTGCAGCCGCGGGTCGATCCCGCCGTGTGGCGCGGCCAGCACCTCGAAGGCCAGCGTCTGCAGCGCGTCACCGACCAGTACCGCCGTCGCCTCGTCCCATTTCACGTGCACGGTCGGGCGGCCCCGGCGCAGGTCGTCGTCGTCCATGCAGGGCAGATCGTCATGCACGAGGCTGTAGGCATGCACGAACTCGACCGCCGCCGCCGCCCGCACCGCCTGCAGCGGCGGCACCCGGAACAGTGCGGCGCTCTCCAGCGCCAGAAAGGCCCGCAGCCGCTTGCCGCCGCCCAGCACCGCGTGACGCATCGGCGCGCCGAGCGGCGCGTCGACGGGCGGCAGCATCGCCTCGAGCGCCTCCTCGACCCGGCTCGCGGCCTGGCTCAGGACCGCGTGGAACTGCAGGGTATCGGTATCCATGGCGTCAGCCGATATCGACCGGCCGCGTCCTGACCGTTCCGTCGGGGCCCTGCGCGATCTCGGCGACCCGCGCTTCCGCGGCTTTCAGCCGCTCCTCGCAATGCGCGCGGAGCGCCGCGCCCCGGGCATAGAGCGCGATCGATTCCTCCAGCGGCACCTCGCCCGATTCAAGGCGCGCCACCACCTTCTCCAGCTCGGCCAGGGCCACCTCGAAGGTCAGCCCCTCCACCGAAGTCTCATCCGTCAGGGTCTGGCCCTTCATATCTTGGCCATCCGCCATCAGCCGCGCTCCATCAGCACCCGCATATGCGCCGTGAACGACACGGCGAGCGCGCTCAGATCATATCCCCCCTCCAGAGTCGAGACGACACGCCCGTTGCACATCTGGTCCGCGAGGTCGCAGATCCGGTGCGTCGCCCAGGCGAAGTCCGCTTCCGTCAGGTTGAGGTTCGCCAGCGGGTCCCGCGCATGCGCGTCGAACCCCGCGGAGATGAAGATCATCTCCGGCCGGTGCGCCTCGATCGCCGGCAGGATGCGGCCGAGCATGCCCGCCCGGAACACCCCGCCGCTCGCGCCCGGCGGCAGCGGCACGTTGACGATCTGTCCATGCGCCCCGCACTCGTCGGCTGCCCCCGTGCCGGGATAGAGCGGCATCTGGTGCGTGGAGCAGAACAGGATCCGCGGGTCGTTCCAGACGAGATCCTGCGTACCGTTGCCGTGGTGGACGTCCCAGTCGAAGATCGCCACCCGTTCGAGCCCGTGCGCCTCCAGCGCATGCCGCGCGCCGACCACGACGTTGCCGAAGAAGCAGAAGCCCATCGCTGTCGCCGTCTCGGCATGGTGGCCCGGCGGCCGCACGGCGCAGAAGGCGTTGCGCACCTCGCCCGACATCACCATGTCGACCGCCAGCGTCTGCGCCCCGGCCGCCCGGCGCGCCGCCGGCAACGTCCAGGGATTGAGGAAGGTGTCGCCGTCGATCGGCGCATAGCCCTTCTGCGGCGCCCGCTCCGCCAGCTCCTCCAGGTAGCGCGCGGGATGCACCCGCAGCAGCTGCTCGTCGGTGGCAAGCGGCGCCTCGACCCGGACCAGATAGGCGAATTCCTCACCCTCCAGCACCGAGTTGATCATCTGCATCCTGTCATGCCGCTCCGGGTGCCCGGGCGGATTGACGTGGGCGAGGCAGTCGGGGTGGCTGATGAGCGCGGTGGTCATCGCGCGACCATAGGCCCGCGGATCGAGCCTTTCAAATGGTATCCGGGGCGTGCTCCATCGGGGGTTCTACCGCCTTTCGACCTGCCGGCAGACGCCGTCCGCGTACCGTCCGAGGTCCGGGACGTTGCCTTGACCCTGACGGCGATCCGGCGTATGGCGTCCGGCAAATCCCGGAGAAGCATGCTCCTCCGGTCCTGTCTTCGCAGGATCGCCGCCGGTCAGCGCGTTGCGCCCACCGGCGCGAAACTGCTTGTTTCTGGGGGGCATCCGCCCATGTTCGAGACCCTGTCCGGCCGGCTTTCCGGCGTGTTCGACAAGCTCACCCGGCAGGGTGCGCTGACCGACGAGGACATTGCGACCGCGCTGCGCGAGGTGCGCGTCGCCCTGCTCGAGGCCGACGTCTCCCTTCCCGTCGCC
>JBGALW010000295.1:0-3160 GCA_044223585.1 Amaricoccus sp.
CGTGGCTTCGACGGCGCCAGGAAGACCGTCGGCCGCAAGCGCCGCATCGCGGTGGACGCGGACGGGCGGCGGCTGATGGCGGGCCTGACCACGGCGGATATTTCCGACAGCGCCGGCGCGCAGGCGATCCTCGACGCCCTGCGCAAGCGCTGGCCCTGGGTGAAGCATCTCTTCGCCGACGGCGCCTATGACCGGCGACAGATGCTCGACAAGGCGGCGTTCCTTGATTTCGTCCTGGAGATCGTCCGGCGCAGCGACGCGCCCGGCTTCCAGGTCCTGCCACGGCGTTGGGTCGTGGAGCGGACCTTCGGCTGGCTCACCCGCTATCGCCGGCTCGTCCGCGACTACGAGGCCCGCCTCGATGTCTCCGAGGCCATGATCTACGCCGGAATGAGTTCCTCACTCCTCCGCAGAATCGTAAGCGCGACGGCGTTGCCCTATGCGGCGAGGCTTGACGGCTGATCGAAGCGCCACGGCATCAGATCCTCGATGCGGCTTTTCGGGTGGCCGTCGAGGATGACGCGAAGGGTTGCGGCGATGTAGTCGACCGGATTGACGTCGGACATCTTGCAGGTGGCGACCAGCGAGGCGAGCATGGCCCAGTTCTCGGCGCCGACCTCGTTGCCGGCGAAGAGTGCGTTCTTGTGGGTCAGGGCGATCGGGCGGATCTGGTTCTCGACCGGGTCGGTATCCAGTTCGATCGTGCCGTCGTCGAGGAAGCGGATCAGGCCGGCCCAGTGGGCGAGGGTATAGCGGATGTCCTCGGCCAGCCGGGACTTCTGCGGGATGCGCGAGAGCCGGGCCTCGAGCCAGGGCTTGAGCGCGGCGATGACAGGTCCGGCGTGTTCACGCCGAGCAGCGAGGCGCAGGGCGGCGTCTTTCCCGCGCACGGCCTTTTCCACCTGATGGAGCAGCGCGATCTGGCGCAGCATCTCCTCGGCGATCGGCGAGCCCTCGTTCTCGAAGCGCTTGACGAAGCGGCGGCGGACATGGGTCCAGCAGTAGACCAGCCGCCACGGGCCGTTGTCGCGCGCGATCCCGGTCAGCGCGTTGCAGGACCGCCAGGCGTCGCATTGCAGGAGGCGGCCGCGATATCCGGCGAGGAACTTCAACGGATGCGCCTGGCCCCGGCCGGGGGCGTAGCGGAACAGCACGACGGGCGGGCCGGCGCCGCCATGGCCGCGATCGTCGACGACGACGGCCCGGAAGTATCCGCTCTCGGTGGCCTTGCGGCGCGGGTCCGGCACCGGCGCCCGGGTCTCGTCGACGAAGATGCGATCGGCGTCGCGCAGATGGGTCCGCATGCGGTCGATGACCGGCATCAGGTGGAAGCAGGCGCGGCCGACCCAGTTGCCGAGCGTGCCGCGGTCGAGGTCGATCCCCTGCCGCTTGAAGATCCCGGCCTGACGGTAGAACGGCAGGCGGTCGCCGAACTTCGAGACGATGATCCAGGCGATGAGCAGCTCCGTGGGCAGCCCGCCGGGCACGACATGCTCGGGCGCATGTGCCTGCGCCGCGGCCTGCGCGCAGCGGCGGCAGGCATACTTCGGCCGCCGCGTCACCAGCACCCGGAACTGGGCCGGGATCACGTCAAGTCGCTCGGACACGTCCTCGCCGATCCGGGCCATCTCGCCGCAGCCGCAGGGGCGCTGGGCGCTGGCCGGTTCGATCACCCGCTCGACCCGGGGCAGATGCGGCGGCAGATGGCCGCGGTTGCGCGCAGGCTTGCGGGGCGTTTCCGCTCCCGCCGCGCCCCGCAGCGCCGCCTCGGCCTTCTCCTGCGCGGCCTCGAGCACGCCCTGGGCCGGCTCGGCATCCTCCAGCGGCAGGTTGAACCGGTCGGGCGGCAGCTTCTCGGAACTCTTGCCGAACTGTGCACGCTGCGCCGAGCGCAGGATATCCTCGAGCCGACGATTGGCCTCCTGCACCTCGGCAAGGACCGCCTCGACCTCGGCCAGGCGGGCCTTCGGATGGGCATTCTCGCGAGTGAGGGCGTCAGCGTCCATGAGCGGAAGCGAATCACGGAACCCCCATTACAGCCAGCAAAAACAGGGGTTTTCCGAGCTTCGGCGCGCTCGCCCCGCAGCCAGCGGACGCCGCGCCCGCTCCGGCCGGACCAGCCGCCAATCCAGCCCCTCGAACAGCGCCGCCAGCTGTGCCGAGGACAGCTGCATCACCCCGTCACGTACCTGCGGCCGGACGAACCTGGCCCCTTCCAGCCGCTTGCGAACCAGCACCATGCCGGTCTGATCCCAGACCGGCAGCTTGATCCGGTCCGCGCGCTTCGACCGGAACACGAAGACCGCCCCGCCGAAGGGATCGAGCCCGAACATCTCCTGCACCGCCAGAGCCAGACCATCGATTCCCTTGCGGAAGTCCACCGGCCGCGTCGCGACGAAGACCTTCACCGGACCGCCTTGGCCGAACATCACGACGCCGCTGCCCGTACCGCCCGGATCGCCCTCGTCAGCGGGCCTTCATCGGCGCCGGCGCCGGCGCGGATCACGACGTCACCGACGACGATCTCCACATCGGACGGGGCGCGGGCCAATGGCGCCTCCGCCGCGGCGCCCGCAACCACGAGTTCCGCGAACATCGGCAACGTCGCAACACTCTCGGGCACGACCAGCTCACCCAACCGCAGCTTCCTGCGCCAATCGTAAACCTGCCAGCGCGTCGTGCCGTGCCGGCGCGCGACATCCGCCACCGACGCACCGGGCATCAGGCTTTCCGCCGCGATCCGAGCTCGCTCCGCCTTCGCGCGTCGACGCCGTCCGCCTGGCCCCGCGATCACCTCAAGCCGGGAAACCCCGACACACGTCGAGCCGTCAAAATGGACGTCCTCTTTGCCGTCTCTCCCCAAATCCAACATCTCCGCGCCGCATGCGTGGCGAGAATGGCCCGATCAGATCGACAAGGGCAGGAGGTGGTCGGCATCGCGCTTACGAATGCCGAAAGCCGAGCGTTGTGCTCGGCTTTGAAGTCTTTGATATTGTTTGATTTTCTGGTTGCGGGGGCAGGATTTGAACCTGCGACCTTCAGGTTATGAGTCGTGTCGAACGAAACACAATCAGGCGCGACGAATCGCGTTTTCTTTCGCATATCGTGCCAGTTGCGAGAGCGCGCCACAAGCCCAAACTGCGCGCGGATTGTCAGGATT
>JBGALW010000041.1:0-25125 GCA_044223585.1 Amaricoccus sp.
GGGCATAGATCTCCACCGGACGGCCGGAGATGGTGACACCCTTCTCGTAGTTCGTGCCGGTGAACGGCGCCCAGCGCTTGACCGCCTCCTCGTAGAACCGGGAGTTCCGGTAGTTCTGGTTGGTGAAGTCGATCATGAACAGCCCGTAGTGGTGCCGCGGCAGCGACTGCAGGCTTTCGGCGAGCTGGCCGAGATTGCGCGCCAGGATCGCGTTGCGCGGCACGGTCGTGCCCCACGCGGTGTCGAGCGCCCAGGCGGCGCAGGTCAGGTGCGACGCGCCGCAGATGCCGCAGGCCCGCGGCGTGACGACGAGCCCCGCCTGCGGATCCTTGTCCCGCAGGATCACCTCGAATCCGCGGAACAGTTCCGCCTGGGTCCAGGCATTGGTGACGACGCCGTTCTCGATGTTGACGCGGACGTCCAGATCGCCCTCCACCCGTCCGACGGGCGAGATGTCGAGGGTTTGAACCGCTGCTTCGGCCATGTTGTCCTCCCTTCCGTCAGACGACGAAGATGTCTTCTTCGGCCCAGGCGGGCGCGGCGCCCTTGGCCGCGGCGGTGAGCTTGATGTAACCGGTCTTGTCGACGCCTGTGGGCAGGTCCTTCGGCACGCCCATCATGGTCTGGGTCTTGAAGACGGTGCCGGGGGCGAGGTCGAAGAACGGGAACTCCGGCTCGGTGCAGCCCATGCAGGGCATGCCCGCGCGGGTCTTCGACGACACCCGGTTCCAGAGGATCCGGTTGCAGGGCGAATGGGTCATCGGGCCGCGGCAGCCGAGGTCATAGAACAGGCAGCCCTTGCGCTGGCCAAACGAGGTCGCCGAGACCTTGTAGGCGAAGTGCATGTTTCGGGTGCAGCCGGTCTGGGTGAAGGACGCAAAGAAGGTCTTGGGCCGGTTGAACTCGTCGAGGGTGAGATCCCCGGCACGGCCGGTGGCCACCCCGACGAGGATCTGGGTCACCCAGTCCGGATGGGCCGGGCAGCCGGGAATGTTGATGACAGGAAGGCCGGCCTTGGACGTGAAGCCCGGACCGAGCGCGCCGCCCTTTGCCCGTTTGAGAAACTGCAGGCCGACGCTTTCCGAGGGATTCGGCGCAGTCGCCGGGATGCCGCCCCAGGTGGCGCAGTCGCCGATGGCCACGACGAACTGCGCCGCCTTCGAGAGCTTTTCCACCCAGTCCTTCATCGGCGCGCCGCAGAACCGGTTCCAGTTGCCGGTGCCGTTGGGAGCGTTCACCACGGTTCCCTCGAAAACGAAGATGTCGAGCGGAATCTCGCCGGAAACACAGCGTTCGAGGATGGTCTTCACGTTGTCGCCGAGCTCGACGCCGAGCGATGGGTGCCAGAGCACGTTGATCCCGAAGTCCGTCACAAGGTCGCAGGCCGAGGGCTCCTCCGCATTGAGGAACGACATGGTGTTGCCGGAGCAGGCCCCGCCCTGGAGCCACAGAAGATTGGCCATCGATCTCCTCCCGTCGGGGGCTGCGAGTGCCCGCCTTGCTATGTCCGGTTCGCGGACCTTGCGGACCGGACCGATGGGAGAATTCTAGTGGGGGATTGATTTCGCCGACAAATCAACTCGGTGCCGGTTCGAACGCTATTCCTGCAACATACTGCATACTGCAAAGCATGTTTGCAGGGCGACCTGACATGTCGATTTGCAGTTCCACTCGTGGCTCGATCGACGGGGTGCTGTCAGCCGCGGCGGCCGCAGACCGGGCAGGTGGTTTCCAGGAAGTAGCTGTACCAGATGCCCTTGCAGTTCGGGCACCAATGGCCCTTGGCGCCTACGCCGGAGCGGTCCACGCTCAGCGACATGCGGGTCAGGCCGAGATCCCTGGGCGGCGTCGCCCGCGCCGACACGCCCGATCGGGAGTACGGGAAGTTCAGCGGCTCGCCATCGGTCATCCGGCCACCTTCGGCTTCAGGTCGTACCGCTTGATCTTGTTCGAAAGCCCGACACGGCTCAAGCCGAGTTCCTCGGCGGATTTCGACTGGTTCCAGTGCCAGCGGCCGAGCGAGTCGGCGATCACCTGCCGCTCCAGATCCTCGACCATGTCCTTGAGCGTGCTCCCGGTGGGGACGAAGCCGATGCGGCCGCCTTCGGTCACCGGCAGGCGCGCGATCTTGTCGGTCAGGTGCCGCACGGCGATGTAGCCGCCCTGTTCGGCAACGGCGACCATTCTCTGGACCTCCGTCTCGAGCTCGCGGACGTTCCCCGGAAAGGGGTAGGACTCGAGCTTGCGCAGCACCTGGTCGGTTACACCGAGCACCCGGCGCCCGACGACTCCCGCATACTTGTCGACGAAGAAGCGGGTGAGGACGGGGATGTCCTCTCGCCGGTCGCGCAGCGGCGGGATCTCCAGTTCGAACCCCCGGAGGCGGTAGTAGAGGTCGCGGCGGAACTCGCCCCGCTCGACGAGTTTCAGAAGCGGCCGGTTGGACGCGGCGATAATGCGCACGTTGGCATGCAGCACCCTGTCCGAGCCGAGCGGCTTCACCTCGCCCTCCTGAAGGAACCGCAGAAGCGCGATCTGGAAGTTGCGGGAAATCTCGGAGATCTCGTCGAGGAACACGGTCCCGCCGTCGGCGGCCCGGAAGAGGCCCAGACGGTCGGCGATGGCGCCGGAATAGGCGCCCCGGACATGGCCGAACAGTTCGGAATGCAGCGCCGCGTCGCTGACTCCGCCACAATTCTGCACATGCATCGGCGAGTTCATCCGCGCCGAGTTGTAGTGAATGGCGCGGGCCAGCAGCTCCTTGCCGGTTCCCGTCTCGCCGTGGATCAGCACCGGCATCTCGGTGCTCGCCGCCGT
Organism: Amaricoccus sp.; assembly: GCA_044223585.1. Lineage (GTDB taxonomy): Bacteria > Pseudomonadota > Alphaproteobacteria > Rhodobacterales > Rhodobacteraceae > Amaricoccus. Next base: position 2,818 of record JBGALW010000041.1, read on the forward strand.
GCGCGCCTCCTCGACCAGTTCGGCCATCTTCGGGCTGGCATAGACGATCCGCTCGAACTGCGAGAAACCGCCCGCGATCGACGGCACCTCGGCGCGGTCGAGCATGTCCTCGTCGTCGAGCGAGAGGTTGAGCTCGCGGGTCAGCAGCCGATGGCGCCGTGACAGCTCCGCCAGCTCCAGGGCTCGCTTCACCACGAGGCCGAGTTGCGCCGCCGTGACCGGCTTCTTGAGGAACATGAAGGCGGCGGTCCGGCGACTGAGCTCGGCGCCCACCGGCGACTGCTCCGCGCCGACCAGCAGGATGCGCGCGCAGTTGGGATGCGCCGTGCGGGCCTTGAAGACCGCGTCGATCGCCTCCGGCCCGGTTCCATCGGCGTCGTAGAGCAGAACGTTCAGATCGACTTCGGCGAGGCGCTTGTTCACCTCGAGATCGTCCCGGCAGAACAGAAGCCGATAGCCGTCGAGTTCGCTCAGGGCGCTGCCGGCCACGGATTCGAGCTCGCGGTCGGTGGTCTTCAGGAGAATTCGGTGGAAGCGTTGCATCTGTTCCGGCCCGCGGTCCCCAAGGCTGCGTCCGGGGCAAGATACAAACTATGTATGCAGAGTGCCAGATGGGCTTGCAACGGGAAAGCGCCATGGTTGTGGCTCCCGCACGAGTCGCACGGGGATGATCAGACTTGTGCAGGTTGAAGCGCGGCGGGCTGTTCCGCGGTGAGCACGTCCGCCGGCTGCCGTTCGCGCTTCCCGCCGCTCATGCGATCGCGGTAGTGTGCTGGCGACAGGCCGACCACGCGCTTGAAGGCAGTGCTGAAGGCGCTCTCGGAGGCATAGCCGAGCGAAGCTGCCAGCGGCGCCAGCGAACGCGCCCCGTCGCGGAGCGCGCGCTCGGCGAGCCGCATCCGCCAGAAGGTCAGATAGGCAAGGGGCGCCATGCCCGCGACCGCCTTGAAGCATTCGGCGAAGCTGCTGCGCGACATGCCGGCCGCGCGGGCCAGATCGTCGAGGCGCCAGTCTCGTCCCGGATCGCCGTGCATCAGGCTCATTGCCGGCCCGATCCGCGGATCGCCGGCCGCCTTCAGCCATCCTGCAGGCACGGCACCCGCCTCGAGATGGTCGCGCAGCATGTGCAGAAACAGCAGATGCGCGAGCGTGCGCGCGATCGCCGCCGAACCCGGCCGGGCGTGCGTCGCCTCGTCGACCAGCCGTTCCAGGAGCCCGGTCAGCGTGCGCGCGCCCGGCGACGGCGCGGCAACGTGGATGAACGGTGGCAGGGCTTCGGCGAGGAGCGCCGCACCGACAGGGTCCGGCGCGACATGGCCGCCGAGCAGGTGAAAGTCGTCGCTGCCGCCAAGCCGCGCGATGCCGTCGGAAGCCTCGGCGAAGACCTGAACCGCGTCGAGCGGGGCGACGCCGGGATCGCTCGACAGACGGAGCGGCGCGCGGCCGTTCACCACAAAGACGTCACCGGCCGTCAGCCTGACCGGTCCGCCCCAGCCCTCGACCTCGTGCCAGCAGGCGCCCCGCACCACGGCGCCGAACTTGACCGCCAGCGGCGGGGGAAATCGGATCGCCCAGTTGCCGCCGGCGATGATCCCGCCGGACAGGAAGGAGCGGGTGTCGAAGGCGGCGAGGATCTCAGAGAGCGGATCGACCGGCATGCGCGGACTTTGGCGCATGAAATCCGGCAGATCAATTATTCAACGTCGCGGATCGTCGGAATAGCTGTTGGCCGACACGAACGAGAGCAGCGAAATGGAACACCGGCAGGCCCCGATCCCATCGCCCTTCGGCGCGGCCAGCACGGCTGCGGAGGTGATCGCGGGCATCGACCTCTCCGGCCGCGTCGCCATCGTTACCGGCGGCTCCTCCGGCATCGGCCTTGAGACCACCCGTGCCCTCGCCGCAGCGGGAGCGGAAGTGATCGTTCCCGCCCGCAACGCCGCGAAGGCAGAGGCGGCGCTCGGGATCGTGGGGAATGTGACCGTCGAGGCGCTCGACCTGATCGACCCGGCGTCGATCGACGCCTTTGCGCAGGCCCTGTTGGCGCGGCACCAGGCGATCGATCTCCTCATCAACAACGCGGGCTACATCGGCCTGACCCTGGAGCGCGACGCGCGCGGCTTCGAGGCGCAGTTCGCCACCAACCATCTCGGCCACTTCCAGCTGACCGCCCGGCTCTGGCCCGCCCTCGTCAGGGGCAGGGCGCGCGTCGTCACCGTATCCTCCTGCGGCCACGCGGCGGGGGCGGTCGATTGCGACGACATCCATTTCGAGCGCCGGGACTATGACCCGATCGTCGCCTATGGCCAGTCGAAGACGGCCAACGCGCTTTTCTCGCTCTGGCTGGACCATCTGGGGAAGCCGCATGGCGTCCGGTCGTTCGCGTTGCATCCCGGCGGCATCGTCGACAGCGGCTTCACCCGCGCCATGCCGGTCGAGGCGAGCATCGCGTCGGGCTACCGCGATGCGAGCGGGGTGGCGATCATCGACCCGGAGAACAACAGGAAAACGCCGCAGCAGGGCGCGGCGACGACGGTCTGGTGCGCGACGAGCCCGCTGCTGGCGGGGCTTGGCGGGGTCTACTGCGAGAACTGCAACATCGCCCTTGCAGTGCCGGCGGAGGCGACCGGACTCCTCGGCGTCCGTCCCTGGGCGCGCGACCCGATACTGGCCGAACGGCTCTGGACCGTAAGCGAGAACCTGACCGGCGTCACGGCGATGTAGCCCACCTCCGCTCGCGGAAGGACACGAGGCGGCGTCAGAAGAAGGCCTGCAGTCCGGTGATCGCCCGCCCGAGGATCAGGGCGTGGACGTCGTGCGTGCCCTCGTAGGTGTTGACCGTCTCAAGGTTCGCCATGTGGCGCATCACCTGGAACTCCTCGGAGATGCCGTTGCCGCCGTGCATGTCGCGCGCCCAGCGGGCGATCTCCAGCGCCTTGCCGCAGTTGTTGCGCTTGACGAGCGAGATCATCTCCGGCGCCGCGTTCGCTTCGTCGAGCAGCCGCCCCACGCGCAGGCTCGCCTGCTGGCCGAGGGCGATCTCGGTCAGCATGTTGGCGAGCTTCAGCTGGAAGAGCTGGGTCTGGGCGAGCGGCTTGTCGAACTGCCTGCGGTCGAGGCCGTACTGGCGCGCGGCGGCGAGGCAGAACTCCGCGGCGCCGAGCACGCCCCAGCTGATGCCATAGCGTGCGCGGTTGAGGCAGCCGAACGGCCCCTTCAGCCCCTCGACACCGGGCAGGAGCGCGTCCTCGCCGACCTCGACGTCGGCCATGACGATCTCGCCGGTGATCGAAGCGCGCAGGCTGAGCTTGCCGCCGATCTTCGGGGCGGAGAGACCCTTCATGCCCTTCTGGAGCACGAAGCCGCGGATGCGCCCGCCGTGCGCCTCGGACTTCGCCCAGACGACGAAGACGTCGGCGATCGGCGCGTTCGAGATCCACATCTTCGCGCCGTTGAGCACGTAGCCGGTCGCGGTCCTGCGGGCGACGGTCTTCATGCCGGCGGGATCGGAGCCGGCATCGGGTTCGGTGAGGCCGAAGCAGCCGATCAGCGTGCCGGCGGCGAGGCCGGGCAGGTACGTCTTCCTCTGCTCCTCGCTGCCGTAGGCAAAGATCGGATACATGACCAGCGAGGACTGCACGCTCATCATGCTGCGGTAGCCGGAGTCGACGCGCTCGACCTCACGGGCGATGAGGCCGTAGCTGACATAGGAAGCGCCGAGGCCGCCGTACTCCTCCGGCACGGTGACCCCCAGCAATCCCATGTCGCCCATCTCGCGGAAGATCGCCGGATCCGTCGCCTCCTCACGATAGGCGGCGATCACCCGCGGTTGCAGCCTGTCCTGCGCGTAGGCGCGGGCGGAATCGCGGAGCATCCGCTCGTCCTCGGTCAGCTGCTCCTCCAGCCGAAGGGCGTCCTCCCAGTCGAAGCGGCCGAGATCAGGCGCATCCTTGGGTTTCAGTGCCATGTCGCTTCCCTCCTGGCGCAGCTCGCCATGCCCAGCTCCGACGTTTGAAGGCGTCCCGCTCGCGGTCCTTAGCCGTTTGCGCTCACGGATCCAAATGCCCGGCCGGTGATCCCTTGCCGGCGTGCGCGCGGGCTCGCCACCTGCGGCCGGCCCCGCGTTCCCCTTCGAGCAGAACAACGCCCTCGGAATGGTCGTCTCGGTCAGTCATCCTGACCCACTGGACTCACCTAATGTCACAATTGGACATACCTCACGTCCGGTCATGCCCGCATGCTGCACTGCAGTCGGCCGCCGGACGGCCGGATGACAATTCAGCGGAGAGCATGATGAAGCATTCCTTGGCCCCTTCGGGCCTCGCCGCCCCATTTCTGGCATCGGCCGCCGCCGCGCCCGCGTCGGCCCGATGGCGCGCGACATGCCGATGCCTGACGCGGCCTTCGTTCCCGAGGTGAGGGAAGCGAAGGCGAATACCTTACCAGGACAAGGTCAGGCCGAGCCCCTGTCGTGCCTCGATCTCGCGGCACCGGACAACGGCCACGAGACCTTCCAGCCAACCGGCAGCGCCATCGATCGGGCGCCGCGGAAATTCCAACTGCCGGCATACGATCCGCCCCGCGGCTCACCTGCCGAAGCCGCATTCCCCCTCATCGCTGTGCGGACTGGTGCGGCCCCCCGCGCCAACGGCTCCCGCACTCTCACCCCCAACACGAAGAAAGAAGGAGCTGGTTAGTGGCCGCGACCTTTCCAATGATCATCGCTTTCGCCTTCATGGCGACCATGCTGCTGGTAGGGACGTGGCTGCGCGCCAATGTTCCGCTTTTCCAGCGCGCTCTCGTGCCGGCAAGCCTCATCGGCGGCGCGATCGGGTTCATCCTCATTTCCCTCGGCCTGTCGCTCGGCTTTGACGCCGGCACGTTCGAGCCCTTCACCTTCCACTTCTTCACGCTCAGCTTCATGTCCCTCGTGCTGATCGGCGGCAACAAGGGGACGACGAGCAAGACGATCTTCGACGGCGGCATGTGGCTGACCCTGATCTGGACGATGTCCCTCGTCATGCAGGCCATCGTCGGCTTCGGCGTCATCGCGGGCTACAATCAGCTGACCGGCGACACGATCAGCACGTTCCTCGGAGCGATGGTAACCTTCGGCTACACCCAGGGGCCGGGTCAGGCCCTGACCTTCGGCACCATCTGGGAAAACGCCTACGGCATCTCGAATGCGGCGACGGTCGGACTGATCTATGCCTCCCTCGGCTTTCTCACGGCCTTCGTCGTGGGTGTGCCCGTGGCGCGGTGGGCGATCCGCCATGGATACAATCAGAACACGACCGCGAAGATCGACGACGAGTTCCTGCGCGGCATCTATGAGCGGACCACCAACGTCTCCGCCGGGCGGCAGGTCACGCACCCTGCCAACGTGGACTCGCTCGCCTGGCACTTCGTCTTCCTCGGTGTCGCCTATATCGCAACGCACTATTTCCTGCTCTTCATGCAGGGACTGATCGGCGACGCACGGCCGTTCGGCATCGCGCTCGGCGTCCTCTTCTCGCACGGGCTGTTCTTTCTCTGGGGACTCATCGCCTGCGTCATCATCCGCGCCGTGATCGACCGGCTCCACCTGTCCTATCTGATCGACGACGACACCCAGAAGCGGATCACCGGGACATCCGTCGACTTCATGATGGTGGGGACGCTGATGAGCATCCAGCTGTCCGTGCTGTCGGCGTTTCTGGTGCCAGTCCTCCTGGTTTCGGCTGCCGTCACGGTCGCGACCGCCGTGCTGTGCTTCGGGTTCGGCCGGCATCTCGGCAACCTCGGGATCGAGAGGGCGCTGGCGATCTTCGGATGCTGCTGCGGCTCGACCGGGACGGGCCTTCTGCTCCTGCGCATCCTCGACCCGGACTATTCGACGTCGGTCGCCAAGGAACTCGCCTTCTTCAACGTCGCGATCCTCTTTGTCGCTTTCCACGTCGCGATCGTGATGTCGCCGATCCTTCCCGGCATCTCCATCCTCACCATCATGCTGGTCTTCGGGCTGACGTTCGCTGTCTGCTGGGGGTTGATCGTGGTGCTGGGGCTGGCGCGGGGTCGCGGCGGCTTCGATCCCGGGAGGGCCTGAGATGGCGGGGATAACGATCTTCTCGGCGCGCAGGGTCCTGACCATGTGCGCCAGCCGGCCCGAGGCTACCCACGTCGCGGTTCGCGGCAGCCGCATCCTCGGAACCGGCAGCCTCGAGGATCTCTCCGGGTGGGGCGAGTACGTCCTTGACGACCGGTTTTCCAACGACGTCATCATGCCGGGCTTCGTGGAAGGTCACAGCCACGCGATGGAGGGCGTGTTCTGGAACTACATCTACGCCGGCTACTTTGACCGGGCCGATCCGTCCGGACGGGTCTGGACCGGGCTGAAAAGCATCGACGCCGTCGTCGCCCGGTTGCAGGAGGCGGCGTCGGACCCGGCGATGGCCGGGCGCCCGATCGTCGCCTGGGGGTTCGACCCGATCTACTTCTCGTCGCGCCGCATGGTCGTGGCGGATCTCGACCGGGTCGCGTCGGACCGGCCGGTGGTCGTGATGCACGCCAGCGCCCACATGCTGAACGCGAACAGCTTCGTCCTCGATACCGCGGGCGTGACGGCCGACACGGAGGTCCATGGCATCATCAAGGATGCTGCCGGCGTCCCCACGGGGGAACTGCAGGAAATCGCCGCGATGTTCATGGCATTCGAAATCGCGGGGGTGAATCCGTTCGGGGAGGCCGGGTCGGCCGCGAGCGTCCGGGCGTTCGCCTCGGTTGCACAGCGTGCCGGCGTGACCACCGCCACCGACCTCTACGCCGGGCTCGACCCGGCGAGCGTCGCCGGGCTCCTCGACCTGACGGCCGGGGACGACTTTCCGATCCGCCTCGTGCCGGCCTATGGCGCGCTCACCCTGCCGACCGATCAGGGGCTTGCGCGCGTCGCCCGCCTCGCGCCCCAGAGCACCGACAAGTTACGCCTCGGCCTCGTCAAGATGATGACCGACGGCTCGATCCAGGGCTTCACCGCCCGGCTCAAGGCGCCCGGTTACTACAACGGGGCGCCCAACGGCATCTGGAACATCCCACCCGAGACGATCCGCGAACAGTTCGCCGCGTTCCACGCCGCCGGCTGGCAGGTCCATGTCCACACCAACGGCGACGAGGCCGTCGAAGTCACCCTCGACGCCATCGAAGCCGCCCTCGCCACGCATCCGAGGCGCGACCACCGGCATACGCTCCAGCACGCCCAGATGATCAGCGAGGCGCAGCTCGAGCGCGCCGCGGCCCTCGGCGTCTGCGTCAACATGTTCGCGAACCACATCTACTACTGGGGCGAGGAGCATCTGGCGACGACGATCGGACCAGACCGCGCCCACCGCCTCGAACCCTTCGCCTCGGCCGAGCGGCTGGGTGTAAGATACGCCATGCATTCCGACGCGCCCGTGACCCCGATCGGCCCGCTTTTCACCGCCTGGTGCGCGGTCGAGCGGCGGACGGCCCGGAACCGGCTCCTCGGCGAGCACGAGAAGATCACCGTGCCGCAGGCGCTGCGCGCCATCACCCTCGGTGCCGCCTACACGCTCGGCATGGACCATCTCGTCGGCAGCCTGGAGCCCGGCAAGTTCGCCGATTTCGCCGTCCTGGCCGAGGATCCGATGGCGGTCGCGCCCGATAGGCTCAAGGACATCAGGGTCCGCGCCACCGTCCTTGGCGGCACGGTGTTCCAGCCGTGACCGTGCCGCTGACGGTCATCGGCGGCTATCTCGGGGCGGGCAAGACGACACTGGTCAACCGCGTGATCCGGGAGTGCGACACCTCGCGCTTCGCCATCCTTGTCAACGACTTCGGCAAACTCGAGATCGACGCGGAACTGATCGAACTGGAGGGCGGGCGCGCGTTCCGCCTCGAAAGCGGATGCATCTGCTGCAATGTCGGCAACGGGCTCATGACCACGTTGATGGCGGTGCTCCGCGCGGAGCCGCGGCCGGAACACATCCTCGTGGAGGCGAGCGGGGTGGCCGACCCGGCCCGGATCGCCGACATCGCGCGCCTCTCTCCTTCGCTTCACGCCGGCCGCACGGTCGTTCTGGCCGACACCGGACAGATCGAGGCCCAGCTGGCAGACGCCCTCGTGGGTGACACCGTCCGCCGCCAGATCGACGCCGCCGACATTCTCGTCCTCAACAAGCAGTCGCTGGCGGTGGCAGGCACGATCGACCGTCTGGCGTCACGCTTCGCCGGGATCGAGATGCTGAGCGCCGATCACGCCGACTTCCCCGTCGAGCTGATCTTCGGTCCGGGGCGGTTCCATGAGCCGCCCCCAGACGATCCGCGCCACGACCATGTGTTCTGGAGCGCCGGCCTCCACTTCAGTGGCCCCGTTTCGCGCGCCGCGTTGCTGGCGGCGCTCGGTCGGCCGGAGCCGCACCTCGTGCGAGCCAAAGGCTTCGTCCGCTTCGCCGACGACCCCGGCGTCTTGGTGGTGGTTCAGCTTGCCGGAGGACGGACGGAGATCGCCGAGCTGCGTGGTGGCGGTCTACCCGCAAGCACCGAATGCCGGCTTCAGCTCATCGGAACGGGACCACGCCCGGCAGACGCGGAGCTGGAGAGTACCTTCTGCATCGCACCGGATCCCGTTTCGGCGGGCGGCCCCGGCCTACATCATGGCTGACCGGGCAATCGCCCGGTCGATCAGCTCGACGCCCGGAACGATCCGCTCGATCGGAATAGACGAATAGCCCAGCCGGAAATGCCGCACCGGTCCCTCGGGCTGTTCGAAGAAGGGCGTGCCCGCCTCGATCAGCACACCATCCTTGCGCAGTTCCCGTTCCAGCCGGGCCGCACAAAGCCCGGCCGGACCACCGACCCAGAGGTTCGTCCCGCCGAAGTCCGCGGACCCGCAAAGCTCCAGTCCGGACCGTTCCAGTGCTTCGATCAGCACTTCGCGGCGCTCGGCAAAGACGCTGCGCATGCGCCGCAGGTGCTGATCGTAGTGTCCGAGGGCCAGGAAATGCGCGGTGGTGCGTTGCAGGTGGCCGGGCGGATGGCGAAGCATCAGCGCGCGAAGGCTGCGGGCGGCGTCGATGAATTCCGGCGGCCCGACGAGATAGCCGAGCCGCAGCCCGGGAAACAGCGCCTTCGAGAAGCTGCCGGTGTAGATGACGCGGCCGATCCGGTCGAGCGACTTAAGGGCCGGGCTCGGGGCGGCGAGGAAGCTCATTTCAAAGTCGTAGTCGTCCTCCACGATGACGAAGTCGCGCTCGTCGGCGGCGGCGAGCAGCGCCTCGCGGCGGTCCATCGGCATGGTCACGGCGGTTGGCACGTGATGGCTGGGCGTCGCGTAGACCACGTCGACATCGTCGGGAAGCAGGTCGGGTGGAAGGCCCTTGTCGTCGACGTCGATCGCGGTGATGCGCGCGCCGTGCCACCGGAGGGCGCTGGCGAGATCCGGGTAGCCGGGATTTTCGATCGCGGCGTGGAACCCGCGATGGGAGAGCAATGCGGTGGCAAGCCAAAGCGCGTTCTGCGAGCCAAGCGTGACCAGAACCTCGTCCGGTCCGGCCTGTATGCCCCGGCGCGGCAGACTGCGCGAGCGGATGAAGTCGACGAGCAGCGGATCGTCAGCGGTCGCGACATCCCCCGCCATGTCGATGAACTCGCGACCGCCATGGGCGCGCCGGGCGCAGTCGCGCCAGGCCGTCACGTCGAAGAGCGACGAGTCCATCTGCCCGTAGATGAAGGGATAGGGATAAGTCCGCCAGCCGGCGGGCTTTTCGATCTGGCGATAGTCGTCGAAACAGTCCGGCAGCCTCGCCTGCCAGTCGAAAGGCGCGCCGTCGCGCCCGCGCGCCGTCTTCTTCGCCTTCGGCTTGTCGGTGACACCGCTTGCGACGGCGTATCCGCTCCTCTCCCGCGCGATGAGATACCCCTGGCTGACCAGTTCCTGGTAGGCGAGGCTGACGGTGATGCGCGATATGCCGACGTGCGCCGCAAGGCGCCGCGTCGAGGGCATGAGCGCCCCCTTCGCCAGATGCCCTGACAGGATCCCCGAGACGATCGCCTCGCGGAGCTGTGCCTGCAGGGGGGCGCTGCTCCTGCGGTCCACGAAGAACACGTCTTCCGGGACGGCGTAGTTGCTCATACGGGCAATACCCTTGGACTCATCAAAAACGTCGACTGGACATACCCTCACGTCAAGTTTTGCTGCACACGTTTTTGCCAGCGCCACCGGATGTGGCTTGGTGTTAAGCAGACTGGAGATCAAATGACGCAGATTTCATCCCTGCGGGGGCTTGGCGTTGCTTTCGCGCTCGCCGCCTTCGCGGCTGCCTCTCCCGCATCGGCGACCAATTTCAAGATCGCGGTCGGTGACGGCGCCGGCGGCACGCAGGAGGCGCTCGGCGTCGCGTTCATCAAGGCACTCGAGGAGAAATCCGGCGGCGAGCACACGGCGACGCTGTTCCTGAACGGCCAGCTCGGATCGGAGCAGGACACGGTCAACGACGCCGCCATGGGCATGCTCGACATGTCGATCCTCGCGATCAACAACGTCACGCCCTTCTCACCGACGGTCGGCACGCTGACGCTGCCCTACGTGATCCAGAGCGTCGAGGACGCGGAGACGCTCACCCAGGGTGAGATTGGCCAGGAGCTCATCGCGAACACGATCAACGACGCCGGCGTGCGGATCATCGGCTGGGCCTATTCGGGCTTCCGCGTGCTGACGAACTCCAAGCATCCGGTCACGACCGTCGAGGATCTGCAGGATCTCGTGGTCCGTGTGCCCAAGAACGAGATCATGATCGAATCCTACCGTTCCTGGGGTGTGAACCCGACCCCGATGGCGTGGTCGGAAACCTTCGCCGGCCTGCAGCAGGGCGTGGTGGACGGTCAGGACAACCCGTACATGACCATCAACGCCATGCGGTTCTACGAGGTGCAGAAGTACGTCACCGACTGGCGCTACATCTTCTCGATCGAGCCGCTCATCATTTCGGAGTCCGTCTTCGAGGGCCTGTCGGAAGAAGATCAGAAGATCCTGCTCGACGCCGGGGCGGCCGCGACCGAGTTCTCCGCCCGGTTCCTCCGCGAGAAGGAAGGGGAGATCAAGGAACGCCTCGTCGCGGCCGGGATGGAGATCTCGACGCCGGCGGACGACGAGCAGGAGTTCATCACGCTGGCGACCACGAAGGTCTGGCCCGAGTTCTACGACCAGATCGGCGGCGTCGAGGAACTGAACAAGGTTCTCGTCTCGCTCGGCCGCGAACCCGTGTCCGAATGACCAGAGAGCGGGGAGGCCAGCAGGGGCCTCTCCGCACGACTGATCATTGGCCGATAGGGGGCGGGATGGACATGATACTCAAGGTTCTGAACAACATCGAAAGCATACTCTGCCGCATACTCCTCGTGTTTTTCGTGAGCATCCTCTTTGTGCAGATCATCTCGCGGGAGATATTCGGTCACTCGATCAGCTGGATCGAGGAATTGTCGGTCTACATGTTCGTCTGGTTCGTGTTCCTCGGCGCGAGCCATGCGGCCAAGATCTCGGCCCACAACCGGGTCACGTTCCAGTTCAAGTTCCTTTCCGAGCGCACAGTCGCCTGGATCGAAGGCTTCGCGGACCTGTTCTGGATCTTCTTCAACCTCTATTTCATCGCGCTTTCGATCTCCTTCCTGGGGCGGATGAATGCGTTTCAGAAGGCGCAGACCCTCGGTGTTCCGCTGAAATACTTCTACATGATCCTGCCGGTCGCCTTTGCACTGATGACCTTCCGCATCCTGCAGGTGAACTACGCGCGACTCGTCAAGCGGGAACACATCGTGGATCCGGACGAGATCGATCTCGATCAGGTCGCCGAGGACCTGCACGTCCCGCGTCCTACTGCCGCCCAGTAGCCTCGCGCTTCCCCCAATTCCTCCAGCCACTGGGAACATCCAGCATGGAAATGATTGTCCTTGTGCTTTTCGGGACGTTCCTGGCGCTCCTGCTGATCGGAACGCCGATCACGGTCGCTCTCGGCGTCTCGTCGTTGCTCACGTTTCTCTACGCGGGCGACAACCCGCTGAAGTTCGTGCAGATCGCCTTCACGTCGGTCGGATCCTTCCCGCTCATGGCCCTGCCGGCCTTCATCCTGGCCGGTGCGCTCATGGAAGCCGCCGGCATCTCGAAACGGCTGATCGACGTGGCCGAAAGCCTTGCCGGCCCCTTCACCGGCGGCATGGCGGTCGCGACCGTTCTTGCCTGCCTGTTTTTCGGCGCGATCTCCGGTTCCGGTCCGGCGACGACGGCGGCCGTCGGCATGCTGATGATCCCGGCGATGATCGACCGGGGCTATTCCAGGGGCTACGCGGCCTCCGTCACCGCATCCTCGGGCGGCCTCGGCATCGTCATTCCGCCGTCGATCCCGATGGTGATCTTCGGCATCGCCGGCCTCGGGATCGTCGCGCCGCCCGAAGCCATCGCCAGGTTCGGCCAGTTCGAGTCCGTCTCGATCTCCAAGCTCTTCGTCGCGGGCTTCATTCCGGCCTTCGTGGTCGCCGCGAGCCTCCTGATCATGAACTACTTCCTTTGCCGGAAGAATGGCTACAAGGGCAGCGACGCCAACTGGTCCGCGCGGCTGGTGCTCTGCAAGATGTATCAGGGCTTCTGGTCGCTGATGGCGCCGGTCGTCATCCTCGGCGGGATCTACACCGGCTTCTTCACGCCGACCGAGGCGGCCATCGTCGCCATCTTCTACACGCTCCTCGTCGGCACCCTGATCTACCGCGAACTGACCTGGAAGTCGCTGAACCATGCGCTGGAGACCACCACCTGGCTCACGGGGCGCGTGCTGCTCATCCTCTTCACCGCGACCGTCTTCGGGCGCCTGCTGGTCGAGCACCATATCCCGGCGATCATCGCCGACGGCATGCTGTCGATGACCGACAACATCTACCTGATCTGGGCGATGATCATCTTCTTCCTGCTCTTCGTGGGCATGTTCATGGAGACGCTCGCGACGATCCTGATCCTCGTGCCGGTCATGCTGCCGATCGCCTACAGCGTCGGCATCGACCCCACTCACTTCGGCGTCGTGATGATCTGCGCGCTCGGAATCGGGTTCCAGACGCCGCCGCTGGGCGAGAACCTCTTCATCGCGTCGGGCATCTCCAAGATCTCGATCGAGGAGATTTCCGTGCGCGCCCTGCCGTTCGCGGCGATCAACACGGTCGCGATCTTCATCATCGCCTTCTTCCCGGGTCTCGCGCTCTGGTTGCCCCGAATGCTGGGCTACTGAACCAGGCAAACCCATTCCCCCCCGGCAGCCGCCTCCTGACGGCCCGGCCGCGCCATAAGGAAACACAGATGACCAAGGAACTGACCGAGGCCGATCTGGCCGCGACCTTCGACGCCTTCAACCGGCACGAGATCGAGGCGGTGATGGAGCACTTTGCCGAGGACTGCGTCTTCTACACAGTCGGCGGCAGCGAGGTCTTCGGCACGAGGATCGAGGGCCGAAAGGCCATCGCGGACGCCTTCGTCGCCGTCTGGACCGCCATGCCCGACGCCACCTGGGACAGGCACAGCCACTTCGTCTGCGGTGACCGCGGCGTTTCGGAATGGATCTTCCGGGGCACGGACGCCTCCGGAATGCGGGTCGAGGCCGAGGGGGCCGACCTCTTCACGATCAGGGATGGCAAGATCGTCGTGAAGCAGGCCCTGCGCAAGCAGCGCCCCGCGTTCGAGGCAAGGTGAGGATGCCGCAATGAGCCCGAAAGACGTCACCGCGGCCGGACGCCTCCCTTACGACCCCGCCTATGACCCGATCATGGACCCCAATCCGGGGCGCAATCTCGAGTACGCGCCGACCTACTGGATCGCCACGGCGGGCGATGCTCCGCAGGACGACGGGCCGGTCACCGGTGACATCGAGACCGATACCGTCGTGATCGGGTCGGGATATACCGGCCTCAACTGCGCCATCGTTCTCGCCCGCGACTTCGGCATCGAGGCCGTGGTCCTGGAGGCCAACCAGACCGCCTGGGGCTGCTCCACGCGCAACGGCGGTCAGGCCCAGATCTCCTCGGGTCGGCTCAAGCGCTCGCAATGGATCAAGAGATGGGGCCTCGAGACGGCGCGCGGACTGCACGCCGAGATGCAGGATGCCTTCGCCTATTTCGAGCGGGTCATCGACGAAGGCGACATCTCCTGCGATTCGCAGACGGGCGGCCACTTCTACATCGCGCACAAGCCGGACGTCCTTCCCTCGCTGGAGGCGGAAGTTGAGGTCTACAACCGACAGTTCGGGTACGCGGCCCGCATGATCTCGCGCGAGGAACTGCACGCCGAATTTACGCGGGAAGAGGAGGCGGCCGGCGCGCTCTGGGAGCCGCATGGCACGGCCATTCATGCGGGCAAGCTCGCCTTCGGCTACCAGCGCTATGCCCGCAGGCTTGGCGTGAAGGTCCATACCGCGTCGCCGGTGCAGGGCTGGAGCCGGTCGGGGGAGGGCTATGTAGTCCGGACGCCGGGCGGCAATGTCCGCGCCAGGCGGATCGCGATCGCGACGTCCGCCTACACGTCGACCGAGATGGCGAAGGTCACGCGCCACCGGCTGATGCCGATCCTGTCCAACTCGATCGTGACCCGCACGCTCACGGCGGACGAACTCGCGGCAACCGGGCTCAGGACCGGCGCGCCACTGACCGACACGCGCACGCTGCGGCACTATTATCGCCTGCTGCCGGACAACCGGGTCCAGATCGGATCGCGCGGCGCGATCACCGGCCGGGACGCCGGAGACAAGGCGCATCTCGACGCGGTGCGGAACGCGCTTGGCCGCAAGTTTCCGGTGCTGCAGGGGATCGATCTCGATTTCTCCTGGTGGGGCTGGGTCGACGTGAGCCACGACATGATGCCGCGCATCGTCCGGCCCGAGGCCGGGGAAGGGGTCTTCTATGCCATGGGATACGGTGGAAACGGCGTGATGTATTCCGCCCAGGCCGGCCGCCGCATGGCCCAGCTCGTCGCCGGGCGGCAGGCCGAGATCCCGGATCTGCCGATCTTCAGGGGCGAGTTGCCGCACCATGGCCTGCTCACCCCGTTCAGGCGTCTCGGCCAGCGCATCATGTACCGCTGGTACTTCATGAAGGACGAGCAGGGCCGGTAGCGGGGCAGCGGCGGGTCCCGCCGAGGGACGAACCGGCCTCTGTTCGCGACGCCGGCGGGACCGGGCTGGCGCGTCCGGTCGCCCGCCTTCACATCTGATCGGAGAATTCCAAGTGGAAACCGTCACCATCCAACTGGCAGCCGCGCTCTGCGTGGTGGTCGCCATTTCGGCAGTTCTGCGCGGCGTGACCGGGTTCGGCTTCGCGCTGGCCGCCGTGCCGCTGATGAGCCTCGTCATGTCGCCCGAGCGCGCGGTGGTGATCGCCGTCCTGCTGCAGGTCTACATCGGCTTTCATGACGTCGTCGTTCTTCGGGAGGACGTCGACCGGCCGTCCGTGAAGCGCATGGCGATCGGCGCCCTGATCGGCACGCCACCGGGGATCATGCTGCTCGACTGGCTCGACCCCGACGTCATGCGGATTCTCGTCTGCCTCATCGTCTGCGGTGCGCTGCCCGCCCTGATGCGCCCGCCGCGCCACGACCATGCCTCCGGGCTGGGCCTCGCGCTGCCCGCGGGCATTGCCGCCGGCTTCTTCGGCGGCCTTGCCGCGATGCCGGGTCCGCCCGCCGTGACCTATTTCCTGCAGGTCGGCGCGCCCCCCACCCGGATGCGGGCCTCGCTGATGATCTTCTTCTTCATCACCTCGCTCATCGCGCTCCCCGGCCTCTATCTCTCTGGCCTCCTGACCACGGCCGACGTCATCCTGTCGCTCATCGCAATGCCGGTGATGTTCCTGGCAACCATCTACGGTGGAAGGATCTTCGCCCGCACAAGCGACGGTCACTACCGCAAGATCGCCATTGTCGTCCTGGTCATCATGGCGATCTCGACCGGCGTGCGGGGAATATCCGCATTCATCTGAGCGATTCAGCGGACCAAGCAGGTCAATACAGGCGTCCCACGGTTCGCCTCGAGCACAGGTGGGCCGGGAACGCCATGGGGCGCATCGCCGGCCGTTCTGTGCAACGGCCGCTGTCGTTGGCAAGGCGTTCGACGTCAATTTGTCGATGCCACCGCCGCATTCTAGGACCCGCCGTAGCGGGCCGGGCGTTTCTCCGAGAATGCTGCGACGCCCTCGCGGAAATCGTGGGTGTTGCCTGCCTCGGCTTGCAGGCGCGCCTCGACGGCGAGCTGCTCGGGGAGGTGGCGGTCAAGGCTGCCTCGAAGCGCGGCCTTGGCCAGCCGGTATGTGGTGGTCGGCCCCCGTGCCAGCAGCTCGGCGCGTGCGCGGACGGTCTGCGCGAACGCCTCGTCCGGCACGGCCTGCCAGATCATCCCCCAGGCTTCCGCCTGCCCGGCCGTGATGGGCTCGGCGAAAAGCACGGCGCCCATGGCCCGGGCGAAGCCGACCTGGCGCGGCAGCCAGTAGGTGCCGCCGGCGTCGGGGATCAGCCCGATCCTGGTGAAGGCCTGCAGGAAGACCGCCGAATGCGCCGCGATCACGATGTCGGCTGCCAGAGCCAGGTTGGCCCCGGCGCCGGCCGCCGCGCCGTTGACCGCGGCGATCGTCGGAATGGGGCAGTCGTAGATCGCGTTGAGCATGGGTTCATACTCCTCGCGCAGGACCCGCTCGAACGCCGCGCCCTCGAGGCTGCCCGCGTCCGCGAGGTCCTGTCCCGAGCAGAAGCCGCGGCCGGCGCCGGTCAGCACGAGAACCCGCG
This sequence comes from Amaricoccus sp., assembly GCA_044223585.1. Classification (GTDB taxonomy): domain Bacteria; phylum Pseudomonadota; class Alphaproteobacteria; order Rhodobacterales; family Rhodobacteraceae; genus Amaricoccus. Next base: position 19,613 of record JBGALW010000041.1, read on the forward strand.
CTCTGCCGCTTGCCTGCCGTACGGCGGCGGTGATCTCGCGCCGCAGCGTCGAGTTCAGGCCGTTCATCACGTCCGGGCGGTTCAAGGTGATGGTGGCGACGCCGTCGGCCTCGTCAAAGAGGATGGTCTCGTAGCTCATCTCTGTAGCCTTCCAAGCTTCTCTGGCAGCGTCAGCCGAGCGGCGCGCCGCGGAGCGACCAGCCGCCGTCGGCGGGGATGATGGCGCCGCTGACATAGGCGGCCGCGTCCGAGCCGAGGAACAGGCAGGCCGCGGCGACGTCGTCCGGCTGGCCGAGCCGTGCGAGCGGCACCGACGCGGCGACGCGGTCGCGGGCGGCGGCGTCGGGGGCGAGCCGCGCCATCCCCTCGGTGCCGTCGATCGGCCCCGGAACGACGCCGTTGACCCGCAGCCCCTCGGCGCCCCATTCGATCGCGAGGCAGCGGGTGACCATGTCGACACCGGCCTTGGCGGCGCAGACGTGCACCTGCAGCGCCATCGGGATCGAGGCCTGGGGCGCGGAGATGTTGATGAGACTGCCGCCGGGTCGGCGCATGTGGGGATAGGCTGCCTTCATCACGTGCCAGGTGCCGATCAGGTCGATGTCGACCACGGACCTGAAGCCATTGGGGCTGATGTCCTTCGCGGCCGCCGGGAAGTTGCCCGCCGCGCCGGAGACGAGCACGTCGATGGGGCCTGCCTCGGCGGCGAAGGCGCCGATCGCGGCGCCAACCGCCTCCTGGTCGCGCACGTCGAAGGCGTAGCCGAGCGCCGGGCCGGCCGGGCTGCCGAGCAGGGCGACGGCGGCGTCGACCTTCTCCTGCCGGCGGCTGCCGACGCCGACCCGGGCGCCCGCGGCGGCGAAGGCCCTGGCGATTCCGAGGTTGATGCCGCTGGTGCCGCCGGCGACGAAGACTGCGGCGCCGGTGTAGTCGAAGGTGGATTTCATTGGTCCCGTCCTCCCGGAAACTCAGACAAAGGCGCCGATGCCGGTGAGCGCCCGGCCGACGATGAGGGTGTTGATCTCGCGCGTGCCCTCGTACGAATAGATTGCTTCGGCGTCCGCGACGAAACGGCCGACCTGCTCGTCCAGCACGATGCCGTTGCCGCCGAGGAGCTCGCGGGCGAGGCCGACGGTCTGGCGGCAGGAGACGGTGGTGAAGGCCTTGGCGAGCGAGGCCTGCTCCTCGGTATAGCGCCCCTCGTCCTGAAGCTGCGACAGCCGGTGGCAGATGGCCATCGAGCTGGTGACGCCCGACAGCATCCGCACGAGCTGGTCCTGCACCAGCTGGAAACCGGCAATCGGCCGGCCGAACTGCTCACGGCGCTTGGCGTAGGCGAGCGCGTGCTCGAAGGCGCCGAGCGCGCAGCCGGTGGCGATCCAGGCGACGCCGGCGCGGGTCATCTTCAGGACTTTCGCGGTGTCGGCGAAGCGGTTGGCGTGGGCGAGCCTGTTTTCGTCCGGGACCCGCACGTCGCTGAGCGTCACCTGGGCGTTCTGCACGACACGGAGCGCGATCTTGTTCTTGATGACCTCGGCGGAAAAGCCCGGCGTGCCCTTCTCGACGACGAAGCCCTTGACCTGGTCGTCCGCGACGTTGCGGGCCCAGACCACGTTGATGTCGGCGAAGCTGGCGTTGCCGATCCAGCGCTTCCGGCCGTTCAGCACCCAGCCGTCGCCGTCACGGCGGGCGGTGGTGGTGAGGCCGCCCGCGACCCCGGACCCGACCTCTGGCTCGGTGAGGCAGAAGGAGCCGATCTTCTCAAGCCGTGCCATTGCCGGCAGCCAGCGCTGCTTCTGCTCCTCCGAGCCGCAGAGGTAGATCGAGCCGGCCGATAGTCCGCCCTGGACGCCGAGGAAGGTCGCCAGCGAGGGATCGACGCGCGCCAGTTCGAGCGCCACGAACCCGTCGAGGAGCGAGCTGCCGCCACGGAAGCCGTAGCCCTGGTACGGGATGCCGACGATGCCGAGTTCACCGAGCGCCGGCACCAGCTGGTGGGGAAACTCGGCACGGTTCCAGAACTCTCCGATGACCGGCGCCACCTCGTTCTCGAGGAACGCCCGCAACTCGGCGAGCAGCTTGCGGTCGGTCTGGGGAAGGGTTTCCTGCAGGTGATAGAAATCGCCCGGCCAGGTCTGCGGTGCGTCGGTCATCGGTTCCTCCATCTTTTCCTTGGAGCCTGTCTAATCCGGAGGGCCGGCGCGGCGTTTGCCTTCTGGCGATCGGTTTTTGACTATGCGCGCCGTCCGTCGCAGTGGGACACTGAGAGCGGCGTGTGAAGTCAAATTCTCATCGCGCAGACGCAATTTCGGCGGGGCGGCGGATGGCATGGTCCCTCACACGATCGAAGGGACACCCGGGGCGCCGACAGGTCGCCGGAGGGCGCTCCCGGCAAGCATGGAGAAAAAGAACAGATGACCACCACCACTCCCGAGACCGCGACGCCGGCCGTGCGGAACCGCATCGAGACCGTGCGCGAGGTTGCCGGAAATCTCGGCGGCGCGCTGACGCTCGGCGGCAAGGCCTACTATGCGGGCCTCTATGACCTGGGCCGGACGCTTGGCGGCTTCGGCCGCGAGATCCTGACCGAAGCCGGCGAGCATGTCCGCGCCACGATGCAGGCGAAGTGCCTCAGCGAGGTCGCCCGGCTGCAGGCTGCCTACGCCCAGCACCGCATCGAGATGTCGGCGACTCACGCCAAGGAGTTCGTCGACCTCGCCCGCGTCAAGTCGGAGGAGGTGATCGCTCCCATCGCCGACCTGCTGAAGCAGGACAAGAAGGCCGCCTGATCGGGCAGGGGGGCGCCGGCCCGTCCGGACCGGCGTCCGCCCGATCGCACGCAACACATACCAAGCCCGGAAGGGGCGGGAGGAAACCATGACCCGACACTGGACCAGAACATACGGCGAGGGCGTTCCGTTCGAGATCGACGCCGACGCCTATCCGTCGATCCCGGCGCTGTTCGCGGCCGCCGTCGAGCGCTTCGGCGACCTGCCGGCCTTCGAGTGCTTCGGCAGGACCATGAGCTACAACGAGGTGGACGTCTGCTCGCGCAACGTGGCCGCCTGGCTGCAGCGCAGGCTCGGAGTGAAGCGCGGCGACCGCGTCGCGGTGATGTGCCCCAACATCTTTGCCTTCCCGATCGCCATGCTCGGCATCCACCGGGCGGGCGCGGCGCAGGTGAACGTGAACCCGCTCTACACCCCGCACGAGCTGCGCCACCAGCTGATCGACGCCGGCGCCGAGACCGTCATCATCTTCGCGGGCTCGACCCCGACGCTCGCGGAGGTGATCGGCGAGACGCCGGTCAGGACCGTGATCACCGTCGACCTCGGTGACGGCATCGGCCTGCCGATCCCGTCGCCCGCGGTCGACGCCCGGCTGACCGGAACGGTCCGTTTCGCCGACGTCCTCGCCGAGGGCGCGGGCCTCGCGCTCGACCCGGTCGCGCTCGACGGCGACGACATCCTGTTCTTCCAGTACACCGGCGGCACCACCGGCCTCTCCAAGGGCGCGGTGCTGACCCACCGCAACCTTGTGGCCAACACCGAGCAGTACAAGGCCTTCATGCCCGAGGCGATCGAGCCCGGGAAGGAGGTGCTGGTCCTCGCCCTGCCGCTCTACCACATCTTCGGGCTGATGGTGATGCTGGCCTACCTGTCCGCCGGGGCGAAGGCGATCCTCATTCCGAACCCGCGCGACATGGACGGCTTCATCGACGCGATCAAGGATTCCCGGTTTTCCGTGATCCCCGGCGTCAACACGCTTTTCCAGGGCATGATGGCGCATCCGCGCTTCGGCGAGATCGACGTCTCCGGCCTCAAGGTCGCCATCGGCGGCGGCGCCGCGGTGATCAAGGCGACCTCGGACCAGTGGTTCTGCCGGACCGGCCTGCACCTGAAGGAAGGCTACGGTCTCTCCGAGACGTCGCCGGTGCTCTGCATCAACCCGATGGCGGTCACCCACTTCACCGAGAGCTGCGGCCTGCCGGTGCCCTCGACCGACGTCAAGCTCCTCGACGCCGAGGACAACGAGGTCGCCGTGGGCGAGGCCGGCGAGATCTGCGCCAAGGGCCCGCAGATCATGAAGGGCTACTGGAACAAGGACGAGGCCAATGCCGCGGCCTTCACCAAGGACGGCTACTTCCGCACCGGCGACATCGGCGTCTTCACCGAAGACGGCTTCCTGAAGATCGTCGACCGCAAGAAGGACATGGTCATCGTCTCGGGCTTCAACGTGTATCCGAACGAGGTCGAGGCCATCGTCACCGCCTGCGACGGCATCGCCGAATGTGCCTGCATCGGCGTCCCGGACGCGAAGACCGGCGAGGCGCTCAGGGTCTACGTCGTCCGCGCCAAGGATGCGGAGGTCGCCGACGCCGACGTGATCGCCCACTGCCGGACCGAACTCGCCGGCTACAAGGTGCCGAAGCAGATCGGTGATGCCGAACGGCAACTCCTACTGCGACACCAAGATCGCCTCGGAGCACGTTGCGCTGGCGGCGCATGCCGCCGGCCAGATCGCCTGCACCATCGTGCGGCCCGGTGACGTCTATGGCCCCCGTTCGGTCTGGATCGCCACGCCGCTCGCCATGCTGAGGAAGCGCCAGTTCCTGCTGCCCGATGGCGGCCGCGGTATCTTCTCGCCGGTCTGGGTCGACGACCTCGTGGACGGCGTGGTGCGCGCCGGCTGCATCGACGCCGGCATCGGCCAGATCTTCACGATCAGTTCCGGGGAAGGCGTACCCTGCGCCGAGTTCTTCGGCCACCACGCCCGCTGGCTCGGCAAGGCGAAGGTGCCGACCGCACCGGCGCGGCTTCTCAACCCGGTGCTCGAGACGGCGCGCGTGGCGATCCAGTCCCTTGGCGGCAGGACCGACCTCGGCCGGGGCACGATGGACATTCTCAACCGCCGGGGCACCTACTCGATCGAGAAGGCCCGCCGCCTGCTCGGCTACGAGCCGAAGGTGCGGATCGAGGAGGGGATGCGGATCTGCGAGGCCTGGGCCCGCGAGACCGGCCTCGTCCCGGCGCGCATCCGCTCCGCTACCGGCGACACGCCCAGGGTCGCCTGACGGCTCCTGCTTCTGACCGGCCCGGGCATCCGCGCGGCCGGTCCTCCCACCACGCCCAAGGCAAGCGATCCTGTCCGGGAGGCCCCGCGGTCTCTCTGCCGGAACGGCGTGCCTGCACCCACCCCCTCCAGACGAGAGACACCGTGATGAACCGACTTCTCCTCAGCGCCGTCGCCCTGCTCGGGGCCGCTCCCGCCTTCGCCGACGGCATCGACCTGTCGGGCCAGCCCGTCACCCTGCTGTTCCGCAACGGCACCTATGCCGAGCTCGGCTACACCAACTGGAACCCGACCATCACGGGCAGCGACCAGTTCGGCGCCGGCAGCGGCAACGTCTATGGCGACTATCCCTTCGTGAACGGCGGCTTCAAGACCGACCTCGGCGACAGGTGGTCGGTCGCGCTGATCCTCGACCAGCCCTGGGGGGTCAACGTCGGCTA
>JBGALW010000296.1:0-3068 GCA_044223585.1 Amaricoccus sp.
GGAGATGAGCTCGGCGATCCGGTCGGCATTCTCGATCAGCAGCGCCTTGAACCGGTCGAGGATGCGGGCGCGGCGCAGCGGCGGGGTCTTCGCCCAGGCCGGCCACGCGGCCTTCGCCGCCGCAACCACCGCGTCCACCTCGCCGGTCGTCGCCAGCGGCACCCGCCGCTCGCTCGCCCCGGTCGCCGGGTTGAATACGTCCGCGAAGCGGCCGGACGTGCCCGCCACCGGCTTGCCGGAAACGTAGTGCGTGAGATCGGTCATCGGGGTTCCTCCTCGTTTTGCTTGCATTCGGATCGCATCAACAGGAATGAATAGCAATCATCCGGAATGCGGAACTGATATGCAGGAATCGCCATTCTTACCCGCCGGCTTCAACTGGGACGACGGCCGCCTGTTCCTCGCCGTCGCCCGCGCCGGGCAGATGCTCGGGGCCTCCCGCACGCTCGGGGTCAACCAGGCGACGCTGTCCCGGCGGATGGCGGTTCTGGAGAAGGCACTCGGGTCCAAGCTGCTGATCCGCCGCACGCATGGCAGCGAGATGACCGACGCGGGCCGCGCGCTGCTCGCGACACTGGAGCGGGTCGAGTCCGAGCTTCTGTCGGCGCAGGCCCGGCTTCAGGGCAACGACAGCGCCGTGTCGGGCACCGTCCGCATCGGTGCACCGGACGGCTTCGGGGTCGGCTTCCTTGCGCCGCGGCTCGCCCGCCTCAGCGAGCGGCATCCGGACCTGCGCATCCAGCTCGTCCCGACCCCGCGCGGCTTCTCGCTGTCGCGCCGCGAGGCCGACATCGCGGTCATGGTCGGGCGGCCGGAAAAGGGCCGGCTCGTGGCGCGCCGGCTGACCGACTACACGCTCGGCCTCTACGCCTCGTCCGCCTACCTCGCCGGCCACCCGGAGCCGAAGACCGTGGCGGACCTCGCCGGCCATCGGCTGGTCGGCTATGTCGACGACCTCGTGACCGTCCCGGCACTCAACTATGCCGCGGACTTCCTGCGCGGCTGGCGGTCCTCGGTCGAGGTGTCGAGCGCAATCGGCCAGGCGGCGGCGGTACAGGCCGGCGCCGGGATCGGCGTGCTGCACGACTACCTCGCCCGGCGCATGCCTGGCCTCGCGGCGGTGCTGCCGGACGTGCGCGTGACCCGCGCCTACTGGACCGCGGTCCACGAGAATCTGCGCGACGACGCGCGGGTGCCGGCGGCCGCCGACTTCCTCGCCGCCGAGGTCCGGGCGGCACAGGCGGACTTCCTCGCGCCATCGCCTGCCGCATCGGGCTTGCCGACACCGGAGCCCGCACCCTAAGAAGCCGGGGCGGCGGCTTTCGGGGAGCGGGATGCGGATACTGGTCACGAACGACGACGGCATCGGCGCTCCCGGGCTGGTCGTTGCCGAGGAAATCGCCACCACCCTCGCCGGGCCGGATGGCGAGGTCTGGGTGGTCGCGCCGGCCTTCGAGCAGTCCGGCGTCTCGCACGCCGTCTCCTATGTCCGGCCGATGCGGCTGGAGCGGCTCGGGCCGCGGCGCTTCGCGGTCGAGGGATCGCCCGCCGACTGCGTGCTCGCCGGCGTGAGCGAGGTGCTGCGGGACCGGCCGCCCGACCTCGTTCTCTCCGGCGTGAACCGCGGCCACAACGTCGCCGAGGACACTCTCTATTCCGGCACCGTCGGCGCGGCGATGGAAGGCGCACTGCTCGGCTGCCGCGCGGTCGCGCTGTCGCAGTACCACAGCGCCGAAACCCTCGCCTCCGGCGATCCCTTTGCCGCGGCGCGAGGGCACGGGGCATCCCTGCTGCAGCGGCTGATCGCGCACGCCGAATGGACCGCCCCGCCCTACGGCGTCTTCTTCAACATCAACTTCCCGGCGCTGCCGGCCGAGGCGGTGAAGGGGGTGCGGGCCACCGCGCAGGGGCACCGGCCGACCCCGACCTTCGGTGTGCTGCCGCATGTCGCGCCGAACGGGCGCACCTACCTGTGGCTGACCCATGGCTCCGGCAACGCCGGCAGCCCGCCGGGCACGGACGCGCGCGAATGCCACGACGGCCATGTCACCGTGACGCCGCTGGTGGCGGACCTGACGGCGCATGCGCTCGTCGCGCCGCTTGCGCAGGCGCTCGGTTAGCGCGAGGTTCGGGGGATGCACCCGGCCGAGCAGCAGATGCAGTTCGTCTTCACCCTCCGCTCCCACGGCGTGACCAACGTCGAGGTGCTGAAGGCGATGGAGGCGACGCCGCGCATCGACTTTCTGGAAGGCATCTTCCAGGAGCGCGCCTTCGAGGACACGCCGCTGCCGATCGCCTGCGGCCAGACGATCAGCCAGCCGACGGTGGTGGGGCTGATGACGCAGGCGCTGGACGTGTCGCGCCGGCACAAGGTGCTGGAGATCGGCACCGGGTCCGGCTACCAGGCCGCGATCCTGGCCCGGCTGGCGCGCCGGGTCTACACGATCGAGCGGCACCGGCGGCTGGCGCGGCGGGCGCGCGACCTGTTCCAGCTGCACGGGCCGCACAACATCACCGTGGTCCATGCCGACGGGTCGCAGGGGTTGCCGGAGCAGGCGCCCTTCGACCGGATCATCCTGACCGCCGCCGCCGAGGATGCGCCGCGGCCGCTGCTGGACCAGCTGCGCGACGATGGCGGGGTGATGGTGCTGCCGGTGGGGCAGAGCCATGCGGTCCAGACGCTGATCCGCATCGTCAAGACCCCGGATGGGCTGGAATATACCGAGCTTGGCGCCGTTCGGTTCGTGCCCCTTGTCGAAGGGGTTGCGCAGGACGTATTGGACTGAGGCAACCGCGGGAACGAGCAGGAGGGGCGAGGGCATGGCCGAGGCTGACGGAGGGCGCCGCGTGCGTCCGGCTGCGGCGACCGCGCTGCTGCTGGCGGGCGCGCTGGCACTGACGGCCTGCGAGTCGGCCCAGAGCCTGAACCCGTTCGGGGACGACGCCGCCGCGCCGCCCGCCCAGCCGGCGCCGCCGGCCGTGCAGAACACTGCGCCGGATTCGCGTGGCGTCATCACCTATGCCACCTATCAGGTCGCCGTGACCCGCGAGGGCGACACGCTGGAGAC
>JBGALW010000297.1:0-3057 GCA_044223585.1 Amaricoccus sp.
GCGCCGCCCCCGGCCTCACTCAGCCGCAACAGCAGGTCGATCAGCGTCGCGGTCATGACAGAATCCGTTGCGGCGCAGGAGCTCCATGATCTGGCCTTCGAAGCGCTGCCGCTTGAACGTCGCGGCCGCCGCGGGCCGCAGTTTGACCGTCACGCTGGCGCGGCGCGTCGTTCCGGTCTCGATCTCGACGCGCAGCACGATCTGCGCGAGCCGCCAGACGCCGGACGCGAACTCGATCGACGGGCACATGGCGCGCAGACGCCCGAGCGCGCAGTCGTGGCTGTCGCGGGCGATGATCGAGGCCTCGGCCTTCCCGGGAGCGCCGAACAGGTCGAGCGTGCGCTGCTCGACCTGGGCTTCGATGATGCGGACGTGGCGAATGGACGGATTGAAGCGATGCGTCAGCTTGAAGTTCGGCCACCGCCGCTCGATGGAGGCGAGCGTATAGAGCCTCTGCGCCTCGGGGCCTGCAAAAAAGCCCGGCCGGTCGAGCAGTGCGGCCGCAAAACTCTCCGCGACCTCGACCCGTCGAGCCGGCGGCACGCCCGCGACCTTCAGTCGTCCCTCCACGGATGAATAGCTGAGATGGGCGTAGGTCGCAGCGCGAAAGGTGATGACCCTTTCCTCGCCTTCCTCAATGATGGGCGTCGAGGCCACCGGCGCGCCGTGCGTCACGTTCAGGATGATCTCTCCGCCATCCTCATGCCAGTCGACTTGGCAGTATCCGCTGCACCGCTCGGCGTCGAAGATGTTCGCGACGGTCGCCTCAAATGCTGCGAGCGTATCCTCATCGACCTGGGCTTCGACGCCGACTTCCCGCCCGGCGAATTCGGCGACGCCTGTCTTGCGGTAGAAGGCGACTATGGCCGCGGCCGCCTCAAAGACCTCGGGCGCGTCGAGGAAGGTCCAGAGCGCGACATGCTTGGGATCGTCGCGACCGGCCGCGGGCCCCTGAGGCCTCGGCAACGTCACCCCGAACCGGCGGGCCTGCTGGCCGATCACTTCGCAGCCGACGCGATCGCCCAGTTCGGCGATCCGGTGCAGATCGATGACCAGGCCAGGAGGAAAATCGTCCTCGGAGCCGGCGAAGAAGGCCGTCATGGCGGTGCGGGCGGCCTCCGGCTCGCCTTCGAGGATAGCGAGGTCGAAGCCGACCAGTTCGTTCCGATGGCGCTCGAACAGACGGCGCATCTGGTCGAGCGGGACCGTCCGGGTGAATTTGGGATTGACGAACTTCTTCAGGTTCTTGGCCATGTCGTCCTTGAGGAAAGGTTGCAGAAGACCGGCCCCGGAAATCGGGACTGGATGGTCGGCTGGGTGGTCGAAGGCGCGCCCCTGAGACGAAATGCGAGCGCGAGGAGTAATGGTTCTGAGAAGCTGAACGCATCGGGACCATGGTTATTCCAAACGCGATCAATCCAGATCTTCTGTCGCCCGCCGAGCGCCGGGCCGAGGTCTGTCGCCTGCTCGCCCTCGGGCTGATCCGGCTCCGGGCCCGGCAGTCAAGCGAACTATCCGCCCGGCGCGGAGACAGTTCGCTACACATCCCGCCCGACCGGAGCGGTCATGCGAACCGCAACCGATGGAGACCCGCATGACCGACCCGACCGATCCGATCCCCGCGCGCCTCGCCGCGCTGAAGGCCATGCCGATGCCGGATTTGAAGGCCGAATGGCGGACGCTGTTCCAGACCGAGCCGCCGCAGTTCAACCGGCGCGCGCTGGAGAACCGCCTGGCTTATCGCATCCAGGAGCTGGCCTACGGCGGGCTGAAGCCCGAGACCCGCCGACGCCTGGAGGCGCTCGGCGACATCTACGACAGCGGCGACGTCGCCACCCGGCGCATCCGGCATGACGCAAAGCCCGTGGCGGGGACCCGGCTGGTCCGGGAGTATCAGGGCGTCGAGCACACGGTGACCGTGCTCGCCGACGGCTACGAGTGGCAGGGGAGGCCGTACCGGTCGCTCTCGGCCATCGCCCGCGCCATCACCGGCACCCGCTGGAACGGCCTCGTCTTCTTCGGGCTCAAGCGGCAGGGCGGCTCGGCATGACGAGGCCGGTGGTCACCCGCAAGCTCCGCTGCGCGGTCTACACCCGCAAGTCCACCGAGGAGGGACTGGAGCAGGAGTTCAACTCGCTCCACGCCCAGCGCGAGGCCTGCGAGGCCTATGTCGCCAGCCAGCGCTCCGAAGGTTGGGCGCTGCTCCGCGAGCCCTACGACGACGGCGGCTTCTCCGGCGGCACGCTGGAGCGGCCGGGGCTGAAGCGGCTGATGGCCGACATCGAGGAGGGACTGATCGACGTCGTGGTGGTCTACAAGATCGACAGGCTGTCGCGGTCGCTGATGGACTTCTCGAAGCTGGTGGACGTCTTCGACCGCGCCGGCGTCACCTTCGTCTCGGTCACCCAGTCGTTCAACACCACCACCTCCATGGGGCGGCTGACGCTCAACATCCTGCTCTCCTTCGCCCAGTTCGAGCGCGAGGTCACCGCCGAGCGCATCCGCGACAAGATCGCCGCCTCCCGCGCCAAGGGCATGTGGATGGGCGGCAACGTCCCGCTCGGCTATGGGGTCAAGGACCGCAAGCTCGTAGTGGACGAGGTCAATGCCGCCATCGTCCGGTCGATCTTCGAGCGGTTCGTTCGGATCGGCTCGGCGACGGTGCTGGCGCGGGAGCTGCGGGCCGAGGGCGTGCGCACCAGGCGGGGCAAGCTCGTCGACAAGGGGTATCTCTACAAGCTGCTGAACAACCGGACCTACCTCGGGATGGCGGTGCACAAGGGCACGGCGCACCCGGGCGAGCATGCGGCGATCATCGGTCAAGACACGTGGGACAAGGTGCATGCGATCCTCGCCGAGAACGCGCGCACCCGCTCGGCGAACACCCGGGCGCAGACGCCGGCGCTGCTGAAGGGGCTGATCTTCGGGCCGACCGGCGCGGCGATGTCGCCGACGCACACCCGGAAGGGCAATCGGCTCTACCGCTCCTATGTCAGCCCGGACGTGCTTCAGCATGGGCGCGATGCCTGCCCGATCGGGCGGGTGCCGGCGGCGGAG
>JBGALW010000298.1:0-2998 GCA_044223585.1 Amaricoccus sp.
CGTCGGCCTTCGTGCCCCTGGTGTCGCCGCTCGCGAGGTGGCCGGAGACCGCGATCGGGTTCGCCGTGCGGGCCAGCACCCGGCCGATCATCGCGACGAGCCGGTCGTAGATCGGCTGCGGCGTCGCCGTGGCGCCGTCGAACAGCGGGGAATTCTCGATGTCGAACACCTCGATGATGAGGCCCTCGTCGGTGACTCGGGTGCGGATGTGCGCCAGCATCGGGTCGGCCTTGACCGCGTCGCCGCTGCTGCCGGTCAGCTGCTTCTGCACCTCGAGCAGGGTCTGGTCGAGGTCGCCCGCGTGGTCGCCGGCGATCTGGTCCCGGCGGTCGTCACCCTTCTGGCCAGTCTCGTCGCGGGCGAGCACGTCCTGATTGAACATGCTGTCGCCGTGAAACGGCCCGTCGCCGCCGCCGACCGTCTGGTGGATGGGGATCGTCGGGCTGAAATAGTCCGCAAGCCCGAGGCGCGTCTCCTCGTCGCTGACCGAGAGGAGCCACATCAGCAGGAAGAAGGCCATCATCGCCGTCACGAAGTCGGCATAGGCGACCTTCCAGGCACCGCCGTGGTGACCGCCGGCGACGACGGTCTTGCGCTTGATTATGATGACGTTGCCGTCGTTGCGATCCATGGCAAGGCCCCCCACTGCCCGCCTCGGTCATAGGCTGGCAATGCTGAAGCCCGCGTTACCGCGACGCAGCAAGTCTTGACGATTGCAGGCATCCTGTTGAGGTCCCGCTAACCAAGGTAGCGAAGGGGTTGGCGCGGACGGCCTCCATCCGGGCCCCGGTGACGTTGTGATACTGCGCGAAACCATCGACAACCGCGCGTCCGGCGCCCATATCCTGTGCGCAACGGGCGATGGAGGGCGGCGATGGATACGAAGACCTTTCCGGTGACGCGCAGCGAGGCCGAATGGCGCAGTCTCCTGACGCCCGAGCAATATGCGGTCATGCGCAGCCACGGCACCGAGCGGCCGGGCAGCTGCGCCCTGCTTCACGAGAAGCGCGCGGGGACCTTCTCCTGCGTCGGCTGCGGCCACCCGCTGTTCGCCGCAGACGTGAAGTTCGAGAGCGGCACCGGCTGGCCGAGCTTCAACACGCCTGTGGAGGGCGCCGTAGAGACCTCGGTCGACCGGAGCCACGGCATGCTGCGCACCGAGGTGCACTGCGCCACATGCGGAAGCCACCTTGGCCACGTCTTCGACGACGGGCCGCCGCCGACCCACCTGCGCTACTGCATCAATGGCGTGGCGATGACCTTCGAGCCCGCCGCGTAGCGCGACGGCCGACCGGCCGGGGCGCCCGCCCTGCCTCAGCGGTAGAAGACGTTCCCGCCAAAGGTGCCGACCCGCGGGCGACTCGCGAACCAGCCCGGCTTGGCGCGGGCCGAATGGAAGAACAGCGCGCCGTTGGTCGGGTCGGGGGCGCCGGACAGCACCGTCTCGGCCACCTTGTACGCCCGCGCGCGCGTCTTCGGATCCGCGAGTGCGTCGGATCGGCCGTCGCAGCGATAGGAGAACTGGCAACCGTCGGCGACCACGCCGCAGACGGTGCCCGGAAACTTGGCGCTGCGGGCACGGTTCAGCACGACGTGCGCCACGGCGGTCTGGCCGGCGGCGCCGGTGTTGCCCGCCTCGAAATAGATGGCTTCCGCCATGCAGGAGAGTTCCTTGCCGCCACTCCTGGCCGGCGCCGTTCCGGCGGTGGCGGCGGAGGCCCCTGCGAGCAGGGCGGCGAGGCTGGCGAAAACGAGAGCTTTTGTACGCACGCGACGATTCCGAGGCAGTTCATCAACTGCCGCGAGAATACGCATGCTGCACCGCGTCATGTCCACCCGCGGAATCGTGCTCGGCGGAATACCGCCGGTCACGATGCAGCTTTGCGATAAATTGCAATTATAATCAATAATATAAGCGGTGAAATTCGAGTCAACCTTCCGGAGCGCCGGTGGGCTTGACTCCGGTGAGCGGCTGGTGGGTGACGGTTTCCCAGACGATCTCCTGCATCACCCGCGCCGCCTCTGCGCTCGGCGCCTTGGCCGGGGTCCCGTCGGCGCGGCGGAGCGCATGCGGCAGGCCGACCGGGCTTCGGCCGTAGAGCACCGCATAGTGTGTCAGGGCAACGAGATAGGCGCCGATATCGCTAGGATGGATCTCGTCTCGAAAGAGGGCGTCGGCGCCGGCGATGCCGTCGATCCTGCCCGCCTCCGCCGCCCGCACCACCCGCGCCATCACCTGACCGGCCGGAATCAGGTAGATCGGCTTCTCCATGCCGGGCCAGGCGAGTGCCCCGCGCAGGATCTGTCCCTCCCAATGGCGGCCGAGGTCGGCGTCGAGGCGCGCGAGCCAGCCCTCCGGATCGTCGCGCCGGGGCCACGTCTCGTAGAGATAGACCCGCGTCCGCGGATCGGCCTTCCACGCCCGCTGCGCCCAGCGGTGCAGATAGTCTGGGCTGTCGAACCAGCGGATCGCGTCGCGGATCTCCACCATCTCGGTCACGACCAAGGCATCGTAGGCGCCGCTCTCCACAGCCTCGCGCGCGTCGCGATAGCGCGGATGATCGTTCTCGCCCTCGAAGCCGGCGATTTCCGTATCGCCCCAATGGCCTTTCAGCGTCGCGCCCCAGCCGAGCTGGCTCTCATAGGCATGGCCCGCACCCGCGAGTTCGGCCAGCATCGCCGGCATGTCGCGGCCGACGAGACTGTGGCCGAGGTGAAAGACCCTCAGCGGATGATCGGGCCGCGGGGCAGGGCGGGCATAGAGCGCCGCCATCGCCGGGTCGCCGAGCGGCTTCGGGGTGCAACGGTCGAGCCCGCAGGCGGTGAGCAGAAGCATCAGCGCGGCGGGGGAGGCACGGCGGAGGCGTCGCAGCATCGGATCTGGCCTCGTCGGGGGTCCGTCGGCGTCTTCATTTCGCGGGAACGGCTAAGATTCTGGTAACGGCTTAGAATCTATTGAGGTCCGGCAAACCAGCGAGGTCCGGGCCATGACGTCTCC
>JBGALW010000042.1:0-10765 GCA_044223585.1 Amaricoccus sp.
CCGCAGGGGGTCAGCCTCGCCTATACCGCCGCCAAGCTGCGCGAGCTCGAGGCGCGGACGGCGTGGCTGCGCCAGGACGGCGAGGTGCGCGGAACCTTCTCGGTCGCCGGGGCCAACGGGCTCGACAATGCCGGCTTCATGGTCTTCACGCTGGCGCCCTGGGGCGAGCGGGCGCGCAGCCAGCAGGCGATCGCCGCGGACGTGGCGAAGGCGGCGGCCGGGGTGATCGGGATGCGCGCCTATCCGGTGGTGCAGAACTCGCTCGGCATCCGCGGCGCGGGGCAGGGGGTGCAGGTGGCGCTGCTCGGCTCGGACTTCGACGTGCTGGGCGACGCGGCACAGCAGTTGAAGCGGGCGATGGAGGACAGCGGCGCCTTCGGTCTGGTGCGGGTATCCTACGAGCCGAACCAGCCGCAGCTCGCGGTCCGCGTCGACCGCGAGCGGGCGACCGACCTCGGGATCGACATCGACGGCCTCGGGGAGACGCTGCACGCGGTGCTGGACGGGCGCTCCGTCGGGTCGGTGTTCGTCGCCGACCGCAGTCACGACATCGAGATCACCGCGACGGCGAACCCCGTGCAGGATCCGGGCGACCTCGAGGCGCTGTTCCTCAAGACCCGCTCGGGCGAGATGGTGCCGATGTCCGCCGTCGTGACGCTGGAGGAGCGGCCGGTCGCGCCGGAGCTGGCGCGCGAGGACCAAGCGCGGGCGGTGACGGTGACCGGCGCGCTCGCCGGGGACACGACGCTGGCCGACGCCTGGGCGCTGGTAGAGCGGCTGGCCGGGCCGCTGCTCCCGCCCGGCGGGCGGCTGGTGCCGCTGTCGGACACGGCGGCGCAGGGGGAAGCGAGCGGCGGCCTCGCCCGGACCTTCGGCTTTGCGGTGCTGGTCGTGCTGCTGGTGCTGGCGGCGCAGTTCGAGAGCTTCGTCAGCGCGCTCATCGTGATGGCGACCGTGCCGCTCGGGCTCGCCTGCGCCGTGGTGGCGATGGGGTGGACCGGGATCAGCCTCAACGTCTACAGCCAGATCGGTCTGGTGCTGCTGGTCGGGATCATCGCCAAGAACGGCATCCTCGTCGTCGAGTTCGCCAACCAGCTGCGCGACCATGGCGCGGGCGTGCGCGAGGCGATCGAGGAAGCCTGCGCGATCCGTCTCCGGCCGGTGATGATGACGATGCTGGCGACGATCCTCGGCGGCGTGCCGCTGCTCCTGTCGGTCGGGCCGGGGGCGGAGGCGCGGCACGCGCTCGGCTGGGTGATGGTCGGCGGCCTCGGCCTCGCGACCGTCCTGACGCTGTTCGTGAACCCGGTGGCCTACCTGCTTTTCGCCGGCCTGTCGCGGCCGCGCGCCGAAGCGACGCGGCAGCTGGAGGCGGAGCTGGCGGGAACGGCGGGCGAGTAAGGTCAGGCGATCTCGACGACGAGCTGGGTCAGGGGGGCGTCGACGAGGTCTGCAACGCTGTCGATCAGGGGATCGCCCATCGGCCCGTTGCCGAGGCCGCACCCCTCGAAGGTAACCGTCGAGCCGCTATCGAAGGTAAGGATCACGTCGTCGCCGAGGCCGAGGTCGGTGATGCTGCTGATCGCGTCGATGTCGTCGGCGAGGCCGGGGGTTCCGGTGTCCGTGACGCCAATGAAGCAGAGCCGGTCGAGATCGCCGTCGAAGTCGAGGATCCGGTCGTCGGACTGATCCGCGGTCACATCAAAGACAAAGTCGTTGGCACCGCCGCCGCCGAGCATGCGATCCGTGCCGGAACCCGCAAACAGTCGGTCGCTCCCCGAACCGCCCGAAAGCAGGTTGGCAGTTCCGCCCTGCACCTCGATGATGTCCGCACCGCTGCCACCGTTGATGATCGAGCGGCCTATACCCTCGCTGATGCCGACAAGAACGTCGCTACCGGACCCGCCGTTGATCCGGTTGAGCGCGGAGACTGGAGGATAGGTGTCATCATAGTGGTCGAGCCGAAGCGTGGCAGTGAGTACGTCGTTGCCGTCGGACCCATCGAGGCGGTTCTGCATGATGGTGGCGGTGTAGTAGCCGATAGAACCTTCGATTACCGAGCTAATGCGATCATTTCCCAACCCGCCGTCGAACTTGCACTTGGCATTGAGAGACCCGAACCAGCTGGATTGATCCGCATTTATTGTGTCGTTGCCGGAGCCACCCAGAACGGATGTGCGGATGGTCGCTCCACCAGCATCGCCCGTTGTCGTGCTGACATTCACGATGTCGTTTCCGTCTCCGGCAATGATCCTGTTTTCGGCGATTTCAGAGCTGGAATTCGAGTTCGTTCCAGCGACCGCGGTAATCAGGTCATCGCCGGTGCCACCATCAACCTCGTTGACGGCGTAGTAGCCGCCGTTACCATCGGCAAATGCACTGGCGGTAATCTTGTCGTTCCCATCTCCGCCAGAGATCTGGTTTCTGGAATATGTGTCCATACCGCCGAAATCGCCTTTAGCATAGGCAGTGATTTCGTCGTTTCCTCGTCCACCATCAATGATGTTCGTTAGGTTCGCAAGGTTTGCCACGCCGTCAGACATGATTTTTGCATCGATCGTGTCGTTTCCGTCGCCGCCGAACACTGTTGTCGCGGCGTTGGCATTGTCATAGGCGCCAACCGTGACTGCGGCCGTGATCCTGTCATCACCCGATCCCCCGTCGAGCGTCGCCGTCGTCGAAACGTCGTTTGCAGATCCCTCCAGCGTCACCGTCAGCGTGTCACTTCCCGACCCGCCATACTGCGTGGCGAAAAGGGTCACAGGGGCGGTTTCCTCGCTCCGTTCCAGTGTCGTCGTCAGGGTGTCGTTGCCGGACTCGCCGTAGAGGGTGACCTTGTTGACGAGGCTCGTCAGGATGTCGTGGCCGCCGCGGCCGTAGATGACTTCCTGCTTGATCCTTGCGGCGATGGTGTCGTTGCCACTGGTGCCGGTGGTCATGACCTACTCCCCGGGCAAGCGTCATCGGCGCCCGGCAAGAGGCGCGGTGGCTGGCCCTGTTACAGATGAACGGGAACGGAAGATGCGCGCCGGGCGGCGCGGTCAATTCGTCAGCGGCGCGCGAAATGCGGCGTAATGGCGGTCATTGGCGATTCCCCTCGATTCCCATGGCGAGAGTAACGTGCGCGTGACGACAAATCGACCAAAATTTGAGCGGATTTCCGCCGATCCATCAGGCGGGCAGGTGCCCCGGACGGCCGTTCGGCCCGGAGAGCAGGCCGAGGGCGGCGTTGAAGCGGCCCGTCGCGCGGATGCGGGCGATCTTGCCTTCGAGCGGGGTCCAGTCGTCGTCCCGGTCGATGGCCGACCAGAGGGCCTCGACCTCGGCGATCACCAGCGTCTCCGGATCCGCCGGGGCGAGGGCGACGGCCGCGGCGAGACCGGGGGCCGGGGCGAGGCCGCGGAGGCCGTCGATCACCTCGGCCCAGGTTGCGGTTTCGAACATCGGACGGAGCGGGGAGGCGCGCAGGCGCGTGGGGTCGGCGCCGAGGAGGTCGTGGAAGACCTGCTGGAACGGCGGCGCGGTTTCCTGCATCGCCCCCCAGAAGCGGTGCATCAGCGAGCGGGCCGTCTGCGGGTCGCCGGCGAGAAGGCCGAGGCGGGCGAAGGTCTGGCGGGCGAGGGCGGTCTGGAAGCGGTCCGGGAAGGCGTCGAACGGCGGCTCGATGGCCGCCCGCGTCGAGAGCGGGATCAGGCATTCGCCGAGGCGCGCGAGGTTCCAGTTCAGCGCCTCCGGCTGGCGCGCGAAGGCGTAAAGGCCGGTCTGGTCGAAATAGGCGGCGGTGAACGCCGGGTCGAAGCGGTCGAGGAAGCGCCACGGGCCGTAGTCGAAGCTCTCGCCGGTGACGTTGATGTTGTCGGTGTTGAGCACGCCGTGGACGAATCCCGCGGCGAACCATTCGGCCCCGAGCGTGGCGACGGCGGCGACGATGCGGTCGTAGAGCGCGGCCACCGGGTCGGGGGCGTCGGCCGCATCCGGCCAGTAGTGGGCGATCGTGTGGTCGGCGAGGCGGCGCAGCGTCGCGGTGTCGCCAAGCGTGGCAAGGCGCTGGAAGCTGCCGATGCGGATGTGGGAATGTGACAGGCGGACGAGGACGGAGGAGCGGGTGGGCGAGGGCTCGTCGCCGCGGTAGAGCGCCTCGCCGGTCTCGACGAGCGAGAAGGTCCGGGAGGTGTAGACCCCGAGAGCCTCCAGCATCTCGGTCGCGAGGATCTCGCGCACCCCGCCCTTCAGGGTCAGCCGGCCGTCGGCTGTGCGGCTCCACGGCGTCTGGCCCGAGCCCTTGGTGCCGAGGTCGAGCAGGCGGCCGTCCTCAAGGTCGCGCATCTGGGCGAAGAGGAAGCCGCGCCCGTCGCCGAGGTCGGGGTTGTAGCTGCGGAACTGGTGGCCGTGGTAACGCAGGGCGAGCGGCTGCTCCAGGCTGCCGGGCAGCGGCGCGAAGCGGGCGAAATGGTCGATCCACGCCGTGTCGTCGAGGTTGTCGAGGCCGACCCGGGCCGCCCACCGGTCGTTGCGGAAGCGGAGGATCGCCTTCGGGAAGCGGGCCGGGACCACGGGATCGAAAAGCTCCGGGCCGAGCGCCGCGTGGATCGTCTCGGGACGGAAGGAGGCCATGCCCAAGGGATAGGCGCGGCGGGTGGGTCCGGCAAGGGCCGGCGGAAGCGGTCGTCCGCCGGCCCTCCGCGCGCGCCGGGTGATGCGCCGACGCCACGCGCCCGCCGGCGGAAAGGTGCCGGCCGCCCGCCTTTCATCACGATTTCGCCGGCGGTCACGACATTTGGGTTACACCTGCCACACGGAATGATGTAAGAAGGCCACAGTCGAGCCGTCAAGAAGAAACGTCGCGCGGAAAATGCGAAGCCATGCCCTGACACACGCCGGACTTCGTCTGGCGCGCTGGTTGGATCACCGCAGGCTCAATCAGGCCGGGTTCTGGGCGCTGGTCGTCGGCGGGCCGCTGCTCGCCATAGCCACCTTCGCGGTGCTGAGCGAGATGCAGTGGATGGGCGGCGCGCAGATGATGCGCCCCGTGCTGCTCGCCGATTTCGTCTACGCGCTGGTGGTGGCGGGGTTCGTCGGCTGGCGGATCGCCGAGATGATCGCCGAGCGGCGGCGCAAGTCGGCGGGATCGAAGCTGCACCTGCGGCTGGTGCGGTTCTTCACGATCATCGCGCTGGTGCCGACCGTTCTCGTGGCGGTCTTTGCCACGATCAGCCTCAATTTCGGGCTGGAGGGGTGGTTCTCGGACCGGGTGCGCAACGTGGTCGCAAACTCGATGGCGGCGGCGGAGGCCTACGAGGAAGAGCATCGGGTGACGCTGCAGACGGACGCGCGGGTGCTTGGCAACTTCCTCGACGAGCAGAAGGAGCGGAACCCGCTCCTGTCCGGCGGACAGCTGCGCGAGCTCCTGACGCGCGGCCAGCTGCAGATGCAGCGGGCCCTGCCGAAGGCCTACATCATCGACGGCGACGGGCAGCTGCGGGCGCGCGGCGAGCGCAGCTATCTCTTCTGGTACTCGCCGCCTTCGCCGGCGGACATCGAGAGGGCGCGGCAGGGCGAGGTCGTCATCATCCAGGACTGGGAAAACAACCAGTTCTGGGCGCTGCTGCAGCTGACGGCCTTCGCCGACCATTTCCTCTATGTCAGCCGCGAGGTGGACGGGAAGATCCTCAGCCTGCTCGACGACACGCAGGAGACGGTACGGCTCTACCAACAGCTGGAGAAGGACCGCGGGCGGCTCGTGTTCGAGTTCGCGCTGATCTACATCGGCTTTGCGCTGGTGGTGATCCTCGCCGCCATGTGGACCGGCCTCTGGTTCGCCGAGCGGCTGGCCCGCCCGGTGGGGCGGCTCGCGGAGGCGGCGGGTCGGGTCGGTCAGGGCGACCTCGACGTGCGCGTGCGCGAGGAGCGTGGCGACGACGAGATCGCGCTGCTCGGGCGCACCTTCAACGAGATGACGCGGCAGGTGAAGGGCCAGCGGGACGCGCTGATCGAGGCGAACGCCGAGACCGAACGGCGGCGGCGGCTGTTCGACTCCGTGCTCTCAGGGGTGACCGCGGGGGTGATCGGACTCGACCATCACGGCGTGATCGAGATGATGAACGCCGCGGCGGCCGGGCTCGTCGATCTCGACCCGGAGGCGGCGGCCGGGCGGCCGCTGACCGAGGCGATCCCGGAGTTCGCGGAGCTCCTCCACAAGCTCGACAACCGCAAGTCGGGGGTTGCGCAGGCCGAGGTCAGGCTGCGCCGGCGCGCCCGCGAGCGCGACCTTCTCGTGCGGGTCGCGGCGCGGCACGGCGACGACGGGCATCTGGAGGGCTTCGTCGTCTCGTTCGACGATGTGACCGACCTTGCGGTCGCACAGCGGATGGCGGCCTGGGGCGACGTCGCGCGGCGGATCGCCCACGAGGTGAAGAACCCGCTGACCCCGATCCAGCTGTCGGCGGAGCGGCTGCGGCGCAAGTTCGGGCCGATGGTCGGCGAGGAGCGTGCGGCGCTCGAGCAGTATGCCGACGTGATCGTGCGGCAGACCAACGACCTCCGGCGGATCGTCGACGAGTTCTCGAAATTCGCGCGGATGCCGGATCCGGAGCGGCGGCCGATCGACCTTGGCAAGCTCGTCACCGACGCGGTGGTGCTGCAGGAAACCGCCCACGCCGAGGTCCGCTATCTGTTGACGCTGCCCGAGGCGCCGGTGCTCGCCAACCTCGACGCGACGATGATCAACCAGGCCCTCACCAACCTCCTCAAGAACGCCGCGGAGGCGATCGAGGAGCGGGAGGACGACAGCGCGCCGGGCGAGATCCGCGTGACCCTGTCGGTGGAGCCGCACCAGCTCGTCGTCGACATCCAGGACAACGGCATGGGGCTGCCGGACCAGCCGGCGCGGCTGTTCGAGCCCTACGTGACGCATCGCGCCAAGGGCACCGGCCTCGGCCTTCCGATCGTCAAGAAGATCATCGAGGAACATGACGGCACCCTGGAACTGATGCCGGCCCCGCCCTTCGGCGAGGGGGCGCATCCCGGCGCCTGGGCCCGCGTGCAGCTGCCGTCGGCGCCGCCCGGCGAGGAATCGGTCAGTGACGACCAGGACCACAAGAACAGGATCAAGGACAAGTTGAGGGAGAGCATCTGATGAGCGACATCCTGGTGGTGGATGACGAGCCGGACATCCGGGCGCTGATCGGCGACATCCTGGAGGACGAGGGGCACGGCGTGCGGAAGGCCGGCGACAGCGACGCCGCGCTGGCGGAGATCGAGCGCGCCGCGCCCGACCTCGTCATCCTCGACATCTGGCTGAAGGACAGCCGCCTCGACGGCATCGACATCCTGAAGCGGGTGAAGCGCGACAATCCGGACGTGCCGATCGTGATCATCTCCGGGCACGGCAACATCGAGATCGCGGTCGCCGCGATCAAGCAGGGCGCCTACGACTTCATCGAGAAGCCGTTCAACATCGACCAGCTGATGGTGGTGATCGGCCGGGCACTGGAGACCTCGCGCCTGCGACGCGAGAATGCCGCGCTGAAGAACCAGGACACGTCGCGCCAGACGATGATCGGCGGAAGCCCGGCCTTCCGGCAGATGAAGAGCCAGCTCGACAAGGTGGCGCGAACCAACAGCCGGGTGATGCTGACCGGCCCGGCCGGCAGCGGCAAGGAGGTGGCGGCGCGCTACCTGCACCGCAACTCGGACCGGGCCAAGGGGCCGTTCGTCACGGTCAACTCCGCCTCGATCGGGGCCGACCAGATGGAGGAGGTGCTGTTCGGCCGCGAGAGCCCGGACCGGGGCGTCGAGCCCGGCCTCTTCGAGCGGGCGCATACCGGCATCCTGTTCTTCGACGAAGTCGCCGACATGCCGCAGGGCACGCAGTCGAAGATCCTGCGGGTGCTGGTCGACCAGTCGTTCCAGCGGGTCGGCGGAGCCGGGACCGTACGGGTCGACGTGCGGGTCATCTCCGCCACGACCCGCGACCTCGCCCGCGAGGTCGCGGCCGGGCGCTTCCGCACCGAGCTCTATCACCGGCTGAACGTCGTGCCGGTCAGCGTGCCGGGGCTGGAGGCGCGGCGCGAGGACATCCCCGAGCTCGCCCGCGCGTTCCTTGAGGAGCTGACGGTGAGCCAGGGTCTTCCGCCGCGCGCGCTGGCGCCGGAGGCCGAGGCGCAGCTGCAGACGATGCGCTGGCCGGGCAATGTCCGGCAGCTGCGCAACACGCTGGAGCGGGCGCTGATCCTCGGGGGCGATCAGGGGCCGATCGAGCCGGAGGAACTGGTGCTCGACCTGCCGCAGAACGGTGCGGCGATCGGCGGCATGCTGGGCGCGGCGTTTGCCGGCCTTGCCCTGCGCGAGGCGCGCGAGATGTTCGAGCGCGAGTATCTCGTGGCGCAGATCAACCGCTTCGGCGGCAACATCTCGCGGACGGCGAGCTTCGTCGGCATGGAGCGGTCGGCGCTGCACCGCAAGCTGAAGTCGCTGAACGTCATCGCCGCCGGCCGCACCGACCGCCCGGAGGAAGCCGAGGCAAGCGTCTGACCATCACCGCGGCTGCGCCATGTCCGCGGCGGGGGCCACGCGACGCGGGCGGGGAGATGTCCGCGAGCGATGCAGTGGGGAGAAATCCGCATTGCATCTGGCGCATGAACCTGATTTATTCCCGCCAGCCGAGGGTAGACGACTCTGGTCCGTGGCCACTGAGAGCCGTGGAGAACTGGGTCGCACGAGAACCCTGATGCTGGCCCAAGTCTGGGGGGGAACGATCAAAGGCGGCCTGCTGCGCAGGCCGCTTTTTTGCATCGGCGACGCCGTCCGCTTCCGTGGGCGGGGCGCGCCTTCAGGCTTCCAGCAGGGTCTCGCAGGGACAGTCGAGCCGCGCGGCCAGCGTCTGGAGGCGGCGCTCCACCGCCTCCCCGGCGAACGCGCGCGCCGGGCCGCGAAGGGTGAGGACGAGGCGGCCGTCCGCACGCGCGATTGCCGCATGCTCCAGGACGCCGGTGGCGGAACCCGAGAGCATCGCCCCGAGGCGCATCGCCCGTCCGAGGATCGCCGCCTCGGTGGCGCGCGCGGGCGAGAGCAGCGCGGCGTAGCGGCGGGCCTCCTCCGCCGGGGCGACCGCCTTGTAGCGATTGAGCAGCGCGAGCCCGAGGAACACCCGGTCGGGATGGTCGATGCCGGCGATGTTGGCGCGCGTCACGGACTCGAAGCAGAGCTCGGCCCGATAGTCCGGATGGGCGCGCCAGTTCACGTCGTGCAGCAGGCAGGCGGCGCGCATCAGGCGGCGTTCGGCGTCCGTCGCCTCGGGATAGAGCGGCAGCAGCCACTGGTAGAGGGCGTCACCGAAGCCGGGGCTGCGGGCGGAAGCGGCCTCCATGTGGCGGCAGGCCTCGACCAGCGGGTCGAGGCGGCGCATCGGCTCGGGCATCTGCCGGTAGAGCAGGCCCTCGCGCAGCCCGTAGGCCGAGATGACAATGTCCGCCGGCTCGATCCGCCGGACGAGCTCGGCCAGCACCTGCGCCGCCAGGGGCAGGAGCGACTGGCGTTGCCCCGGCGTGACCGCGGCCGGCGGCGCCGCCTCCTGTGCCCGGAGCACCGCGAGGGTTTCCAGAAGCTGGGGGATGGGCGGCTGGTAGCCGTGCAGCACCTTGAGCGGATAGCCCGTGCGTTCCATGTCGAGCCGCGCGATCGCCCGCCAGGATCCGCCGACGAGGAAGAGCCGCTGCGCACCGCCGGGCACCTGATCGCCTTCTCGCGCTTGTCCGGATCGCGGATGTCGGCGAGTTGCAGCGGCCCGAGCGGCGAGGTGGCACAGGTCGCGATCTGGCCGTGGTCCAGCCGCGCCAGCTCCATCGAGGCGCCGCCCATGTCGCAGACCAGCCCCTCGGCGTCGGGCCAGCCGAGCAGCACGCCCTGCGCGCCGAGCCGCGCCTCCTCGGACCCGGTGGCGATGTGGAGCTGAAGGCCGGTCTCCTGCTCGATCTGGTCGCAGAAGGCGGGGCCGTCGCTGGCGTCGCGCACGGCTGCCGTGGCGACGGCCAGCAGGCCGGAAAGCTCCATCCGCCCGGCGAGCGCTGTGAAGCGGTGCAGGGCGGCGCGCGCCCGCTGCCAGCCCTCGGGGCTGAGCAGGCCGGTCTCGGCGAGGCCGGCGCCGAGGCCGCAGAGCACCTTCTCGTTGTAGAAGTAGGCCGGGCTCCGGGCCATGCCGTCGAAGACGACGAGGCGAACCGAGTTCGAGCCGACGTCGATGACGCCTATGCGTTTCAGCCTGACCTTTGCCGGATCCTCGACCGGGATCGACGGCAGGCCGCCGGAGATATGCCGATCTGTCCGCACCTGACCCCCGCGCGTTCCCCCACGGCAGGCAAGCTGTCGCATCCGGAAGGGGCGCGCGTCAATCCTCGCGGATGCCGATTGCTGCGGCGAGCCGTCAACGTTGACCGAAAGAGGCCTTAGCGGTACACTGTTCGGCACTTTCAGAGCATAGCGGGGCCATTCCGGCAGCCGCGATCAATCAATTTTCTCACTTCCGGCGCCTTTTCTGCCCGTCCCCTGAGAGCTCTCACCGACCGCCCCCAGCGGACACTCGTTCCTTGGTACCCACGCCTTCAGGCATGAGGAGTAAACGAGAAATGCCGATCGAGACCAATTTCAAGTTCAACCAGCAGCATGCCGGCGCCGCCACGGGCGCCGCGGTGGCGCGGGGCGCCCTGGCGGCCGAAGAGGCGGTGCCGACGGACTTTCTCGGCCTCCTGCGCGGCCTCGTCGGCGACGT
>JBGALW010000042.1:10770-24069 GCA_044223585.1 Amaricoccus sp.
TGCCGGCGGGAAACCCGCAGCGGAAGTGGGAGGGCACCGGGTTCAACATGATCTGGCGCCCGAACTTCAACGGGCTCTCGGGCAGCCAGCCGCACTTCCTCCAGCTCAACATGACGCACGAGAAGCTCGCCTTCACCGACGTCAGCGGCCCGACGGGCATCGCCAACCGCGGGCTCCTGCAGGAGGACATCTTCCTCGGCGGCGTCGCCTACCTGCAGACGATCGACGACAGCTTCGACAACAGCGGCCAGCATTTCGAGCCGGGCGTGTTCAACTTCGTGCCGAAGACCGCGAACCCAAATGAGCCCGACACCATCACCCGCCTGGGCTCGATCCCGCACGGCACCACGATCAACATGCAGGGCACCGTCTTCACCGCCCCGCAGCCGCTCATCCAGCCGACGACGATCACGCCCTTCGTCATCGGCAGCCCCGACGACGGCGCCACCGGCCTCGTCGCGTTCCCCGAGGAGATCCTGACGAACGTTCTCGACTCGCGGACGCCGCTCGCACGGGTCGCGGGACTGGATCAGGCCCATCTTGCCAATCCCAACCTGTTCCTGACCGACGCCCTGCAGGGCCAGACAATCACCAAGACGACCGTGCTTGTCCTCTCGACCGACACCACCCTCCCCGGTTCGGTGCCGGACGCCGGCGGCGGCACCGACAACATCGCCTTCCTCGTCGGGACGGCCGGCGGCCCCAACGCCAACTGCCCGAAGGCGACGAGCATCTTCTGGATCGAGGAGGGCACCGACAGCTACGGCGCCCCCCTGCTGCAACTCCAGTACACCCAGCGCGTCATCCTCGACTTCGGGGGGCTGAGCTGGCCCCACGTCACCGTCGCCACGCTGAAGCCGACGACCTGACCGCCCACGGGCGCCGCGGAAGCGGCGCCCGTCCGGCCCATGCGCCCGCGTCCGGTCAGTCGCCGCCGTGCACCAGCCGCACGTCGCGGGCGCCGGCGCGGCCGCGGCCGGAGAGCGAGGGGTTCTCCATGAAGAACCGGTGGCAGGAGAACAGGTGATCCGCCGGCCCGGCGCTGTGGCGGCGGTAGGTGCCGTCGGGCTGCGCCACCCAGCTCTGGGCCTGGTCGGCCATGTTGGCCGCCATGATCTGGTCGATGATCTGGGCGTGCACCGTCGGGTTGGTGATCGCCGCCATCGCCTCGACCCGGCGGTCGAGGTTGCGTTCCATCCAGTCGGCGGAGCTGATGTAGACCCGCGCTTCCGGCGAGGGCAGGCCGTGGCCGTTGCCGAAGCAGACGATGCGGCTGTGCTCCAGAAAGCGGCCGATGATCGACTTGACCCGGATGTTCTCCGAAAGCCCGGCGACGCCGGCGCGCAGGCCGCAGATGCCGCGCACCACCATGTCGATCTTTACCCCCGCCTGGCTCGCGGCGTAGAGCGCGTCGATGACCTCGGGGTCGGTGACGGCGTTGAGCTTGATCCAGACCTGCGCCGGCCGCCCGGCGCGGCGGTGCGCCACTTCCTCGGCGAGCCCGGCGAGCAGCAGCGGCTTGATCTGGTGCGGCGAGATCGCGAGCTTCTCCAGCCCCTCGGGGCGCACGTAGCCGGTGACGTAGTTGAACACCCGCGTCGCGTCGCGCCCGAGCGCCTTGTCGCAGGTGAAGAGCGAGAGGTCGGTGTAGATGCCGGCGGTGCCGGGGTGGTAGTTGCCGGTGCCGATGTGGGTATAGGTGACGAGCTCGCCATTCTCGCGCCGCACCACGGTCGAGAGCTTGGCGTGCGTCTTCCAGTCGATGAAGCCGTAGACCACCTGCGCGCCAGCCCGTTCCAGCCGCCGCGACTGCCGGATGTTGGCGGCCTCGTCGAAGCGGGCCTTGAGCTCGACGAGGGCGGTGACGGACTTGCCGTCCTCCGCCGCCTCGCAGAGCGCGGCGACGATCGGGCTGTCGCGCGAGGTGCGGTAGAGCGTCTGCTTGATCGCAAGCACGTCCGGGTCGCGGGCCGCCTGCTGCAGGAAGCGCACCACGATGTCGAACGTCTCGTAGGGGTGGTGCAGCAGCATGTCCTTCTGGCGGATCGCCGCGAAGATGTCGCCCTCGAAGTCCTGCACCCGCTCCGGCACGCGCGGCGTGAAAGGCGTCCAGAGCAGGTCCTGCCGGCTGACGCGGGTCAGTTCGGCGAGGTCGGCCATGCCGATCAGGCCCGGCAGCTCGATCACCTCTTCCTCGGCGGCGCCCAGCGAGTGGACGATGGTCTGGCGCAGGTCCTTCGGCGCGTCGGCGGTGATCGTCAGCTTGATGACCTCGCCCCGACGGCGCCGCTTCAGGGCGGTCTCGAACTCGCGGACCAGATCCTCGGCCTCCTCCTCGACCTCCAGGTCGCTGTCGCGCAGGACGCGGAAGGCGCAGAGGCCGAGCAGGGTGTAGCCCGGGAACAGCTTGCCGAGAAACACCTGCAGCAGCGCCTCGAGCGGCAGGAAGCGCACCTGCCCCTTCGGCCCGTCCGGCAGGCGGACGAAGCGCGGCACCTGCGCCGGCACCGGCAGCAGCGCCTCGAGGGTTGCGTCATCGGCGTCGCGGCGCAGCTGAAGCCCGAGCGCGAAGCCGCCGTTGGCGATGAACGGGAAGGGATGCGCCGGGTCGATGGCAAGCGGCGACAGGATCGGGAATACCTGCTCGAAGAAGTGCGGCTCCATCGCGCGGAGGTCGGCGGGGCGCAGGTCGCCCGGCTCGAGGATGTCTATGCCCTCCTCGGCCATGAGGCCGGTCAGCACCGCAAGGCATTCCTGCTGGCGCATCATCAGCGCGCGGGCGTCCGCGTCGATCCGCCGCAGCTGCTCGCGCGCCGAGAGGCCGTCCGCGGAGGGGGCATGGACGCCCTCGCGGACGAGGCCGCGCAGGCCGGCGACGCGCACGGAATAGAACTCGTCGAGGTTCGAGGCGGAGATCGACAGGAAACGGACCCGCTCCAGCAGCGGCACGCGGGTGCTCTCGGCCTCCGCCATCACGCGCCAGTTGAAGTTCAGCCACGAAAGCTCGCGATTGATGAAGCGCTCGGGCGAGGTGATGTCGAGGCCCGGGATGGTCTCGCCGGCCGGGGTCGCGGCGTTGAGGAAATCGGCGTCGATCGGTTGCGATTCAACCTCGGCTATCTGCATCTCTTCCCTGCCGCGGCGCGGCGGGCGCGCGGTCCTGTTCCTGCGTATAATGCTGGGAAGTCTAGAGGATGGCGCGCGCGGCGCAACCACTAAGGGAAGCGCCGGCGGCTGTGTGCGCGCAACCGCCCCTGACGGTCTTGCCGGGCACGCGGGGCCGGACCCCGCCGCACCTGCCGACGGCGCGTCGGCAGGTGCGGGCGCGGGAGGACCTCGGCGCTGGCCCTACGCGGAAGGCGTCAAAGGCCCGCGTAGACCGGGAACCGGTGGCAGAGCGCGGTGGCGCGGGCCTTCACGGCTTCCTCCACGGCGCCGTTGTCGTCCGGACCGTTGGCGGCGAGGCCGTCCACGACCTCGACGATCATCCGTCCGACCTCCTCGAACTCCGCCGCACCGAAGCCGCGCGTGGTGCCGGCGGGCGTGCCGAGGCGGACGCCGGAGGTGACGGTCGGCGGCTGCGGGTCAAACGGGATGCCGTTCTTGTTGCAGGTGATGTGCGCCCGGCCGAGCGCCGCCTCGGCGTCCTTGCCGGTCACGCCCTTCGGACGGAGGTCCACCAGCATCAGGTGGGTGTCCGTGCCGCCGGTGACGATGTCGAGGCCGCCCTTCATCAGCGTCTCGGCCAGCACCTGCGCATTCTCGACCACCTGCGCAGCGTAGCCGGCGAAGTCCGGCCGCAGCGCCTCGCCGAAGGCGACGGCCTTCGCGGCGATGACATGCATCAGCGGGCCGCCCTGCAGGCCGGGGAAGATCGCCGAGTTGATCTTCTTGGCAATGGTCTCGTCGTTGGTCAGCACCATGCCGCCGCGGGGGCCGCGCAGGGTCTTGTGCGTCGTGGTGGTGACGACATGGGCGTGGGGCAGGGGGTTCGGGTGCTGGCCGCCGGCAACGAGGCCGGCGAAATGCGCCATGTCGACCATGAGGTAGGCGCCGACGGAGTCCGCGATCTCGCGGAACTTCGCGAAGTCGATCTGCCGCGGGATCGCCGATCCGCCGGCGATGATGAGCTTCGGCTTCTCGGCGGCGGCGAGCTCGGCCACCGCGTCATAGTCGAGCCGCTGGTCCTGCTGTCGCACGCCGTAGTGCACGGCGCGGAACCATTTCCCGGACATGTTGGGCCTGGCCCCGTGCGTCAGGTGGCCGCCGGCCGAGAGGTCCATGGCGAGGAAGGTGTCGCCCGGCTGCAGCAGGGCGAGGAACACCGACTGGTTCGCCTGGCTGCCGGAGTTCGCCTGCACGTTGGCGAAGGACGCGCTGAAGAGCCTGCACGCCCGCTCGATGGCGAGGTTCTCGGCGATGTCGACGAACTGGCAGCCGCCATAGTAGCGCCGGCCCGGATAGCCCTCGGCGTACTTGTTGGTCATCACCGAGCCCTGCGCCTCCAGCACGGCGCGGGAGACGATGTTCTCGGAGGCGATCAGCTCGATCTCGTCGCGCTGGCGGCCGAGTTCCTTGCCGATCGCCCCGAAGATCTCCGGATCGCGCGCGGCGAGCGTTTCGGAAAAGAAGCCGGCGGCGGGAAGGCCATCTTTCATGGGGGGCGGACTCCACGGGGCGCCCGGAGGAAACGGGGCGCGATCGCGGGCCGAATATCACGAAAGCGACGGGAGAGAAAACCCCGTGAGCGACGCAAGGGTAACCACTGCCGGCGCGGCCGGCGCACCCGGGCTTGCGGTTGCGGCCCAGTCGGGGGAAAGTGGGGATCCGGAGGCGGTTAGGGCGGCCTGACATCTTGGACATGCAACGGATCCATTTCGTCGCGAGCGGGGTGCCGATCGCGACGGAGGCGCGCGAGCGGCTGATCCACCGCCACGGGCAGACGCCCTTGGCCGAGGCCGACGTGATCGTCGCGCTCGGCGGCGACGGGCTGATGCTGGCGACGCTGCATGACTCCGGGCGCCACGGGTTGCCGGTCTACGGCATGAACCGCGGCACCGTCGGCTTCCTGATGAACACCTATTCCGAGGAGCGCCTGCACGAGCGGCTGGCGGCGGCGGAGGCGGCGGTCATCAACCCGCTCCGGATGCGGGCGCGCAACGCGGACGGGACGGAAGTCGAGGCGCTGGCGATCAACGAGGTGTCGATCCTGCGCGCCGGGCCGCAGGCCGCGAAGTTGCGCATCCTCGTCGACGGGCGCGAGCGGCTGGCCGAGCTTGTCGCCGACGGGGCGCTCGTCTCCACGCCGGCGGGTTCGACGGCCTACAACTATTCCGCCCATGGTCCGATCCTGCCGATCGGAGCGGCGGTGCTGGCGCTGACGCCGATGGCCGCCTTCCGGCCGCGGCGCTGGCGTGGCGCCCTGCTGCCGAAGGCGGCGCGGGTGACGTTCGAGGTACTGGAAGCCGCCAAGCGCCCGGTCTCCGCCGTTGCCGACTCGCGCGAAGTGCGCCGGCCGGAGCGGATCGAGGTCGAAAGCGTTCCCGACATCGAGCACCGGATCCTGTTCGACCGCGGCCATGGCCTCGAGGAGCGGCTGATCCGGGAACAGTTCGTCTGAGGGCTCCTTCCGCCGCCTTGCCTCCTCCGGCGGGCTGCGGCAGAGGTCGGGGGCGCGAAGTCACGGAGTCGGCATGGCAATCACCCCGAGGCGACAGGTTCAGATCTGGGGCATTGCGCTCGCGGTCCTGGTGCTGGTCCTGTGGCTGCTCGGTGCCACGCTGCTGCCGTTCCTGATGGGGGCCGCGATCGCCTACTTCCTCGATCCGCTGGTCGACCGGCTGCAACGGCTCGGGATCGGCCGGGGTCTCGCGACCTCGATCATTGCCGTGACGGTTCTCCTCCTCTGCGCCGTCCTGCTCGTCGTCGCCGTGCCGGCCCTCGTCTGGCAGGTGCAGGGACTGGTCGAGGCGATGCCGGACTACCTCAACCGCGTGATGACGCTGCTCGCCTATCGCTATCCCGAGCTTTTCGGCGAGAATTCCCCGCTGTGGCGCAACATGAGCGGCTTCGAGACGATGCTGCGCGAGAACGGCATGACGGTGGCGAACCAGGTGCTCGCCGGGTCGCTGAAGGTGATAGACTATGCCATCCTGCTGGTCGTGACGCCGGTCGTCGCCTTCTATCTGCTGCTCGACTGGGACCGGCTGGTCGAAAGGGCAAATGCCATCCTGCCGCGCGAGCATGCGCTGACGATCCGGCGGCTCGCCCGCGAGATCGACGCGGTGCTGGCGGGCTTCGTGCGGGGACAGCTGACCGTCTGCCTGATCCTTGGCGGTTTCTACGCCATCGCGCTGGCGTTGATCGGGCTGCAGTTCGGCATCCTGGTCGGTCTGATCGCCGGCCTCCTCTCGTTCATTCCCTACATCGGCTCGATCGTCGGGATGGTGCTGTCGATCGGCATTGCGCTGTTCCAGTTCTGGGGCGAGTGGTTCTGGGTCGCTGCGGTCGCCGGGGTGTTCTTCTTCGGCCAGTTCGTCGAGGGCAACATCCTGTCGCCGAACCTCGTCGGCAAGTCGGTCGGCCTGCATCCGGTCTGGCTGATCCTGGCGCTGTCGGTGTTCGGCGCTCTGTTCGGCTTCGCCGGCCTTCTCGTGGCCGTGCCGGTGGCGGCGGCGCTCGGCGTCATCAGCCGCTTTCTCCTCGACCAGTATCTCGCGAGCCCGCTCTACACCGGACGCGCCCCGCCCCCCGAGCCATGACCGCCCGCGACCCGAACACGCGCGAAACGGGCACGCGCGAAACGGGCGCCCGTGCCGGGGTGGCCCGCGACGCGCCGGCACGCCAGCTCGTCCTCGACCTCTCGGCGTGATCGGCCGTTTCCTGATCGACCAGTATCTGGCGAGTCCGCTCTATACCGGGCGGTCGCCGGACCCATGACGGAACCCCGCCAGCTGGTTTTCGACCTGCCGACCCGGCCGTCGCTCGGCCGGGCGGCCTTCAATGTTTCGCCGTCGAACGAGATGGCGCTCGCGCAGGTGGAGCGCTGGCCGGACTGGGCGGGGCGCCGGCTGGCGGTCGCCGGGCCGCAGGGGGCGGGCAAGACTCACCTGGTCCACGTCTGGGCCGCGCGTTCGGGCGGGGAGATCGTCGCGGCTGAGGCGCTCGCGGGCCTCGACGTAGGCGCCGTGGCGCCGGACGCGGCGCTGGCGGTCGAGGATGCCGACCGCGGGCTCGAGGCGGCTGGCGAGGAGGTGCTGTTCCACCTCTGCAACCGCCTCTCGGCAAGCGGCAGCCTGCTCGTCACCGGCCGCGAGGCGCCGGCGCGCTGGCCGCTCCGTCTCCCCGACCTGCGGAGCCGGCTCGCGGCGGCCGAGGTGGCGCGGCTGGAGGCGCCGGACGACGCGCTGCTCGCCGCCGTCCTCGTCAAACTCTTTTCCGACCGGCAGCTTCCGGTCGGGCCGGGGGTGATCCAGTACCTCGTCGCCCGGATGGACCGGTCGTTCGCGGCGGCCGAGGCAATGGTGGCGGCACTCGACCGGGCCGGGCTCGCGGGGCGGCGGCCGGTGACGGTACGGCTGGCAGCGGAGGTCCTGTTCGACGATGACTGAAGTGCAGGCGCAGGGCGTCCGGGAGGCGTTGCTGTCGCATCGACCCTTCCTGCTCTATTTCCTCGGGCGCGGCTTCTCGCGCTTTGCGATGCAGATGGGCACCGTGGCGCTCGGCTGGCAGGTCTATGCGATGACCGGCAGCGCCTTCCACCTCGGGCTGATCGGCCTCGTCCAGTTCCTGCCGACCGCGCTGCTGGTGTTCTTCGCCGGCCATGCCGCCGACCGCTACGACCGGCAGCGGGTGGTGCAGGTCTGCCAGATCGTACAGGGTCTTGCCGCAACCTTCCTCTGCATCGGCAGCGCCCAGGGCTGGCTGACGGTGCACGCGATCTATGGGGTCGTGGGGCTGCTCGGCGTCTGCACCGCCTTCGAGTCCCCCGCGACCGCCGCGCTCCTCACCGGCGTCGCGCCGAAGGGCCAGCTGCAGCGGGCGACGGCCCTCTCGACCGGCCTGTTCCAGGTCGCGGTCATCTGCGGCCCGGCC
Organism: Amaricoccus sp.; assembly: GCA_044223585.1. Taxonomy (GTDB): domain Bacteria; phylum Pseudomonadota; class Alphaproteobacteria; order Rhodobacterales; family Rhodobacteraceae; genus Amaricoccus. Next base: position 18,865 of record JBGALW010000042.1, read on the forward strand.
CTCGGCGGGTTTGCCTATGCCCTCGGGCCGGCGGTGCCCTACGGCATCATGGCCGCGTTCTGGATGATCGGCAGCCTTCTCAACGGGGCGATCCGGCTGGAGGCGCCGGCCGGCGAGAAGCCGCTGCCGCGGCTGTCCGACGCGCTGATGCCGATCTATGCCCGCGACGTGCTGCATACCGGGCCGTGGGGCCTCGGCTTCCTCCGTGCCGCGCCGGCCCTGGGTGCGCTCGCCATGACGGCCGTGCTGGCGCGGCACGCCATCACCCGGCGCGTGGGCATGAAGATGTTCCAGGCGGTGATCGTCTTCGGGCTCGGGACGCTGGTCTTTGCGCTTTCGACCAACCTTGCGTTGACGCTCGTCGCCCTGGTGGTGATGGGCGCTGCGGACGTGGTCAGCGTGGTGATCCGCACGTCGCTCGTGCAGTTGCGCACGCCCGATGCGATGCGCGGACGGGTGGGGGCGGTGAACTTCCTCTTCATCAACGCCTCCAACCAGCTCGGCGAGTTCGAAAGCGGCATGGTCGCGGCTCTGGTCGGCGCCGTCCCGGCGGCGGTGATCGGCGGCCTCGGCACGGTCGGCGTCGCGCTGCTCTGGATGCGGCTGTTCCCGACCCTGCGCAAGCTCGAGCGGCTGGAGTAGCGCGGTGTACTCTCGGTGCTACGGGGCGTGTCCGACGGTTGCGCGGCGACCTCCCACGTAGCCGGTTGCGCCGGCGATAGGCGAACTCGTCTCCCGCATGCCACGGGAGGCACCAACACGATCGTTGAGCATTGGGTACCGTGAGCCGCCGCGGCGGGTGCCAAGCGCATCGAAGGAACATCCGATGACCGAAGCCTACAGGGATCCCGCGAATGCCGTCGAGGTGCGGGTCGAGGATCTGCTTGCGCGGATGACGCTCGACGAGAAGATCGCGCAGCTGCATGCGATCTGGCTGGTGCTGGACGAGGCCGGCAACCACCGGATGCGCACCGACAGCTTCATCGGGGGGACGGCCACCGACGAGGTGCTTGGTCTTCTGCGGGACGGCGTCGGTCAGGTGACGCGGCCGCTCGGAACCCGCGCCGTCGATCCGGCCAGCGGCGTCCGGGCGCTGAATAGGCTGCAGAAGTTCCTCGTCGAAGAGACGCGGCTCGGCATTCCGGCGCTGGCGCACGAGGAATGCCTCTCGGGTGCGATGGCCCGCGGCGGCACCCTGTTCCCGTCGCCGCTCGCCTTCGGTGCGACGTGGAACCCCGCAATCGTCGAGGAGGTCGGCGCCGCCATCGGGGCGGAGCTTCGCGCTATCGGCTGCCGGCAGGGGCTGGCGCCGGTGCTCGACGTCGCCCGCGATGCCCGATGGGGGCGGACGGAAGAGACCTTCGGCGAGGATCCCTATCTGACCGGGGTCATGGCGACCGCCTATGTCCGCGGCCTGCAGGGACCGGACCGCGGGGTGCTGGCGACGCTGAAGCACTATGTCGGTCATTCGTTCAGCGAGGGCGGCCGCAACCACGCCCCGGTCCACATCGGCTGGCGCGAGCTCAACGACGACTTCATGCTGCCGTTCGAGATGGCGGTGAAGCTCGGCAACGCGGGATCGGTGATGCCGGCCTACCACGACATCGACAACGAGCCGGTGCATGCCTCGCGCCGCCTGCTGACCGAGGTGCTGCGCGACGACTGGGGTTTCGACGGCATCATCGTCGCCGACTATATCGGCGTCAGCCTGCTCTACACCCACCACGGCGTGGCGGCCGGCCCGGCGGAAGCCGCGGCCCTCGCTTTCCGCGCCGGCCTCGACGTGGAACTGCCGGGCAACGAATGCGCACCGCATCTGCGCGAGGCACTTGAACGGGGCCTGATCGATGTCGCCACCATCGACGGGGCGGTCCGGCGCGGGCTGCGCGAGAAGTTCCGCACCGGCCTCTTCGAGCGGCCCTATGCCGACGACGGCAAACTGGCCCTCCGCACCCCGGAGGCGGTCGCGGTCGCGCACGCCGTCGCCCGTCAGTCGGTCACCATCCTCGACAACGACGGCACCCTGCCGCTTGCACCCGGCGTCCGCGTCGCGGTCATCGGGCCGACGGCCGACGACCCGCTGGCGCAGCTCGGCGACTACAGCTTCCCGGTCCACCTCATCAACACCGACCAGACCGACGAGGTGGCGGATGTGGTGACGCCGCTGGCCGGCCTGCGGGAGCTCCTCGGCGCGGAGCAGGTCAGCCACGCCCGCGGCTGCAACATCTTCGACGAGCGATCCTCCGGGACGCCGGTCTTCCCCGGCGACGTGAGCGACAACACCAATCTCGACATCGCCGAACGCTGCTCGACCCGCCGCGACATGATCGCGGGGGCGGTGGAATGCGCGACGGCGGCCGAGGTCGCTGTCGTCTGCGTCGGGGACCTCTCCGGCATCTTCCAGACCGGCACGGTCGGCGAGGGGTCCGATGTCGACTCCCTCGCGCTGCCCGGCCTGCAGCAGGACCTCCTCGAGGCGGTGGTGGCGACCGGGACGCCCGTGGTGGTCGTGCTGTCGAGCGGCCGGCCCTATACCCTCGGCGGCCTGGAGACGAAGATCGCCGCGCAGGTGATGACCTACTTCGGCGGTCAGGAAGGGGGGCGGGCGCTCGCCGAGGTGCTGACCGGCCGGGCCGAACCATCCGGGCGGCTTACCCTGTCGGTGCCGCGGAGCGCCGGCGCCAGCCCCTACTTCTACAATCACAAGTTCAAGAGCTCCGGCACGCCGATCGCCCGGCACTTCGGCAGCCGCTATCCCTTCGGCCACGGCCTCTCCTACACCAGTTTCGCGTTCTCGGACCCGAGGCTCGAGACCGAGACGGTCGACATCGGGTCTGGCGACATCGTGCTCGGCTTCACCGTCCGCAACACCGGCGAGCGCGCCGGGGTCGCGGTTCCGCAGGTCTATGTCCGGGACCGGCTGGCCTCGATGGTACGTCCGGTCAAGGAGCTGAAGGCCTTCGGACGGGTAAGCCTCGGCCCCGGCGCGGCGGCACGCGTCGAGGTGACGCTGCCCGTCGACATGCTGAACTTCACCGGCGCGGACGGCGTCCGGATCGTCGAGCCGGGGATCTTCGATCTCATGGTCGGCACTTCCAGCGCCCGCATCCTGCTGGAGCTTCCGGTCGAGGTCACCGGGACGACCCGGACGCTCGGGCGGACCTGGCGCATGGAAAGCCGCTGCCGCGTCTCTCCGGCGTCAGCGTGAGCCGCAACCGGACCTTGCGGGGGATGACGGAAATGCGAGCCTGGATGCAGCGCACCATGATCGTTCTGGCCGCGACGATCTTGTCGCTCGGCCCCGGAGCCCGTTCGGATGACAAGACCGCCTGGCAGATCGGCCCTCGCGAGTTGCCGCTGCCCGAGCATGTCAGCCCGGAGTTCCGCGACACGCTCGCGAAGACCCCGCAGCCCGACGTTGACGCGGCGATCGCGGCGCGCCCGCAGACGATCGAGGAGTGGCGGGCCTTTGCTGCGAAGAGCGATGCAACCGGGGCCGCGCTGGTCCGGAAGGTGAGCGAGGTCGCCCATATCGACGTCGCCGAGGACCGGATCGCCGGGGTCCGCGTCTACCGGGTCACGCCTCCCGAGATCGCACCGGAATACCGCAGCCGGCTCTTCGTTCACATCCACGGCGGCGCCTTCATCAAGAATGCGGGCCTCGCCGGGACCAGCGAGGCCCTGCTGATCGCGCATTTCCTCAAGATGCCGGTCATCTCGATCGATTACCGCATGCCGCCCGATCACCCGGCGCCCGCGGCCGTCGAGGATGTCTTCGCGGTGTGGCAGGCGCTGCTCAGCGACCATTCCGCCGGGTCGATGGCGCTCGGCGGAACCTCGGCCGGCGGCAACCTGGCGCTCGCCACCGCGCTCCTGATGAAGGAACGGGGCGTCGAGCTGCCGGGCGCGCTGATGGTGGGCACGCCGCTCGTCGATGTGGCCCATGTGAACGACAGCCGTTTCCTCAACGAGGGCGTCGACCGCATGCTGGTCTCGTGGTTCGGTTACGCCGAGGGTGGCATCGATCTCTACGTCGGCGAAATGGACCCGAAGGATCCGCTGATCTCGCCGATCTATGGCGACGTCTCCGGCTTCCCGCCGACCTACCTCATCACCGGCACCCGGGACATGCTGCTGAGCGATACCGCGCTCATGCACCGCAAGCTCCGCCGCGCGGGTGTCGAGGCGGAACTCAATGTCTACGAGGGCTTCTCCCACGCCGACTATCTGACGGCGTTTCCGGCACCGGAGGTGGTGGAGCATTTCACCGAACTCGACAGGTTTCTCCGGGCGCATCTGGACTGACGACCCGCGTTGGGGATTTAGGCCTTGGGTGAACCCTCCTGACGCGATATCTCCGGCCTTTGCCGGCCGGCATCGCATTCGCCAAATGCGATGCAGAGGCAGAAACGGGTTGTAAGGCATTGAAATCGTGACGGAGAGCCTGCCCCCACCTGCCCATCGGCTGTCCGTAGCGCCGATGATGGACTGGACCGACCGGCATTGCCGGATGTTCCACCGCCAGTTCACCCGGCGGTCGCTGCTCTATACCGAGATGCTGACGACCGGCGCGCTGCTGCATGGGGACCGGGCGCGGCTGCTCGCCCACGACACGCTGGAGCATCCCCTGGCGTTGCAGCTCGGCGGGTCGGAGCCGGAGGCGCTGGCGGCGGCGACCGCCATCGGCTGCGCGGCGGGGTTCGACGAGGTGAACCTCAACGTCGGCTGCCCCTCCGACCGGGTGCAGTCCGGATGCTTCGGGGCGGCGCTGATGCGGACGCCCGACCTCGTTGCGGCGTGCGTCGCGGCGATGATCGCGGCCGCCGGTCCGGTGCCGGTCACGGTGAAATGCCGGATCGGCGTCGATGACCAGGTACCCGAGGCGGTGCTGCCGGCGTTTCTCGAGACGATCGCCGCCGCCGGTGTTGCCCGCGTCACGATCCACGCCCGCAAGGCCTGGTTGCAGGGTCTCAGCCCGAAGGAAAACCGGGAGATCCCGCCGCTCGACTATCCGCTGGTGCAGCGGATGGCGGCGGCCTTTCCGTCGCTCTCGATCGGCATCAACGGCGGGATCACCAGCCTCGACGAGGCGGAGGCCCTGCTGGCGTCCGAGGTCGACGCGGTGATGATCGGCCGCGCCGCCTATCACGAACCCGCGCTGCTCGGGGCGGTGGACCGCCGGATGTTCGGCGCCGATGGCCCGGA
>JBGALW010000299.1:0-2950 GCA_044223585.1 Amaricoccus sp.
CCCGCGGCGTCGGCCGACCCGCTGCCCGACGTCGCGCTGCCCGCCCCGGCTGCCCAGCTCTTCTCCACCCCTATCTGCGCGGCACCCGTCGCCTCGCGGGCGGGCGATCCGGACTGGAACGCGGCACTGGAGGAGTGGCAGCAGCTCCACCGCTGATTGAGGCCGCGGCGCCACGGCGCCGCGGTCTGCCCAGATGGCAGGCAGACAGGCAACCGGTCGGGCGGCGCGACCCGATTTTCCTTGGCGATTCGCCCGCCGCCGGTGTTCGATGGTCGTATTGCGACGCATCCCATTGTTTCAGGTCTTGCAGAGGACATTGCCATGCCGTTCCCGGCCCGACTGCCGGCCGCCGTTCTCGTGGCGCTGGCGCTTTCCCTCCCCTCTCATGCCGCCGACCGCCTGCCGGCGCTGAACGCGACCCTCGTGGGGACGACCGTTTCCGGCCTGTCGTCCGGCGCCTACATGGCCGGCCAGTTCCACGTCGCCTTCTCGGGCATCGTCGAGGGCGCGGGCATCGTCGCGGGCGGTCCCTACGACTGCGCGACCGGCGTGCTCACCTTCGCGCTGCAGCGCTGCATGGAGACCAATCTCAAGCCCCTGGCGCCCGCGAAGCTGGTCGAGCGGGCCGCGGCCCGCGCCGCCGCGGGCGAAATCGACCCGCTGGCGGACCTCGCCGACGACCGGGTGTTCGTCTACTCCGGCACCAGGGACACGACCGTCACCCCGCCGGTGGTCGCCACCGTCCCCGAATTCTACGAGGCCGCCGGAGTCCCGGCGGCGCAGATCGCCTTCGTCTCCTCGCAAGCGGCAGGCCATGCCTTCGTGACCGAAACGACGGGCAACGCCTGCGACGTCACCGGCCCGAACTTCGTCAACGACTGCGACTACGATCAGGCCGGCGAGATCCTGAAGCAGGTCGCCGGGCCGCTGCACCCGCCCGCGGCGACGCCCGGCGGCCGGGTGATCGCCTTCGACCAGGCGGAGTTTCTCGCCGACCCGACGGCGCACGGCATGGCGCTGACCGGCTATGCCTATGTGCCGCAGGCCTGCGCGGGCGGCGGATGCCGGGTGCATGTGGTGTTCCACGGCTGCAAGCAGAACGCGGCGAGGGTCGGCCCCGCAGTGGTCGAGGGGGTCGGCTACAACCGATGGGCCGACACGAACGACCTGATCGTGCTCTATCCGCAGACCTCGGTCAGCTCCGGCAACCCCAACGCCTGCTGGGACTGGTGGGGCTATGACGACGCCGACTATGCAACCAAGGCGGGCCGGCAGATGGCGACGGTCCGGGCGATGCTCGGCCGTCTCGCCGAAGCCACCCTGCCACCGCCCCCGCCGGAGACCTGCGCCCGGTTCGACACGTCCAACCTCGCGCACTGGCAGGCGGGGCGGGCGCGGTCCTGCGACGTCTTCTTCGTCTGCGCCATCGGCTCGGGCGAGAAGCTGGGCTTCCCGATCTCGGCGACCACGCTCTACGAACACCCGGCCGGCACGTTCACGACGGCGGCCTGCGGGCCGTGAGGCCGGCGGGCACGCGATTCACGCTTCCCCTCACGCCGTTGCAAATTGCGCCTCCGCGGCTTTCGCCGCATAGTCCCGGCCTTCGGATCTGGCCGCGGGAGGGGCGATGATCGTCGAACTCGGGCATCTGGCGCTGATCCTCGCCTTTCTCGTCGCCATCGTGCAGATGACTGTGCCGATGATCGGTGCGCGGCGCGGCTGGGCCGACTGGATGGCGGTCGCGGCGCCGGCAGCGGGGGTGCAGTTCGCGCTGATCCTCGGGGCCTTCCTCGCGCTGACCTGGGCCTTCGTCACCTCCGACTTCTCGGTGCGCCTCGTCACCGAGAATTCGCATTCGATGAAGCCGATGCTCTACAAGGTCGCCGGCGTCTGGGGAAACCACGAGGGGTCGATGATGCTGTGGATGCTCATCCTCACCCTGTTCGGTGCCATGGTGGCCTGGGCCGGCGGCAACCTGCCTGCGGCGCTGAAGGCACGCGTCCTCGCGGTACAGGCGACGATCGCGGTGGCGTTCCTCGCCTTCATCCTCCTCACCTCCAACCCGTTCGTCCGGCTCGCCGATCCGCCGATCGACGGCAACGACCTCAACCCGCTGCTGCAGGATCCCGGCCTCGCCTTCCATCCGCCCTTCCTCTACCTCGGTTATGTCGGGCTCTCGATGGCCTATTCCTTCGCCGTCGCGGCGCTGATCGAGGGGCGGGTCGACGCGGCCTGGGCGCGCTGGGTGCGGCCCTGGACGCTGCTCGCCTGGCTGTTCCTCACGATCGGCATCGCCATGGGATCGGTCTGGGCCTACTACGAGCTCGGCTGGGGCGGCTGGTGGTTCTGGGACCCGGTGGAGAACGTCTCCTTCATGCCGTGGCTCGTCTCCTGCGCGCTGCTGCACTCGGCGATCGTGGTCGAGAAGCGCGACACCCTGAAGAGCTGGACGATCCTGCTCGCGATCCTCGCCTTCTCGTTCAGCCTGATCGGCGCCTTCGTCGTCCGCTCGGGCGTGCTGACCTCGGTGCATTCCTTCGCCAACGACCCCGAGCGCGGCGTCTTCCTGCTGCTGATCCTCGGCGCCTTCATCGGCGGGTCGCTGACGCTCTATGCCTGGCGGGCGCCGACGCTGCGCTCGGCGGCGGTGTTTGCGACCGTCAGCCGCGAGAGCGGGCTGGTGCTCAACAACCTGCTCCTCGTCGTGGCCGCGGCGGTGGTCTTCGTCGGCACCGTCTGGCCGCTGCTCGTCGAGGTGCTGGCCGGCCGCAAGGTCTCGGTCGGAGCGCCGTTCTTCAACCTCGCCTTCACGCCCTTCATGATCGCGATCGCGATCATCCTGCCGGTCGCCGCGGTGCTGCCGTGGAAGCGCGGCAGCCTCGGGCGCGCGGTGCGCCAGATGCGCGGGGCGCTGGCGCTGGCGCTGGCGCTCGGCGCGCTCGCCTGGACA
>JBGALW010000300.1:0-2948 GCA_044223585.1 Amaricoccus sp.
CCTTCTTCCGGCGCATCGCGGGAGAGCTCTCGCGGTTGCCCCCGGCGCCGACGTGGGACTTGCCTTCCTTCTCCTGCTGGGCGGTCTTGCCGCGCGCTTCCTTGGACTTGGTCCGGGACAGGTTCCGGCGCTTCTCGGACTTGGAATCGTACTTGGACTCGCCCGCCTCGCTGAGTGCGATGGCGATCGCCTGCTTCCGGCTCTTGACCTTCCCGCCCTTGCCGCCGGGTCCGCTCTCGAGCTCGCCATGCGCGTATTCGTGCATGACGCGGCCGACGGTCTTCTTCTGCGATGCTGTCTCTTTCGGCATGGATGCTCCTTGAACATCCCCCCGCGAACGGAACCGCCGGGTGCGACAACGGTTCCAAACGGGATGTTTAGGCGGCTGTTGCCGCAGGCCTGAGAATCGGCGAGAAGTCAGGCATGCGGATCGACGACGCGACGATCGAGGCCTATCGCCGGGACGGCGCGGTGGCGCTTCGCGGCGTCTTCTCGCCCGACTGGATCCGCCTGCTGGCCGACGGCGTCGAGGAGAACCTCTCGAGCCCCGGGCCTTACGCCAAGCGCTACACGCCCGACGGCAAGCCGGGCCTCTTCTTCGGCGACTACTGCAACTGGCGGCGCATCCCGAGCTACGAACGCTTCTTCCGCGAGTCCCCGGCGGCTTCGATCGCCGCCCGCCTGATGGGCTCGGCCAAGGTGCTACGAGCGCTTCTTCCGCGAGTCCCCGGCGGCGGCGATCGCCGCCCGCCTGATGGGCTCGGCCAAGGTCAACCTGTTCCACGAGCATGTGCTAGTGAAGGAGCCGGGCACGCTGGAGCCGACGCCCTGGCATCACGACCAACCCTACTATTTCGTCGACGGTCGCGACCTCGTCAGCCTCTGGATTCCGCTCGATCCCGTACCGCGGCAGACCTGCGTCGAGTACGTCGCGGGATCGCACCGCTGGGGCAAATGGTACACGCCGAAGCGCTTCGTCGACTCCGCCGAGCACGCGAACGCGACCGGTGAGGAGAAGGTGCCGGACATCGACGGCAACCGCACCGCCTACGACCTGCTCGCCTGGGATCTCGAGCCCGGCGACTGCATCGCCTTCCACGCGCTGACGCTGCATGGCGCCCCCGGCAATCCGCTGAACACGCGCCGGCGTGCCTTCGCCGCCCGCTTCACCGGCGACGACGCCCGCTACGTGCTCCGCGACGGCTTCATGTCGCCGCCGCCTCAACCGGGCGCGCCGGCGCCCGGCGGTGCCATGGACAGCGATGCCTTTCCCGTGATCTGGCGAGCCTGATGGAAACCTGGAATCTGGTCGTTGCCGCCGTGCTTGGTCTGGTCGAAGGCCTGACCGAATTCATTCCGGTTTCCTCGACCGGCCACCTGATCCTGCTGGTCGATCTGCTGGGCTTCCAGGGACCGCCCGGCAAGGTGTTCGAGGTGGTGATCCAGCTGGGCGCGATCCTCGCCGTCTGCGTGGTCTACTTCACCCGGCTCTGGCGCGTGCTGATCGGCCTTGCTTCCGACCCCGGCGCGCGGCGGTTCGCCGCCGCGATCATCATCGCCTTCCTGCCGGCCGCCGTGATCGGCGCGGTGGCGCACGGCTTCATCAAGTCGATGCTGTTCTCGCCCTGGGTGGTCTCGGCGAGCCTGATCCTCGGCGGCCTGGCGATCCTCGCGATCGAGGCGCGGCCCCGGCCAGCGACGATCCACAGAGTCGAGGACTTCTCTCCCCTCCTCGCCCTCAAGATCGGCTTCTTCCAGGTGATCGCGATGATCCCCGGCGTCTCGCGCTCGGGGGCGACGATCCTCGGTGCGCTGCTGATGGGGGTCGACCGGAAGGCGGCGGCCGAGTTCTCGTTCTTCCTCGCGATCCCGACCATGCTGGGTGCCGCGACCTACGATCTCTTCAAGAATCGCCACGACCTGAGCTTCGACGGCGGCCTCCTGATCGCGGTCGGGTTCATCGTCGCCTTCCTGTCGGCGCTGGCGGTGGTCCGCCTCGTCGTCGACTTCATCTCCCGCCATGGCTTCACGCCTTTCGGCTGGTATCGGATCGCCGTCGGCACCATCATGCTGATGGTCCTGATGTCGAGGTAGGCGGCCGATGACCGGCAAGCGCACGATGTGGATGAAGCGGCCGACCAAGGGCGGCCGTGAGCTTGACGGGCCCGAGCAGTACCTCGCCAAGGCCCAGCGCTTCCGCGAACGCGCCGCCGGGCTCCGCCATGGTCTCGAGAGCTACAAGATCCCGCCGCTGCAGCGGATCGAGATGGAACGCACCCTGAAGAACCTGGAGGCCGCCGCCAACGAGCTGGAGCGGCTGGCGAAGCGCCGCTGATCGCATCCCCTCACCCCGCGAAGCGTGGGGAAGGGTCACGGTGAGGGTTGTCTAGGCCGGCCCGACCGTCACCAAAGAACTCTCGCTACTCGGGCACTGCGGCGCGCTGCATCGCCCCCCACCCTAGCCCTCCCCCACTTCGGGGGGAGGGAGCGAGTTCGGCGATCTCGCGGACCAGCTTGGCCGCAATCGCCCTGCCGAAGTCCTCGAAGCCCTTGGCGACGATGAGGAAGGCGCCCGGCCCGCCGATCACGTGCTGCTCGTAGTAGTCGGCCAGCGTCGGCTCGTAGTAGGTCTGGATCGGCAGCCCGTTGATCGTGATGTCGGCGATCAGCGCCTTGTCCCGGGCCTCGTCGACCGAGCCGCCGAGGTTGCTCTCTCCGTCGCCCGAGATGTCGAGCACCTTGCGGTCGGTCAGGAACGGCAGGTCCTCGAACTGCTGCATGGCCTCCTCGATCGCGCACGGGATGCAAGTGTCGCCGACGAGCTCGCGGCGGTGGGTGCGGATCACCTTCGAGACCTCGCGCGCCGCGGCTTCGCTGTCGAGAAGGGTCCACGGGATCAGGCGGGCCATGCGCCGGCCGTCGCTCCACTCGAAATAGGTGACGGCGAT
>JBGALW010000043.1:0-19699 GCA_044223585.1 Amaricoccus sp.
CGCGGCCGCCCGTGGCGCCACCCCTATCGGCGAGGGCGGCCTCGGCCTGTCCGGCGGCGAGGCGCTGCGCCTCGCGATCGCCCGCGCCGCCGCGACGCCGCATGCCCGTCTCATCCTCGCCGACGAGCCGACCGCCCATCTCGACGCTGCAACCGCCGACGAAATCACCGGCCTCCTGCTCTCCCTCGGCCGCGGCCGCACCCTTGTCATCGCGACCCACGACCCGCGCCTCGCCGCCCGCCTCGGCCGCACCATTGCGCTGGCTCCCCGGCTGGAAGTGGCAGCATGATCTCCCTCCTGCGGAGTCTCGCCGCCGGCAACCGCCGCCGCCTCGCCCTCGGACTCGGCCTCGCCGCCGCCACGGTGCTCGCGGGGACCGGGCTCCTCGGCCTCTCCGGCTGGTTCATCACCGCGACCGGCCTTGCGGGCGCGAGCGCCGCGACGGCCCTCGCCTTCGACGTATTCGCCCCGGCTGCCGCGATCCGCCTGCTCGCGATCCTGCGCACCGGCGCGCGCTATGGCGAGCGTCTTGCCACCCACGATGCCACGCTCGCGGGCCTCGCGGCGTTCCGCGTCCGGCTGTTCCGCGGCCTCGCCCGCCCTGGCGCCGCGGAAGCCCTGCGCTTCCGCCCCGCGCGCCTGCTGTTCCGCCTGACGCTCGACGTCGACGCGCTCGACTCGCTCTACCTGCGCGGCGTGGTCCCGGCCGCCGCGCTCGCCGCCGCCGCCCTTGCGCTCGGGCTCGCGCTCGGCCTCCTGCACCCGGCGATCGGCGCCGCCGCCGCGCTCGCGCTCCTTGCCATCGGCCTCGGAGTCCCGGCCCTCGCGGCCCGCGCCGCCCGGCGGCCGGTGCGCCGGCGGGCCGTGCTGCTCGAGACGCTGCGCGGCGGCACCGCCGATCTGGTTCACGGCCAGACTGACCTCCTGATGGCGGGACGCCTCGAGGCCGCCCGCGCCGGTCTTGCCCGCACCGACGCCCGTCTCGCCGAAGCCGACGCCGCCCTCGACCGCGCCGAGGCCCGCGCCGGCCTCGCGCTGTCGCTGACCGGCAGCGCGCTTCTAGCCGCCACCCTGGTCGCCGCCGCCGCATTCGCGGGGCAGGGCGCAATCTCCGCGCCCGTCGCCGCGCTGGTCCTCCTCGTTGCGCTCGGCGCCACCGAGCCCTTCGCCGCGCTCCGCCGCGCCGGGCTCGACCTCGGCCGCGCGGCGCTTTCCGCCCGTCGGCTCGGCCCGCACCTTGCCGTGCGCCCGGTCGTTCCTGTCGCCGAGGGCAGCGCGCTGATGCTCGACCGCGCCACGGCCCGTCACCCCGGCACCGCCCGTCCGGCCGTCCACGGCGTCACCCTCGCCGCCGCGGAGGGCGAGCGGATCGCGCTCGTCGGGCCGAGCGGCAGTGGCAAGTCCACGCTCGTGGCGCTCGCCGCCGGTGCCCTCGCCCCGGAGGCTGGCCATGTGGCGGCCGCCCCCTCGACGCTGCTCACCCAGCGGACCGAACTCTTCCGCGACAGCCTGCGCGACAACCTCCGCCTCGCGGCGCCCGCAGCGGACGACGCCACGCTCCGCGCCGCCCTCGCCACCGCCGGCCTCGCGCTGCCGCTGGGCACCGCGCTCGGGGAGGCCGGCCTCGGCCTCTCCGGCGGCGAGGCCCGCCGCGTCGCGCTTGCCCGCGCGCTGCTCCACGACCGCCCGCTCTGGCTGCTCGACGAGCCGACCGACGGCCTCGACGCCGCCACCGCGGCGGACCTGCTCGCCCGGCTCGCCCGGGCCGCGGCGGGCCGCACGATCGTTGTCGCCACCCACCTCCGCCGCGAGGCCGCGCTCGCCGACCGCATCTTCGCGCTCGACCATGGCCGGGTCACGGCCACCGCCCGCCGCGGCACCCCCGCTTTCGACACCCTGCTGGCCGGTCTCCGGCCCGACTGAAGGCATACCGCATGACACTCGACATCGTTGACCTCTCGCGACTGCAATTCGCGACCACGGCGCTCTTCCATTTCCTGTTCGTGCCGCTGACGCTCGGCCTATCGATCCTCATCGCCATCATGGAAACGGTCTACGTCATGACCGGCCGGACCATCTGGCGGCAGATGACGAAGTTCTGGGGGACGCTCTTCGGCATCAACTTCGTCGTCGGCGTCGCGACCGGTATCGTGATGGAGTTCCAGTTCGGGATGAACTGGAGCTACTACAGCCATTATGTCGGCGACATTTTCGGCGCCCCGCTCGCCATCGAGGGGCTGATGGCCTTCTTCCTGGAGGCGACGTTCGTCGGCCTGTTCTTCTTCGGCTGGGACCGGCTCTCGAAGGTCGGGCACCTCGCCGCCACCTGGTGCGTCGCGCTCGGCTCGAACTTCTCCGCGCTCTGGATCCTCATTGCGAACGGCTGGATGCAGAACCCGGTCGGGTCTGCCTTCAACCCCGAGACGATGCGGATGGAGGTGACTAACTTCTTCGACGTGCTGTTCAACCCGGTTGCGCAGGCGAAGTTCGTGCACACGGTCTCGGCCGGCTACGTCACCGCCTCGGTCTTCGTTCTCGGCGTCTCGGCCTGGTACCTCCTGAACCGCCGCTTCGTCGACCTCGCCAAGCGCTCGATGACGGTCGCCGCCTCGTTCGGTCTTGCCGCCTCGCTCTCGGTCGTCGTCCTCGGCGACGAGAGCGGCTATCTCACCACCGATCACCAGCGGATGAAGATGGCCGCGATGGAGGCGATGTGGCATACCGAGCCGGCGCCGGCCTCCTTCAACCTGATCGGCATCCCCGACCAGCAGGCGCGCGAGACGCATTTTGCCGTCGAGGTCCCGTGGGTGCTCGGCCTGATCGGCACCCGCTCGCTGACGCAGGAAATTCCCGGCATCTTCGATCTCGTCGACGAGGCGAAGGTCCGCATCCGCGACGGCATCCGCGCCTACGATGCGCTGCAGACCATCCGCTCGGCCGCCACGGGCACCACCGCGCCGCAGGACGCCAAGGACACATTCGCCGAGATCGGCCACGAACTCGGCTACGCCATGCTGCTGATGCGCTACGTCGAGGATCCGCGGCAGGCGACCGACGCGGACATCGAGAAGGCGGCCTGGGACACCGTGCCCTATGTGCCGACGATGTTCTTCGCCTTCCGCACCATGGTCGGCCTCGGCTTCTTCTTCATCGCGCTGATGGCGACCTTCTTCTGGCTCTCGGCCCGCCGCCGCCTCGATCGGCACCCGTGGCTCCTCAAGGTCGCGGTCTTCGCCATCCCGCTGCCATGGCTTGCCGCCGAGCTCGGCTGGATCGTCGCCGAGGTCGGGCGCCAGCCGTGGATCATCGAGGGTGTCCTGCCGACGGCCGCGGCTGTCTCGAACCTCGGCGCCGGGATGGTGCTGACGACGCTGCTCGGCTTCATCGCCATCTACACCTGCCTCTTCATCATCGAGATGACGCTGATGCTCCGCGCCATCCGCAAGGGCCCCGAGCCCGACACCGAACCGGAGGCGCCGCTCGCCCCGGAAGTCCTCGTCGCCGCGGAGTAACGCCCCATGATCCTGCATACGCTCATCGACTACGACATCCTCCGCATCATCTGGTGGCTCCTTCTCGGCGTCCTTCTCATCGGCTTTGCGGTGATGGACGGCTTCGACCTAGGCACCCAGATCCTGCTGCCCTTCGTTGCCAAGACCGACCTCGAGCGGCGCGTCGTCATCAACGCCGTCGGCCCGGTGTGGGAGGGCAACCAGGTGTGGCTGATCCTCGGCGGCGGCGCGATCTTCGCCGCGTGGCCGCCGCTCTACGCGGTCAGCTTCTCGGGCTTCTACCTCGCGATGTTCCTGATCCTCTTCGCGCTGATCCTGCGCCCCGTGGGGTTCAAGTACCGCTCGAAGCGGAGCCACGAGCGCTGGCGCGAGGCCTGGGACTGGGCACTCTTCGTCGGCGGTTTCGTCCCGGCCCTCGTCCTCGGCGTCGCCGTCGGCAACGTGCTTCAGGGTGTGCCCTTCCACTTCGACGAGGCGCTGCGGGTCACCTATGACGGCACCACGCTCTTCGAGCTCCTCAACCCCTTCGCGCTCCTCGCCGGTCTCCTCTCGGTCGCGATGCTCGCCGCCCACGGCGCCGCCTGGCTTCAGCTGAAGACCGAGGGCGTGGTCGCCGGGCGGGCCCGCATTGTCGGCGTCGCCGCTTCGCTTGCCACGCTCGCCTTCTTCGCGCTTGGCGGGCTGTGGCTGCACTGGGGAATCCACGGCTACGTCATCACCAGCCCGATTCCGGCGGACGGCCCGTCGAACCCGCTTGGCAAGACGGTCGAGGTGGTGGCCGGCGCCTGGTTCGCGAACTACGCCACCCACCCGTGGATGCTGATCGCGCCGGTCGTCGGCCTTGGCGGGGCGCTCGTTGCCGCAGTGCTTTTTCTCGCCCGGGCCGGCGGGGCTGCGTTCTTCGCGACCGCCGCAGCGATCAAGGGCATCATCGCCACGGTCGGGCTCGCGATGTTCCCGTTCATCCTGCCGTCGAACGCCGACCCGCGGTCCAGCCTCACCGTCTGGGACGCCTCGTCGAGCCAGATGACGCTGTTCATCATGCTCGTCGCCGCCCTCATCTTCGTGCCGATCATCCTCGCCTACACCGCCTGGGTCTACCGCGTCCTCTGGGGCAAGGTGGATGCCAAGGCGATCCGCGACGGCGACGGCCACGCCTACTGAAAGGACAAGCCCATGTGGTATTTCGCCTGGATCCTCGGCCTGCCGCTGGCCGCCGCCTTCGCCGTGCTCAACGCCATGTGGTACGAGCTCTTGGAGACAAAGCGCCCGGACCGCCGGTAACGCGCGGTCCTGGCAGGCGCCGGCACGGGATGAGGCCCGGTCAGCCGGCTTCCCGGTCGGCGTCCGCCCGCAGGCACCCCGTCCCGGCGAGCCGGGCGTGGAGGACCTGCGCCACGTGCTCCGCGTGGCGGGTGACTTCCGGCACGCCCATGAGCTCCCCGACATCGCCGCGGGCGAGCGGCCCGACCACAAGAAGAGTGTCGGAGGGCGTGCCGTCCGCGCCGACCGTGTGGCAGCGGTCCGTGGTCAGGAGGCCAAGGCCGAGCGGGTCGGGCCGGAGCAGGCCCGCGCCGGCGAGGGCGCGGAACACCGGGTTCGAGCGCAGCGTCGCGGCGTGGTCGGGCCCCGTCGTGACCACCACCGCGTCGAAGGCGGCTGTCGCCGTTGCGTGGCCTCCGCGCGGGCGCCATACCACTTCGACGCCGTCCCCTGTCTCCCGTGCGGCCATGAGGCGGCCGGCAACGACATCGAGGCGCCCGCGCCGGATGGCCTCGTCGAGGACATCCTCGACCTGGGGAGCGATGCGGAAGCGGTGGACGTCCCAGAAGGACCGGAGGTGGCGCACCAGGCGGGACCGTTCGGGCGCGGGAAGGGCCGCCCAGATCGCCGGGCCCTGGTCACGGACGCGGTTGAGGGTGGCATGCCAGCTCTCGCCCCGGGCGGCCGCCTCGGCGACGGCGGCGCGGATCCGGCGAAGGAGTGCGACGGCGGACTGGCCCGGATCGGCCGCGAAGTCGGCTTCGCTCTCCTGGGCGGGCAGGCCGTGGCCGCGGGACCGCAGGCCGTGGCGGGAGAGGGTGGTTATGTGCCCCTCGTGGCCGCGGCGGTCGAGGCTCGCGACCACGTCGGCGGCGGTGAGGCCGGTCCCGACGACGAGCAGGCGCCCGGTCCCGGCGAGGGCGCCGATGCGGGCGTTGTCATAGGGGTTTGCGACCAGCCGGTCCGAGCCGGCGAGATCGCGCAGCGCCCTCGGGACTGCCGGCTCGGGATGGGTCATCGCGAGGACGACGAGATCGGCCGCGAGGCTGGTGCCGTCGGAAAGATCGATCACGTAACGCCCCCCGGCGGGCGACACCGAGACGGCGGAGGCGCGGCGATGGTGGACGGCGCCGCTGGCGAGCATCGGCGCGAGATGGGCCGCGACATACCGGCCGAAGATCCGCCGCTCGGGGAAGAGATCGCCGCGGGGCGTCAGGGTGCCGGGTGACATGGCGACCCGCTCGCGGGTCAGCCACTCCGTGAAGTGGTCCGGCTCGTCGCTGACCAGTGTCATCTTCGAGGCGGGCACGTTGATGCGGTGCGCCGGCTCGTCAGTCGCGTAGGCGAGGCCGCCGCCGAGCGCCTCGCGCGGCTCGATGACGACGATCTCGGCAGTGCCGGGCGCCAGCCGCCGGGCAAGATGAAAGGCAGTGCCGGCGCCGCACAATCCGCCTCCGAGGACTGCGACGACCGGACGGCTGGGGCGGGAGGTGTCCATCATCCCGGTACTCTACGCCGGGCGCGGGCCCGCGCAAACCGGCACGACGCGAAGCGACCCGCGCCCTGACGGCGGCGTGGCCCGCGCGGCTTTCGAACCATTTTTGAACCGCCCACCCGTCCGCCGCGACCATGGAGAACCAAGCGATTGGTCAACCCATCAAGCGCCGGCAGCGCCGGCCGCAACCGGAAGGACAGCCCCCATGCTCCGCATCGCCACCCGCACCCTCGTCGCCGTCGCGCTCCTCTCGTCCGGCTTCGCCTCCGGCGGTGCGGTCGCCACCGAGGGCGTGCACCGGCTGCGCGACCGGCCGGCGATCGCCGCGGTGGGTGCGGGGTCGGTCGCCGTGCTGCGGGCGGGTCACCGCACGGCGCAAGAGGCCGACACGCTTCACATCGCGACACTGCGTGCCCGCGCCGCCTGATCACGGCAGGCCTGCAAGGAAGCCGCGGGCGATCTCCATTGCTGCAGAGGTGGCCGCGGCGTCGAAGCGGAGCGTGCTGAAAGCGGCGCGTTCCTGCTGGTCCCAGGCATGATCGACGCCGGCGAGCGTGATGGCCGTGACCGGCTGGCCGCGTGCCGCCATCGCCGCCGCGATCGCCGTGCAGTCCTCCGGCGGGGCGATCGAATCCTTCTCCGACAGGAGGAACAGCGTCGGCAGCGGCCGCGCCCAGCCCTCCGGCCGGGCGCGGTTCGCCGCGCCGCAATAGGGGTAGAGCAGGATCGCGCCGACGACTCCCGCCAGCGGATCGTCGGGCGCGCCCTCCGGCAGGGTGGAAAGGTTGAAGGGCATCTCCCTCGGCGGGTTGAGCGCGAGCAGGTCCATGATCGCCCAGCCGCCATGCGAGGCGCCGACCAGCAGCAGGCGTGCCGGGTCGGCGAACGGCATCCGCCGGGCGTCGTCGATCGAGACGAGCACGTCGCCCGCCCGCTCCGACCCCATCAGCAGCTGCCCGGCGCAGACCAGCCGCCAGGCTTCGAAGTCGGTGAGGCCGCGCGGCGTATGGCTGTCGACGATGACCGAGGCCCAGCCCTGCTCGCTCAGCATCGCCGCCCAGCGGTCGAGATTGTCCTTCGGGCCGTCGCAGCCCGAGTAGAGCAGGGCGGTCGGGAACGGACCCCGTCCGGGTGGCAGCACGGTGCGGTAATAGGGCGAGAGCTCCGCCGACAGTTCCGCCGCGGTCACCCGCCGCACCGACCAGCCTTCGTAGCGCGACAGCGTGTTGCCGCCGATGGCGAGGAGCGCCAGCGCCGCAAGGACGCCGATTGCCGCGGCCACCCGGCGCACCGTCGTCGTCAGCGCGCCGTGCAGTCGCCGGCCATCATCGTCTCGCCGGCGTCGTCATGGGCGAGAAAGCCGTCGTCGCCCTTGGTGTGCCAGACCAGCCCGGCGTCATCGAGCGAGACATAGCGCACGCCGGACCCGGTCGGACCGGCCTTCATCGGGTAGAGATGACCGTCATGCAGCACCACCGCATAGGAGTCGCCGCCCGGCGGATTGAGATAGGCCGCGCTGACGGTTGCGCCGCCCTGGCAATGGTAGGTCAGCGCCATGCCCTCGGGGACGGAATCCGCGATTGCCGGTGGGACGAGAAAGGCAAGGGCTGTCAGCACCATGGGGCTCTTTCCTAGTCAAGCGTGTCAGCAAGCCAGCGTTCGATCAGGAAGCGGGCGATCGAGCCGCGGCGGGCGAGGCGGAGGTCGGGGTCGTCGCCGGCGAGCGCGGCCATCGCCGTCTCGCGGCTGACCCAGCGGGCATCCTCAAGCTCCGCCGGGTCGAGCGTGATGGCCCGATCCTCGGCCTCTCCGCGGCAGCCGATCATCAGGCTGGAGGGAAAGGGCCAGGGCTGGCTCGCCAGGTAGCCGACCGGGCCGACGCGGACGCCCGCCTCCTCGAAGACCTCGCGCCGCACCGCGGCCTCGATCGACTCGCCCGGCTCCATGAAGCCGGCGAGAAGCGAGTACATCCCCGGTGGCCAGCCGGGCGAACGGCCGACCAGCACCGCCTCGCCCGACAGGATCAGCATGATGACGACCGGATCGGTGCGCGGGAAATGCTGGGCGCCGCAGGCCGGGCAGACCCGCCGCCAGCCGGCGTCGCCGGGCTCCGTCGGGCCGCCGCACATCGCGCAGAAGCGGTGCGTCTCGTGCCAGCCGAGGACGCCCTTCGCCTCCGCCGCCGCCCCGGCCTCCTCCGGCGTCAGCGCCGCCATCACCGCGCGCAGGTCGCCGAAGCCGAAGGCGGGCGGAAGGGCGGGGTGCGGCACCGGCGCCTGCGCCTGGAAGGGCTGCGAGGGGTCGGCCAGTCCGGCGCCGGGCCAGTCCGGGATCGTCCTCGCAAACCGCGGGGCCGTGCCGTCACGGCCGAGATAGACCGGCGGTTCCGCGGCAGAGGCGAACAGCGGGTCGTCGAGCCGCCGCCAGCCCAGACGGACCGAGCCTGTCTCCGGCGCGCCGACGGTTTCGACCAGCGGCCGCCCCTGCCAGAAGGCGAGACAGCGTGCGGCCGCGTCGGCCTGCTCCCCGGCCTGCGCCTCCGGCAGCCGCCGCGGCGTCGCCCGGTCGAGCCTGCCGCCGGCGAAGGTGACCGCCTCCGCGTCCCGCATCTGGTTGGCCTTCCGCTTGTCCCGGCGGCGGACCTTGCCGCAAGCGCCCGCCAAGGTCCACCGCCCCCCGCGGCCCGGTGTCAGATCAGCGTGGTCGCTGCCTGAGTCGTCGAACTTCTCGATGCAATAGGCGAGTCCGCCCGCCACAGGGGCCGGGCAACGCCGACGGCCGGCCGGACGTGCAGCGCGTCATCACCGCCATCTCCCGACAGCGTGCCGCGCGGCATCTATCTTCTTGACCGCCGATGCGCGTGCGCTGGGTCGGAAGCGTTAGTACAACATAGGGTGCGCAGGCATCATCGGATCGGGATGGCCATAGATGGTTGCCATGATCATAAAGGCGCAACTCATAGACAGAGCGGAGTTTTGCCTTTGCTGGTTTTTTCGCTACGTAAAACTAGAAATACTACCAAAGAATTTCGAGAAGTTACGCCGTATAGCATAAATTTATAGAGCGTTATATGTCGCGTCAATTGAGGGCCGCTCCCGGCCTTGGGCAATCCCGCTCAATATCCTTCCGAGCGGCCGGGCCAAGTTTTGTTGCGCTGCGGCATCACCCGCCTTTCGCCGGTCCGCGACGCTTTGACCCCCGCCCGGTCGGATGTTAGCACGCCGATGAGCGAATCACGCGACGGGGGTTTTTGGATGCCTGAGGGTAATGTGTTGTCCGTGGACTCAGCGGCCAAGGATAAGAAGATGCCAGCCAACGTTCTCGGTCCTGTACCCGAGCTCTATGTTTCCCCAGAAGCCGCCGCGCGGCTCAAGGTCGAGGCGGGCGAGCTCCTGTCCTGGGACCTGACCCCGCGCCAGATCTGCGACCTCGAGCTGCTGATGAACGGCGGCTTCTATCCGCTGAAGGGGTTCCTGACCGAAGCGGACTATGACAGCGTCGTCGCCACGATGCGGCTCGCCGACGGCTCGCTCTGGCCGATGCCGATCACCCTCGACGTCTCCGAGGCCTTCGCCGAAAAGATCGAGCCCGGCCAGGACATCGCGCTGCGCGATCAGGAGGGCGTGATCCTCGCGGTCATGTCGGTGTCCGACAAGTGGGTGCCGAACAAGGCGCTGGAGGCGGAGAAGGTCTTCGGCGCCGACGACATCGCGCATCCGGCGGTCAACTACCTGCACAACAAGGCCGGCGCGGTCTATCTCGGCGGTCCGGTCACCGGCATCCAGGCGCCCGTCCACTATGACTTCCGCGCCCGCCGCAACACCCCGAACGAGCTGCGCGCCTATTTCCGCAAGCTCGGCTGGCGACGCGTCGTGGCGTTCCAGACCCGCAACCCGCTGCACCGCGCGCACCAGGAACTGACCTTCCGGGCGGCCCGCGAGGCGCAGGCCAACCTGCTCATCCATCCCGTCGTCGGCATGACCAAGCCGGGGGACATCGACCACTTCACCCGCGTCCGCTGCTATGAGGCGGTGCTCGACCAGTACCCCGCGGCGACCACCACCCTGTCGCTTCTCAATCTCGCGATGCGTATGGGCGGCCCGCGCGAGGCGGTCTGGCACGGCATCATCCGCCGCAACCACGGCTGCAGCCACATGATCGTCGGCCGTGACCACGCCGGTCCGGGCAAGAACAGCCTCGGCCAGGACTTCTACGGCCCGTACGACGCCCAGGATCTCTTCGCCAAGCACCAGGACGAGATCGGGGTCGAGATGGTCGACTTCAAGCAGATGGTCTATGTCCAGGAAAAGGCCCAGTACGAGCCGCGGGACGAGGTGGCCGAGGGCCAGACCATCCTCGACATCTCCGGCACCGAACTGCGCCGCCGCCTGCAGGAAGGCCTCGAGATCCCCGAGTGGTTCTCGTTCCCGAGTGTCGTCGAAGAACTGCGCCGCTCCAAGCCGGCCCGCGCCAAGCAGGGCTTCACCGTGTTCTTCACCGGCCTCTCCGGCTCGGGCAAGTCCACCGTGGCGAACGCGCTCCTGACCAAGCTCATGGAAATGGGCGGCCGCCCGGTGACGATCCTCGACGGCGACGTGGTCCGCAAGCACCTGTCGTCCGAGCTCGGCTTCTCCAAGGAGCACCGCGACATCAACATCCGCCGCATCGGCTATGTCGCGTCCGAGATCACAAAGAACGGCGGCATCGCCATCTGCGCCCCGATCGCGCCCTACGAGGCGACGCGGGCGTCGGTGCGCGAGATGGTCGAGGCCTACGGCGCCTTCGTCGAGGTCCACGTCGCGACGTCGATCGAGGAGTGCGAGCGGCGTGACCGCAAGGGGCTCTACAAGCTCGCGCGCGAAGGCAAGATCAAGGAATTCACCGGCATCTCCGATCCCTACGAGGCGCCCAGGGCGCCGGAGGTCCGGCTGGAAACCGAAAATCTCGACGTCGATTACTGCGCACAGCAGGTGATCCTGAAGCTCGAGAACATGGGCCTGATCCGGGCCTGATCCGGCGCGGCGCCGGCCGTCGGGCTCGCCCCCGCCGGCGCCTGCCATTTCGTGGTTCCGCCCCTTGACCTTCCCGTTACTGGAAGCCCCACCTCAGTCGGGCAAGTGACGGAGGGCAGAATGAACGCGCTGGCGGATGTGAAGGTCGCGAAGGACACGGCGGCAACCCTCACCATAACCGGCATGAGTTGCGCCTCCTGCGTCGGCCGGGTGGAGCGGGCCCTTGCGGCCGTTCCGGGCGTGACGGAGGCGTCGGTAAACCTTGCCACCGAGCGCGCCGAGGTCCGCTTCGCGGGCCGGCCGGATATCCCGGCGGCGGTCCGCGCGGTCGAGGCTGCCGGCTACCACGTCGCCACCGAACCCGTCACGCTCGAGATCGACGGCATGAGCTGCGCCTCCTGCGTCGGCCGGGTCGAACGTGCGCTCATCGCCGTCCCCGGCGTGGCGGAGGCCAGCGTCAATCTCGCCACCGGCCGCGCCAGCGTCACGGCGGCCCCCGGGCTCGACCCCGAGGCCCTCGTTGCCGCCGTGTCGACCGCCGGATACCGCGCCCGCGCTGCCAGTGCCGCAACGGAGCCGCGGCAGGACCGCCACGCCGACGAGGCCCGCACTCTGCGCCGCGCCGCGTTGACGGCCGCCGCGCTGGCGCTGCCGGTGGTCGTGCTGGAAATGGGAGGGCATCTTGTCCCGGCGTTCCATCACCTGATCGCCACCAGCATCGGCACGCGGGCCAGCTGGCTCATCCAGGCCGCCCTGACGCTGGCGATCCTCGCCGGTCCCGGCCGCCGCTTCTTCGTCGCCGGCGTGCCGAGCCTGCTGCGCGGCGCCCCCGACATGAACGCGCTGGTTGCGGTCGGCACCGGTGCGGCCACCGCCTTCTCGCTTGTTGCGACCTTCGCGCCCGGCCTGCTGCCGGCCGGTTCCGTCGCGGTCTACTTCGAGGCGGCCGCGGTCATCGTCACGCTCGTCCTGGTCGGCCGCTGGATGGAGGCGCGCGCCAAGGGCCGGACCGGCGCCGCGATCCGCCGGCTCGTCGGCCTGCAGCCAAGGACCGCGACCCTGCTCCGGGGCGGCCAGCCGGTCGAGGTGGCGGTGTCCGAAGTGCGCCGCGGCGACCTCGTCGCGGTGCGGCCCGGCGAGCGGCTGCCGGTCGACGGCACCGTCGCCGAGGGCACGAGCTTCATCGACGAGTCGATGGTGACGGGCGAGCCGGTGCCGGTGGAAAAGACGCTCGGCGCCAGCGTGACCGGCGGCACCGTCAACGGCGGCGGGGCGCTGACCGTCCGCGCGACCGCGGTCGGCGCCGACACCGTGCTTGCCCAGATCGTCCGTCTGGTCGAGGCCGCCCAGGCGGGCAAGCTGCCGATCCAGGCGGCGGTTGATCGTGTCACCCTCTGGTTCGTGCCTGCGGTGATGGCGGCGGCGGCGTTGACCTTCGCCGGGTGGCTCGCGTTCGGCCCGGACGTCGGGCATGCGCTGGTCGCCGCCGTCGCGGTGCTGATCGTCGCCTGTCCCTGCGCGATGGGGCTTGCCACGCCCACCTCGATCATGGTGGGCACCGGCCGTGCCGCCGAGCTCGGCATCCTGTTCCGCGGCGGGCAGGCCCTGCAGCAGCTGAAGGATGCCCGTGTCGTCGCGCTTGACAAGACCGGGACGCTGACCCTCGGCAAGCCGACACTGACCGACCTCGTGCCGGCGCCGGGCTTTGCCGCCGACGATGTGCTGCCCCTCGTCGCGGCGGTGGAATCCCGATCCGAGCACCCGATCGCCCGCGCCATCGCGGCTGCGGTACCCGGCCCGCTGCCGTCAGCGACCGGCGTCGCCGCCGTGCCCGGCTTCGGCATCGGCGGCCGCGTCGATGGCCGCCAGGTGGAGGTCGGCGCCGACCGTCACATGGTCAGCCTCGGCATCGACACCGCGCCGCTGGCCGAAGCTGCCGCCCGGATCGCCGGCCAGGGCGGAACGCCGCTCTATGCCGCGATCGACGGCCAACTCGCCGGGCTTTTCGGCGTTACGGACCCGGTGAAGCCCGGCTCCCCCGCAGCGGTCGCAGCGCTCCGGGAACTTGGCGTCACCGTCGCGATGCTGACCGGCGACAACCGCGTCACGGCGGCCGCAGTCGCCGGAGGCCTCGGGATCGACGCGGTGGAGGCGGAGCTGCTACCCGAGGGCAAGGTGGCGGCGCTTCGCCGGCTGCGGGACGCACTGGGCGCGACGGCCTTCGTGGGCGACGGCATCAACGACGCCCCGGCGCTTGCAGCGGCCGACGTCGGAATCGCCATCGGCGCCGGCACGGACGTGGCGATCGAGGCGGCGGACGTCGTGCTGATGTCGGGTGACCTCGGTGGCGTGGCCGACGCCGTCGCGATGTCGCGCGCGGTCATCGCCAACATCCACCAGAACCTGTTCTGGGCATTCGCCTACAATGTCGCCTTGATCCCGCTCGCCGCCGGCGTCTTCTACCCGGCCTGGGGCGTCATGCTGTCACCGGTGCTGGCCGCAGGCGCCATGGCGCTCTCCTCGGTCTTCGTCCTCGGCAACGCCCTGCGCCTCCGCCGCTTCACGCCGCCGGGGCGCGCGGCGGCGTTGGCCGGCAGCGCGGCCTAACGCGGCGTGTCCACGCCGAGCCGTCCGCTCGCGGTCGCCCGGTCGAGGCCCAGGCGGATCACCACCCGCATCGCGGCGCGGGCGGCGTCGGGGTCGCGCGCGGCGATGGCATCGACCACCGCGCGGTGATTTGCCACCGCCTCGGCGTGGCGTTCGCTATTCGGGATCGGCGAGCTGATTGCGAAGGTCATGGCGAGCGCCACTTCGATCAGCGCGCCGATCGAGCGCATCATCGGGTTGCCGGAGGCTTCGGCGATGGCGAGATGCAGTTGCAGGTCGCCCTCGACGAAGTCGGACGGGGCCGACCGCGAGGCTTCCATGACGTCCGCCCACCGGGCGAGTTCCGCCAGATGCGCATCGGTCCGCCGCAGGGCGGCCAGCGCCGCTGCCTCGGGCTCGAAGACCAGCCGCATTTCCGACAGGTGGAACAGGAACCGGCTGTCGACGCCGGATTCGAGATGCCAGTAGAGGACGTCCGAGTCGAAGAGGTTCCAGAACCGCCGCTCCCGCACCCGGGTTCCGGTCTTGGCCTTGGCGAGGACCATTCCCTTGGCGGAAAGGGTCTTCAGGGCCTCCCGCAGCACCGTCCTCGAAACCCCGAGCCGCTTCAGCAGGTCGGCGTCGCCGGGCAGCAGGGAATTCTGCGGAAATTCGCCATTGACGATCCCGAGCCCGAGCGTTCGCAGCACATGATCGTGTTGCGACTTCGGCACGCGCACCGCGAGCAGCGGATGCAATCCGATCGGCACACGGATCAGGGAGTCCGCCGGCTCGGCCCGGCCGCCTGTCTCTTCCATCCGGCGCATCATGGCCGAAACCCACATTCCCGCAAGCCTCCGGCCGAGGGTGCCGGCCCCGCGTCCCCCTGGCCCGCAGCGCCTCGGTCCCACAGTTTACCTGCTAGCGCAAAAATACGATAGAAGCAAATAAATCATACTTTAAACCGCGCGAGGCGCGTGGTAGGGATGGATGACCGGATGCCCGCAGGCGTTACCGGCTGGCATCGGCAGAAGAACGAGCCAAATGGGAGGACCGCTATCATGACCCTGAAGAAGACGCTCTTTGCGGCGGCGCTGCTCGCGTCGTCGGCCATCGCGGGAACCGCCTTCGCCGAAACCGTCGGATTCTCGCAGATCGGGTCGGAATCGGGCTGGCGCGCGGCGGAGACCACGCTGACCCAGCAGCAGGCGAAGGAGCGGGGGATCGACCTCAAGTTCTCCGACGCCCAGCAGAAGCAGGAAAACCAGATCAAGGCGATCCGGTCCTTCATCGCGCAGGGCGTTGACGCCATCCTGCTCGCCCCGGTCGTTGCCACCGGCTGGGACGCCGTGCTCGGCGAGGCGAAGGAAGCCGAGATCCCCGTCGTGCTGCTCGACCGCACCATCGACGCGCCGGACGACCTCTACCTGACCGCAGTCACCTCGGATCAGGTCTACGAGGGCAAGGTGGCCGGCGACTGGCTGGTCAAGACGGTGGGCGACAAGCCCTGCAACGTCGTGCAGCTCGAAGGCACCACCGGCTCCTCGCCGGCGATTGCCCGTGCAAAGGGCTTCGAGGAGGCGATCGGCGCCGCCCCGGGGATCAAGATCGTGCGCAGCCAGACCGGCGACTTCACCCGCGCCAAGGGCAAGGAGGTGATGGAAAGCTTCCTGAAGGCCGAGGATGGCGGCAAGAACATCTGCGCGCTCTACTCCCATAACGACGACATGGCGGTCGGCGCCATCCAGGCGATCAAGGAGGCCGGCCTGAAGCCCGGCACGGACATCCTCGTCGTGTCGATCGACGCGGTGCCCGACATCTTCCTCGCCATGCAGGCGGGCGAGGCGAACGCCACGGTGGAGCTGACGCCCAACATGGCCGGTCCGGCCTTCGACGTGCTCGACGCCTACCTGAAGGACGGCACCGTGCCGCCGAAGTGGATCCAGACCGAGTCGAAGCTCTACACCCAGGCGGACAATCCGCAGGCCGCGTACGAGCAGAAGAAGGATCTCGGCTACTGAGCCGGCCCTGACGCCACCCGCGCCGCCGTGGTCCCCGCCGCGGCGGCGCGCCCTCGCGCCTGCGGAGCTTCCGCCTTGCCCGACGACACGCTCCTTCTGTCCGCCCGCGGCCTCGTCAAGACCTTTCCCGGCACCCGCGCGCTCGACGGCGTCGATTTCAGCCTCGCCCGCGGAGAGGTGCACGCGCTGCTCGGCGAGAACGGGGCCGGCAAGTCGACGCTGATCAAGTGCCTGACCGGCGCCTATCGCCGCGACCAGGGCGAGGTGCGGCTCGACGGTGCGCCGATCGACCCGCGCGACACGTTCGAGGCGCAGAAGCTCGGCATCGGCACTGTCTATCAGGAGGTCAACCTCCTGCCCAATCTCACCGTCGCCGAGAACCTGACCCTTGGCCGCCAGCCCCGCCGCTTCGGCCTCGTGTCGATCCGCGCCATGCGCGCGATGGCCGAGGAGATCCTCGCGCCCTATGGCCTTGACGTCGACGTCAGCCGCGGCCTCGACAGCTACTCCGTCGCGGTCCAGCAGATCGTCGCCATCGCCCGCGCCGTGTCGCTGTCCGGCAAGGTGCTGATCCTCGACGAGCCGACGGCGAGTCTCGACAGTCGCGAGGTCGGAATGCTGTTCCGGGTCGTGCGCGACCTCAAGGCGCGCGGTCTCGGCATCGTCTTCATCTCGCACTTTCTCGGCCAGGTGTTCGAGATCGCCGACCGCATCACGGTCCTGCGCAACGGCCGCCTCGTCGGCAGCGTGCCGACCGCGGGCCTCGACCGGGTGGCGCTTGTCAACATGATGCTCGGCCGCGAGCTGAGCGACGAGGTCCGGGTGAGCGACCGGAGCGTCCCGGCGGGCGCCCCGTTCCTGAAGCTCGCGGGGTTTGGCCGCAAGGGCGCGGTCGCACCCTTCGACCTCGGCATCGCTGCCGGCGAGGCGGTGGGGATGGCGGGCCTGCTCGGTTCCGGGCGAACCGAGACGGCGGAGATCCTGTTCGGCGTCACCCCGCACGACAGCGGCACGGCAACGCTCGACGGCGAGCCGGTTGCGCTCGGCACGCCGCGCGAGGCGATCGCCCGCGGTTTCGGCTTCTGCCCCGAGGATCGCAAGAGCGACGGCATCGTCGCCGACCTGTCTGTGCGCGAGAACGTCATTCTGGCCGCGCAGGCCCGCCGCGGCTGGACCCGGCCGATCCCCAGGCGCGAGCAGGCGGCGCTGACCGAGGAGTATGTCCGCCGCCTCGACATCCGCACGTCGGACGCGGAAAAGCCGGTCGGCCTTCTCTCCGGCGGCAACCAGCAGAAGGTGATCCTCGCCCGCTGGCTCGCCACAAACCCGCGTTTCCTGATCCTCGACGAGCCGACCCGCGGCATCGACGTCGGAGCGCACGCCGAGATCATCCGCCTGATCGAGCACCTGTGCGCCGAGGGCATGGCGCTGCTCGTCATCTCCTCCGAGCTGGAGGAACTCGTCGTCTACAGCCACCGGGTCATCGTGGTCCGCGACCGCGCCCATGTCGCCGAGCTCGTCGGCGACGCGATCACCGTCGATGGCATCGTCGGTGCGATTGCGAGCCCGGAGGGCCGGGCGGCATGATGACGCCCTTCCTGCGCCGCATCCTGCCGCAACTCCTGACGCTCGCCGCGATCCTCGCGCTGGTGGGCGTGGTGTTTCCCGGCTTCTTCTCGGTCAGCTTCGCCAACGGGCGCCTCTACGGCAGCCCGATCGACATCCTGAACCGGGGTGCCCCCGTGGCGCTGCTTGCCATCGGCATGACGCTGGTCATCGCCACCCGCGGCATCGACCTGTCGGTCGGCGCGGTGATGGCGATCTGCGGCGCGACCGCGGCCGCCGCGGTTCATTCCGGCCATGCCGCCCCGGTCGCCGTGCTCGCCGCGCTTGCGGCCGGGCTGGCCTGCGGCCTCTGGAACGGCTTTCTCGTCGCGGTTCTGCGCATCCAGCCGATCGTCGCCACGCTGATCCTGATGGTCGCCGGGCGCGGCATCGCCCAGCTCATCACCGGCGGGACGATTCTCACCTTCTCCGACCCCGGCCTGATCTTCGTCGGCAGCGGCACGCTGGCCGGACTGCCGACGCCGGTTGTCCTCTGGTTCGCGGCGGCGGCGCTCGCGACCCTCATCGTCCGGCGCACCGCGCTCGGGCTGCTGATCGAGGCGGTGGGGGTCAACCTGCGCGCCAGCATGCTTGCGGGCGTCAACGCGCGGGCACTCGTCCTCGCGGTCTATACGGTTTCCGGCCTCTGCGCGGCCCTCGCCGGGGTGATCGTCGCGGCCGACATCCGCGGCGCCGACGCCAACAATGCCGGGCTGTGGCTGGAGCTCGACGCGATCCTCGCCGTCGTCGTCGGCGGCAACTCGCTGCTCGGCGGCCGCTTCTCGATCGTCGCGTCGCTGATCGGCGCGATGGTGATCCAGGCGGTCAACACCGGGATCCTGCTTTCCGGCTTCCCGCCGGAGTTCAACCTCGTCATCAAGGCCTGCATCATCCTCGCGATCCTCGTGCTGCAATCGCCCAAGGCCCTGCCGGCCGCCGCGCTGTTCCGCCGCCGCGTCCGGGAGCCGAGGCCGCAAGAGCGGACCAGCCCATGACCTCCCGCCACCTGCCGCTCCTCGCCACGATCGGAATCTTCGTCCTCGCCTACCTGCTGGCGTGGCTGCAGTTCCCCAACATCCTCTCGACCCGCGTTGTCGGCAACCTGCTGACCGACAACGCCTTCCTCGGGATCGCGGCCGTCGGGATGACCATCGTCATCCTCTCGGGCGGCATCGACCTGTCGATCGGGTCGGTGATCGCCTTCTCCGGCGTGTTCATCGCGGTGATGCTGCGCGACACCGGCCTGCACCCGCTCGTCGTCTTTGCGCTGCTCCTCGTCCTCACGACCGCCTTCGGGGCGGCGATGGGCGGGATCATCCATGCGCTCGAGATGCCGCCCTTCATCGTGACGCTGGCGGGCATGTTCCTCGCGCGCGGCCTCGCCTATGTGCTGTCGATCGACTCGGTGCCGATCAGCCATCCGTTCTTCCAGGCGCTGGGCAGCCTCTACTGGCTGATGCCGGGGAAGGGGAGGCTGACCCTGATCGGCGCGATCATGCTGCTGACCTTCGCCGCCGGCATCCTGGTCGCGCACCGCACCCGCTTCGGCGCCAACGTCTTCGCGCTTGGCGGCGGGGTCCACACCGCGCGGCTGATGGGAGTCCCGGTCGCCCGGACCACGGTGGCGATCTATGCGCTGTCCGGTTTCCTCGCCGGGCTCGCCGGCATCGTCTTCGCGATCTACACCTCCGCGGGCTATTCGCTGGCGACCGTCGGCGTGGAACTCGACGCCATTGCCGCCGTCGTGATCGGCGGAACCCTTCTGACCGGGGGCAGCGGCTACGTCGCCGGGACGCTGGTCGGCGTGCTCATCATGGGGCTGATCCAGACTTACATCACCTTCGACGGAACGCTCTCGAGCTGGTGGACCAAGATCGTGATCGGCCTGCTGCTGTTCGCGTTCATCCTGCTCCAGAAGGGCCTGCTCTGGCTGACCGCCCGGCGCGCCGCGGCAGGCTAGGCTGACGCAGCCCCATCGCGCTCGCCGGACCTTGATCCGGCAGCCGCGACCGGATTATCTCAACTGGTCTTGAGTCGTTGAGGCAATAGATGGACGAGCCCGCCGCCCTCGCCGCCTTCGCGGCGCTGTCGCAGGAAACACGCCTCCGGATCGTGCGCACCCTGGTGCGCGCCGGCCCCGATGGCATGGCGGCGGGGGCGCTCGGCGATGCGATCGGCGGCGCCAGCAGTTCGCGCCTCTCCTTT
>JBGALW010000043.1:19738-23423 GCA_044223585.1 Amaricoccus sp.
GGCCTCATCACCTCGCGCCGCGAGGGCCGGTTCGTGATCTATGCCGCCGCCTTGCCCGCCCTGTCCGGCCTCGTCGGCTTCCTGATGCGGGACTGCTGCCAGGGACATCCTGAAATCTGCGCCGTCGCCATCGACGCGCTTTCGTGCTGCTGAGGCCCCATGGACGTCATCATCTATCATAACCCCGCCTGCGGCACCTCGCGCAACACACTCGCAATGATCCGCAACGCCGGGATCGAGCCGCACGTGATCCAGTACCTGAAGTCCCCGCCGAGCCGCGCAATGGTGGCGGCCCTCGCCGCCCGCATCGGCGTGCCGCTGCGGGCAATCCTGCGCGAGAAGGGCACACCCTACGCCGAACTCGGCCTCGGCGACGGGAGCCTCGACGACGAGGCGCTGCTCGATGCCGTCGGGGCGCACCCGGTCCTTCTGAACCGCCCCATCGTGGTCAGCCCGATGGGCGTGCGTCTCTGCCGCCCGTCGGAACTCGTCCTCGACCTCCTGCCGCCGCAGCGGGCGGCTTTCGCCAAGGAGGATGGCGAGGCGGTCGTCGACGCCTCGGGCGCACGGGTGGGCAAGTAAACGCATGGCCGCCCCGCTCCGCCGCCTCGGCTTCCTCGACCGCTATCTCACCGTCTGGATCTTCGCCGCCATGGCGCTCGGGATCGCCCTCGGCACGCTCGTTCCAGGCCTTCCCGCCGCGCTCCAGTCGCTCTCGGTCGGCACCACCAACATCCCGATTGCGGTCGGCCTCGTTCTGATGATGTACCCGCCGCTCGCGAAGGTCCGTTACGAGGAACTGCCGCGGGTCTTTGCCGACCGGCGCCTCCTCGCGCTGTCGCTCGTCCAGAACTGGCTGATCGGGCCGGTGCTGATGTTCGGGCTCGCGGTGATCTTCCTGCGCGACGAGCCGGGCTACATGACCGGGCTGATCCTCATCGGTCTGGCGCGCTGCATTGCCATGGTGCTGGTCTGGAACCAGCTCGCCCGCGGCGACGGCCAGTATGTCGCCGGCCTCGTCGCCTTCAACTCGATCTTCCAGATCCTGTTCTTTCCAGCCTACGCCTGGTTCTTCCTCGCCGTGCTGCCGCCGCTCTTCGGGTTGGAGGGCAGCGTCGTCGACGCCGGTTTCCGCACCATCGCCGAAGCGGTGCTGATCTACCTCGGCATCCCCTTTGCCGCGGGTTTCCTCACCCGCAGGCTCCTCGTCGCCGCCCGCGGCGAGGCCTGGTATGCGGGCCGCTTCCTGCCGCGGATCGCGCCGCTGACGCTCGGTGCGCTGCTCTTCACCATCGTCGCGATGTTCAGCCTGAAGGGAGGCGAGGTGGTGAGCCTGCCGGGCGACGCGCTCCGCATCGCCGTCCCTCTGGCGCTCTACTTCCTCATCCAGTTCAGCCTCAGCTTCTGGATGGGCCGGCTGATCGACGCGGACTATCCCCGGACGACGGCCGTTGCCTTTACGGCGGCAGGGAACAATTTCGAGCTCGCCATCGCCGTCGCGATTGCCTCCTTCGGCCTCGCCTCGGAGCCCGCCTTTGCCGCGGTCATCGGCCCGCTCGTCGAGGTTCCGGTGCTGATCCTGCTCGTTTCCGTGGCGCTCCGGCTCGGCCGCCGCTGGTTTCCGGCCAGCGCCGCCCGACCGGCGCCCTGACGCCGGTCATGTCCCGGCGCGATCGGCCTCGGACGGCAGGGAGATGGCCGGGGGCGTGATGCCGAGGGCTCGGAGGGCGTTGAGGATCGGGCGTGATGCCGAGGGCTCGGAGGGCGTTGAGGATCACCGCGACGTCGATCGCCTCCTGCAGGAGGGCGCCGCGGACCGGTGGCAGCCACCCGAGCGCGGCCGCGACCATGCCCAGCAGGGAGAGCCCGATGCCGACGGCGACGCTCTGGACCGCGATCCGCCGCGCGCCGCGGGCAACCTCGAGCCCGGCCTGCAGGCGGTCGAGCCGGTCGACGAGAAGGACGACGTCCGCCGCCTCTGCCGAGGCCGCGGCGCCGCGCGCGCCCATCGCGACGCCGACGTCGGCGGCGGCGAGCGCCGGGGCGTCGTTGACGCCGTCCCCGACCATCATCACCGGGCCGTGGGCGCGTTCCTCGCGGACCACCTCGACCTTCCGGTCGGGCGTGAGGCCGGCGTGGAGGCCGTCGAACCCGAGCCCTTCCGTCACGCGCCGCGCGACGTCGTCGCGGTCGCCGGTGGCGAGCACGATGCGGTCGATGCCGTGGCCGCGCAGGCCGGCGACCAGTGCGCCCGCTTCGGCGCGCAGCGGATCGGCCATCAGGAGCCGGCCGGCAAGGCGGCCATCGATGGCAACATCGACCGACAGGACGCCGGCGGCGCGCGTCGAGGGCTGCGGCGGGGCGCCGGTCGCGGCGCCGACGAAGCGCTCGCTGCCGATTGCGACCCGCCGCCCCTCGACGGTGCCCTCGACCCCAACTCCGGCGGTCTCCCCCCCGTCGGCCGGAGGAGGCAGGTCGAGGCCGCGCTCCCGCGCCGCGGCGACGATCGCCTGGGCAACCGGGTGTTTCGAGGCCTGGTCGAGCGCGGCGCCGAAGCGCAGGATCCCTGCCTCGCCGAGGCCGCCGAAGTCCTCGATCTCGAAGATTTCGGGGCGCCCCTCCGTCAGGGTTCCGGTCTTGTCGAGGACAAGCGTCCTGATCGCCGCCATCGCCTCAAGCGCCGGCGCCCCCTTGATGAGGATGCCGAAATGCGTCGCGCGGGACAGACCCGCAACCAGCGCGACCGGCACCGCGAGGATCAGCGGGCAGGGCGTTGCGACGACCAGCACCGCCACCGCCCGGATCGGATCGCCGGTCAGCGTCCACGCCGCACCCGCAAGGACGAGGGTGGCGGCGAGAAAGCCGAGGGACCACCGGTCGGCGAGCCGCGACATAGGCGCCTTGGAGCGCTGGGCGGCCTCGACCAGCCGGACGATGCCGGCATAGGTGCTGTCGCCCGCCGACCGCGTTGCCGTGAGGTCGAAGGCCTCGCCGGCGTTGGTCGAACCGCTGAGGGCGTCCTCACCGCGGTGCAGGCGGACCGGCAGCGGCTCGCCCGTCAGCGCGGAGGTATCGACGAACGCGGTCTCCGACGCCACCACGCCATCGACGCCGACGATTTCGCCCTGCCGGACCAGCAGCCGGTCGCCGGGGCAGACGCGGTCGATGGCCACCTCCTCGAGCCCGCCGGCGCCGTAGCGCATCGCGACCCGCGGGGTGCGGCCGAGCAGGTCGGTCATCTCCCGGCGGGCGCGCGCGTCGGCGAAGGCCTCCAGAACGGTGCCGCCGGCGTACATCACCGCGACCACCGCAGCGGCGAGGGTTTCTCCGAAGACGAGGGCCGCCGACATCGACAGCGCCGCGACGACGTCGAGCCCGACCTCGCCGCGGCGCAGGCTGAGCACGATCTCGAGGAAAAGGGCGGCGAGCACCGGAAGGACGCCGACCGTCCAGGCGAGCGTCGCTGCCTGCGGCCTGCCCATCACGTGCAGCGAGAGCCCGGCGACGAGGCCCATGAGGGCGAGAAGCAGCAGCCCGCCCTCGAGCACCTCGGCGCGGCGTAGGTTCATCTGGCTGGGACCTTCCCGATCTTGGCGCGATGGGCACTACGCGGGGAGTGCCGCCGCCCTTCGGACCAGCAAGCGTCCGGCGCGTCAAGTCAGGAGGGCACCGGACGGCGCCCCCT
>JBGALW010000301.1:0-2897 GCA_044223585.1 Amaricoccus sp.
CGGGGACATCTGCACAGGAGATCTTCCCGGCCGGACCCGGGGCTTTCATCCGAAGGCCAACGCCCTCAGTTTGACCGGCGGTTCTGGTACGCCCAGTGATCGGCGCACATCTCCTCGATCCCCCGCTCCGCCTTCCAGCCGAGCAGCGCCGCGGCACGGCTCGGGTCGGCGACGCATTCCGCGACGTCCCCCGGCCGCCGCGCGACGATCTCGTACGGGATCTCCCGCCCGACCGCGGTCGAGAAGGCGGCGAGCGACTCCAGCACGCTGTACCCCCGCCCGCACCCGAGGTTGATCGGCAGGTTCGCGCCCCGCCCCTCGCCCGCCAGCAGGAAATCGATCGCCGCGAGATGCCCCCGCGCCAGGTCGAGCACGTGGATGTAGTCCCGTACCCCGGTGCCGTCCGGAGTCGGATAGTCGTTGCCGAACACCCGCAGCCGGTCGCGCACGCCCGCGGCGGTCTGCGCGATGTAGGGAAAGAGGTTGTTCGGGATCCCCTTCGGGCTCTCGCCGATCAGCCCCGACTTGTGCGCGCCCACCGGGTTGAAATAGCGCAGCGACACCGAGGCAAAGCCCGGCTCCGCGGCCACGAGGTCGTCGATGATCTGCTCGATCATCAGCTTGGTCCGGCCATAGGGGTTCGTCACCCCGAGCGGCGCCGCCTCGTCGATCGGGTTCTTCTCCGGCACGCCGTAGACGGTCGCCGAGGAGGAAAACACCAGCTTCCGCACGTCATGCCGCAGCATCGCCCGGAACAGCGCCAGCGCGCCGCCGACATTGACTGTGAAATAGCGCAGCGGCTCGGAGACCGACTCGCCGACCGCCTTCAGGCCGGCAAGATGCACCACCGCGTCGATCGGATAGCGGGAAAACAGGCCGTCGAGCACCGCGTCGTCGGCGACGTCGCCCTCGACGAGCTCCGGCTCGCCCGGCCCGATGACCGCGAGCCGGCGCATCACGTCATGGTCGGCGTTGGAGAAATCGTCGAGGATCACCACCCGGTGGCCGCTCGCCAGCAGCTCCGCCACCACATGCGACCCGATGAAACCCGCCCCGCCGGTCGCGAGCACCGTATGCGTCATGTACCCTCACACTGGTTAATGGCCGGCCGCGACACTAGCGGCAGGAACCCGGGACCGGAACCGAAAATGCGCGGGCCTCAATACGCATGGCGCGTATCCAGCAGGCGCAGCGGGGTGATCGCCAGGATGTAGAGATCGAGCGCCAGCGACCAGTTCTCGATGTAGTAGAGGTCGTGTTCGACCCGCTGCTTCAGCGCCTCCGGGTCGTCGATCTCGCCGCGCCAGCCGTTGACCTGCGCCCAGCCGGTGATGCCCGGCCGGACGCGGTGCCGCGCGGCGTAGCCGTCGACGATCGCCTCGAACGCCTGCTGCCGGCTGGAGACGGCGGCCAGCGCGTGCGGCCGCGGCCCGACCAGCGACAGCTCGCCGGTCAGCACGTTGAAGAGCTGCGGCAGCTCGTCGATCGAGGTCCGCCGGATGAACCGCCCGACCCGCGTGACCCGCGGATCGCCCTTGGTGACGATCTGCCGCGCCGCCGGATCGCAGTCCGCGGCATACATCGAGCGGAACTTCCACACGTCGACCGGCCGATGGTTGTAGCCGTGGCGCGGCTGGCGGAACAGGATCGAGCCGGGCGAGTCGAGCCGGATCGCGACCGCGGTGGCGATCAGCACGGGCGACAGCAGCACCAGCGCCACGAGCGCGCCGACGACGTCGACCGCCCGCTTCACCGTGCGGTCGCGATAGCGCAGCGGCCGCGACAGGACCGAAATCAATCCTCCGCCAATCGCCATCCCCTGCCCCGGCCGCCGCCGGAAGTCGGGACCGCTGAAATCCGACAGGCGGACGTCGATCGGCAGCACTTCCACCGCCTTCAGGATCGCCCGAATCCGCTTCTCCGCCGACAGCGGCAGCGTCACGATCAGCATGTCGATCTCGGCGGTGCGCGCGAAGGCGATCAGCGAGTCGAGCGAGCCGAGCTTCGGCACCCCACTCACCACCGGCGGCGAGCGGTCGTCGTCGCGGTCGTCGAAGATGCCGCAGATCCGGATGTCGTTGCCCGGCGCCGCGGCCAGCGAGGCGATCACGTCCGCGCCGCGCGGCCCGCCGCCGACCAGCACCGCCCGCCGCTCGGTGACGCCGAAGTCGAGCGCGACGCCCGCCAGCGCCGAGCCGAGCAGCCGCGACGGCAGCAGGAAGGCGGCAACCGTCAGCAGCGCGACCGGATTGCCAAACCAGAGGCCGGCAAGTCCGGACAGCAGGGCCACCGCCACCAGCCCGGCATGGGGCCGCCGCAGGATGGCGAGCCGGTAGCCGCCCGTCACCCACAGCGCCACCCCGATGCCCAGCGCCGTCGCCGCCGCCTCCAGCGCCGCGGGTCCCGCGTCGAAGCCGGCGCCGGCCGAAAGATAGCCGGCGACCCAGAGCCCGAGGCCGAGTGCGAAGCTGTCGAGGGTCAGGGCGACGAGGCCGATGACCGTCGGGGAAAGCGCCTGCCGCCGCAGCGTGCGGGCAACCGTGCGCGCGCCGGGCGAAAGCCTTTCGGTATCGCCAAGATCGACCGCAACCAGAGACGGAACACTTTCCATGAGCTGAAGGCCCCCGTTGATCGGCCGCAGTCTTGCCGCCACGGGTTAAACCCGCCTTAGCCGGCGGGGCCTTCCTTGCCGCAAGGTTAAGGAAGCCTGACCAGCCCCGCCCCGAGGCCCAGCCGCATCGCCGCGTGGCGCAGCGGCGGCACCGCGTGCAGCAGCCCGAGCCCGGCCCGCCGCAGGTCGCGCAGCGGCTGCGCCTCGGCCATCGCTGCGCGATTCAGCGCGTCGATTCCAGCGACCCGCGCCAGCATCCCCGGATGCCGGGCGCGGGCATAGCGGG
>JBGALW010000302.1:0-2886 GCA_044223585.1 Amaricoccus sp.
CGCATGTGGCGGCGGTCAGCTGCGGCATCTATGGCGGGCAGCCGGTGCTCGACCTCGACTATGCCGAGGACAGCGTCGCGGGGACCGACGCCAACTTCGTGATGACCGGCGAGGGCGGGCTGATCGAGGTGCAGGGCAGCGCCGAGGGCGCGACCTTCAGCCGGGCCGAGTTCGATTCGCTCCTCGACCTCGCCGAGCAGGGCACGGCGGCGTTGGTCGCGGCCCAGAAGGCGGCGGTCACGTGACCGGGACACGGCGCCTCGCGGGCGGGCGGCTGGTTGCCGCGACCCACAACCAGGGCAAGCTGGAGGAGATCGCGGCGCTGCTCGCGCCCTTCTCGCTCGAGGTGGTGTCGGCGAAGACCCTCGGGCTGCCGGAACCGGCGGAAACCGAGGAGACCTTCGTCGGCAATGCCCGGATCAAGGCGCACGCAGCGGCGCGGGCGAGCGGGCTGCCGGCGCTGGCAGACGATTCCGGGATCGAGGTCGATGGCCTCGGCGGCGCGCCGGGTGTTCATACCGCGGACTGGGCGGAAACGCCCTCGGGTCGCGACTTCGTTCTGGCGATGACGCGGACCTGGAATGCGCTGGAGGCCGCGAAGGCGCCCTACCCCCGGACGGCGCGCTTCTGCTGCACGCTGGTCCTGGCCTGGCCGGACGGTCACGACGAGGTGTTCGCGGGCCGGGTCGAGGGCGAGTGCGTCTGGCCGATGCGGGGGACGAAGGGCCATGGCTATGACCCGATGTTCCTGCCGGCGGGGCAGACGCTGACCTTCGGTCAGATAGACCGCTGGGAGAAGAACCGCATGAGCCACCGCGCCCGGGCCTTCGAGGCGCTGGTGGCCGGCTGCCTTGCCTGACGGCGCCGCCGCCCCGGAGGACTGGCGGGCCGGCGGGTTCGGCGTCTACGTCCACTGGCCGTTCTGCGCCGCGAAGTGCCCCTACTGCGACTTCAACAGCCACGTCCGGACCGGGGTCGATCAGGTCCGCTGGCGGCTGGCGCTGGTTGCGGCCGTCCGGCGGGCCGCGCGCGAGACGCCGGGGCGGCGGGTCGACAGCGTGTTCTTCGGCGGCGGCACGCCGAGCCTGATGCCGCCGGAGACCGTGGCGGCGGTGCTCGAGGCAATCCGTGCGGCATGGCCGATGGCCGATGACCTCGAGGTCACGCTGGAAGCGAACCCGACGTCGGTCGAAGCCGGGCGGTTTCGCGGCTATCGCGACGCCGGGGTCAACCGGCTTTCGATGGGAATCCAGGCATTGCATGATGCCGACCTGCGGGCGCTCGGGCGGATGCATTCGGTGGCCGAGGCGGTGGCGGCGTTCGACATCGCGCGGGCGATCTTTTCGCGGGTGAGCTTCGATCTGATCTATGCGCGGCAGGGGCAGACGCCGGCGGCATGGCGGGCGGAGCTGGAACGGGCGATGGCCATGGCGGTGGATCACCTGTCGCTCTACCAGCTGACGATCGAGGACGGCACGCGGTTCGGTGCGCTGGCGGCGCTCGGCCGGCTGCGGGGCCTGCCCGACGGGGAGACGGCCGCGGCGATGTACCTGGAGACGCAGGAGGCCTGCGCCGCTGCCGGGATGCCAGGCTACGAGATTTCCAACCATGCGCGGCCGGGGGCCGAGTCGCGGCACAACCTCGTCTACTGGCGGTATGGCGACTATGCCGGAGTCGGGCCTGGGGCGCATGGGCGTCTGTCCGAAGGGGACAGCCGGATCGCGACGGAGGCGGCACGGGCGCCGGAGACCTGGCTCTCGAGCGTCGAGGCTGGTGGGGACGGGATCATCGGCCGCGCGGCGGTTCCGGCGGAGGAGCAGGCTGTCGAGATGATGCTGACCGGGCTGCGGCTGGCTGAAGGCGTTTCGCTCGGGCGTTACGGCCGGCTGGCCGGCCGGCCCTTGTCTGCCCGGGCTCTGGAAGAACTGTCAGCACTCGGGCTTGTTGCCGTGGATGGCGACACGCTCCGTGCCACGCAGAACGGACGGCCGGTGCTGAATGCCGTGCTCGACCGGCTGCTGAACGACAACGGCTAGCGGCCGAGCATCTGGCAGAGGCCGTCGAGTTCCTCGAGGTTGGTGTAGCGGATCCGCAGCTCGCCTGACTGGGCGCCGGGCTTGTGGTCGATGCTGACCTTCAGCCGCAGGCTGGCCGTGAGGTCGGCCTCCAGCGCGCGGGTGTCGGCATCCTTCGTTAGGGGACGCGGCTGGGTGCGCGGCTCGGCGGTGGTGCTGGTCCGGGCGAGCTGCTCGGTCTGGCGGACGGAGAGATCGCGGTCGATGACCTGCCGGGCGAGCGCCTCGGGATTTGCCGCGGTGATGAGCGCCCGGGCGTGACCGGCGGTCAGCTTGCCGGCGCGGACCATCTCCAGCACCGGCTCCGGCAGGGTCAGGAGGCGGAGCAGGTTCGCGATGTGACTGCGGCTCTTGCCGAGCGCCTCGGCGAGACGTTCCTGGGTGTGGCCGAAGCGGTCCATCAGCTGGCGATAGCCGCGGGCTTCCTCCAGAGGATTGAGGTCGGCGCGCTGGATGTTCTCGATGATCGCGAGCTCGAGCACCTCGGTGTCGTTGAGGTCGCGGATCAGCGCGGGCAGGTCGTGGATGCCGGCGATCTGCGCCGCGCGCCAGCGGCGTTCGCCTGCGACGATCTCGTACTGGCTCGCGTCGTGCGGATGCGGGCGCAGGATCAGGGGCTGGATCACCCCCTTCTCGCGGATCGAGGCCGCGAGGTCCTGGAGATCCTTCTCGTCGAAGTCCCGGCGCGGCTGGTGCGGGTTCGGCCGGATCCGGTCGATCGCGATGGACGTATCCGGTGACGGCGCGGGCACGGCGCCGGGCGCCGGCAAGGTTTCCACCGGGCTGATGTCGGCGAGCAGCGCGGAAAGGC
>JBGALW010000303.1:0-2833 GCA_044223585.1 Amaricoccus sp.
CTGCGTATAGGCCCGGCTCGCCGCCACCGACCGGGGATTCGCCACCACCCGCAGCACGGTGCGCGCCAGCGGGTGCCGCTCGACCAGCACCCCGTCGCGCGCCAGCACCACGGTCGCCGCGTCGGCATTGGTCTTGAGCGTGTTGACCCGGAGATCGACCGGCGCCCGCGCCTGCATCGCGCCGAGGATCGGCAGGTAGTCAGGCCCCAGCGATGCCCGCAGCTCCGTCTCCAGAAAATCCGGAATGTCGAGCCTGACGGGATCGGGGGCGCCGTCGAGGCCGCGGGCAAGGCTGGCGCGCTCCGCGTCCGTCACCGGCGCCGGGTCGAAGCCCTCGCCGGTAAAGAGCGCGAGGCCCGCCGGGTCGGCAGCCTGCTGGGCGAGGATCAGCGCCCGGCCGCTGTCGCCGCCACCCTGCCAGCCGAGCGAGCGGCGGCAGCGCAGCGCGTCGAACACGAGGTCGCGCACCGCGGCCCGGTCCTTGGACCCGGCAAACCGGCTGGCGCGGGCCCAGCGGGTCAGCGCACGCTCCGCCGGCTCTCCCGCCAGGATGGGGTCGAGGAGGTCGATCGCGGCGGAGAGACGGGCGCCCGGAGTCATCGCCGGTCATCTGCCCGCATTCGCCCGCCGCTTCAAGCGCCGCCGGGGCGGCGAAGCGGCGAAGCGCCCGGCGGGCTTTCACTTTCCGTTAGGACCCTGCCGCTGACCGGGAACCCGGAGCCTGCGGCGTCGATGCGGGCGAACCCGCCCGCATCATGGAGAATCAACTCGTGCTGTTCTGACCCCGGCCCAAGCCGCCGGAGTGCCGAGGCTCAGGCCGCGACGCGGCCGCCGAGTACCTGATCGACCGTCTGCTGGGCCTTCAGTTCCTCGATGCCGTTCACCGCGGCGACCTCGCGGGTCAGCCGCTCCAGCGCCGCCTCGTAGAGCTGCCGCTCGGAATAGGACTGCTCGCGCTGGTCGTCGTTGCGATGCAGGTCGCGCACCACCTCGGCGATCGAGATCAGGTCGCCGGAGTTGATCTTCTGCTCGTATTCCTGGGCGCGGCGCGACCACATGGCGCGCTTGACCCGGGCGCGGCCCTTCAGCGTCTCAAGCGCACGCTCGACGATGTCGGCGGACGACAGCGGCCGCATGCCGACGGAGGTCGCCTTGGCGATCGGCACACGCAGCGTCATCTTGTCCTTCTCGAAGGAGATCACGAACATTTCCAGCCGCAGGCCCGCGACTTCCTGTTCGTCGATGGAGATGATGCGTCCGACTCCGTGGGCGGGATAAACAACAAAATCGTTCGGACGGAACTCCGTCGCCTTCTTGGTCTTCGTCATGTTGCGCGTCATTTCCTTCTTGCTGCCGACGGGAGCATCCCGCCGCGAGCCGACGCGTTGCCTTCGGGTCGTCTATGTCGACAACCCGTTCAGGAAACGCATCGGTGCATGTCACTTATACGGCCAGTTTCCTCGGCCTTGTTCCCGGACCACATTGGACCCCCTGCATACCAGAGAATCCCACGGTTTGGAAGTCCGAGCGTGCCTTAGGGCACATCTGGAGGTGCGTCCAAACGTTTTCAACCACCCCGGCCGTCCGCCCGCTCCCCCTCGGCCGGCGTCAGCCGCCTTCTCCGGCCGCCTCGGAGAAGTATTTCTCCATCTTGCCGGCCTCGCCGTCGCGTTCCTCGGCCTCCGGCAGCGGATCTCGGCGGGTGACGAGTACGGGCCAGGCCTCCGAGTACTTCCGGTTGAACTCCACCCAGCTTTCCATGTCCGGCTCGGTGTCGGGGCGGATGGCGTCGGCCGGGCACTCGGGTTCGCACACGCCGCAGTCGATGCATTCGTCGGGGTGAATCACCAGCATGTTTTCCCCCTCGTAGAAGCAGTCCACGGGGCAGACTTCGACGCAGTCTGTATACTTGCAGGCAATGCAGTTTTCGGTCACCACATACGTCATCGGATACCGCCTGAGATCAATCCTCGGTTCCGCAAAGCCTGTCACACTCCGCTGGGGGCTATTTATCAGCCTGCCGCACGGGTTCAAGGGCGGTGTCGGGCACGAGCGTTGCCGGGCCAAGTTCCTCGTAGAGTTGCCGGGCCTCGGGCGCCGGGCCGCGGCGGAGGCCGAGGCCGAGGATGCGCAGGGCGCGCACCTGACCGGCGAGCGCGAAGCTGAGTCCGTCACCGACCCGCACCGGCGTGGCCGGCTTCACCACCCGGCTCGCGTTCACTCGCACCGCCCCCGCCTCGATCATCTTCGCGGCGAGGCCGCGCGACTTGGCGAAGCGCGCGTGCCAGAGCCACTTGTCGAGCCGGATCGTCGGGCGCTGCTCGACCGTCATCCGGTCAGTTGCGGAGCTTCAGCGCCATCAGGGCGGCGAACGGATTGTCCGGGTCGATCGGCTTTTCCGGGCGGGGCGGGCGCGCCTGCGCCGCCGGCTTCTCGGGCCGGCCCTCGCGCTCGGGCCGCTTGCCGCCCTTGCGGCCGGGCTCGTCCGGACGGCGCTG
Source organism: Amaricoccus sp. (assembly GCA_044223585.1). Taxonomy (GTDB): domain Bacteria; phylum Pseudomonadota; class Alphaproteobacteria; order Rhodobacterales; family Rhodobacteraceae; genus Amaricoccus. The sequence continues at coordinate 2,499 of JBGALW010000303.1, forward strand.
CTCGGGGCGCTTTTCGTCCGGGTTGCGCACCGGCTTCGCCGTCTTGGCCCGGTTCTCGTCGCGCGGCCTGCGGTCGCGCCGCTCCTGCTGCGGCCGCTCCGGCCGGCGGCGCGGCGCGCGGGTAAAGAGAAGCACCGTCTCCATTTCCACCGGCGCCTCTTCCCCGGCATCCGGTGCCGGACCGGCCTCGGCGGCCTCGGGCGCGGCCGGCGTCTCGTCCGGTACGACGGCCTCGAAGCCGGTCGCGGCGGCGTCGGCGGCCATCTCCTCCGGGTTCGGAATCTCGACCGGGTCGTCGATCACCGGATCCTCGGCCGGGGTATTGTCGGGCACGT
>JBGALW010000044.1:0-22706 GCA_044223585.1 Amaricoccus sp.
GTCTTGCGGTCGGTTGTTGAGGTCCGCTTCCTCCATTTCGCCACGGTCTTCGGATTGATGCCGTAGCGCTTAGCGAGCGTCCTCAGGCTCTCTTGACTATGCTGTATCGCTCGACGGACCGCCGCTGTCGTGGTGGCGCTTGCCAGCGAGCGTCAGCGGGCTGAAGCCATCGTGACCGCTCTTGAGAAGGGGGCCGAACTCCGGGCAGCCATCTTCGCGGACATGAACCGGCTGCAGACGTCCTATCACGACATGCTCTCGGACGATGCCCTGTCGACCGGCGAGCGGCGTGCGCGGGCGAGCGACCTTGCGATGCATGTCACGCAGAGCGCGGCGATGCTGGCCGAGACGAACCCCGTCGCCTCCGTCGCCTCTTTTGCCGAAGAGCTTGGGAGCGGCGGCGGATCAAGCCAGCCGGTAGATGATCTTCGCCGCGGCTACGCGCAACAGCTCCGCAGCCTGGTCGCAAGCGTTGAGGCGACACGCCCGGTGCCGCCAGCGTGAACCGCGCCGGGTTTCCCGGAGGCAGGTTTGCTTGAGTCCTACGCTGCGACATCGCGGGCCGCCAGCTCGGCGTAGTAGCGGTATTCGGCCTCGGCAGGCGGGATATGCCCGATCGGCTCGAGCAGGCGGCGGGTGTTGAACCAGTCGACCCATTCGAGGGTGGCGATCTCGACGGCGTCGCGGGTGCGCCAGGGTCCGCGGCGATGAATGACCTCGGCCTTGAACAGGCCGATCACCGTCTCGGCGAGGGCGTTGTCGTAGCTGTCGCCGACGCTGCCGACCGAAGGCACGATGCCGGCCTCGGCGAGGCGCTCGGTGTAGCGGATCGAGAGATACTGGACGCCGCGATCGCTGTGGTGGATGAGGCCGGCGCCACGCATCGGCTGCCGTGCGTGCAGCGCCTGCTCCAGGGCATCGAGGACGAAGCTCGCTTCCATGCTCCGCGCCACACGCCAGCCGACGATGCGGCGGGCATAGGCATCGATGACGAAGGCGACGTAGGCGAAGCCCGTCCAGGTGGCGACATAGGTGAAGTCCGAGACCCAGAGCCGGTTCGGCGCAGGAACACGGAACTCCCGGTTCACCCGGTCGAACGGACAGGGCGCCGCCGTGTCGCTGATCGTGGTCTTCACTGATTTGCCCCGAACAATCCCCCGAAGGCCCATCTGGCGCATCAGGCGGGCGACCGTACACCGCGCGACCGCGATCCCTTCGCGGCCGAGCTGGCGCCAGACCTTGCGCACGCCGTAGACCCGGAAGTTCTCCTCCCAGACCCGCCGGACATGCCCACGAAGCAGGGCGTCGCGCCGGGTGCGGGCGCTCGCCTTCGACGGGTCAGCCCGGCGCGCGGCATGGGCATGGTAGGTCGACGGGGCGATCGCCAGCTCGCGGCAGATCGGCTCGACCCCGTGGACCGCGCGATGATCGTCGATGAAGGCGATCATGACTTCGACCGGCGGTCGAGCTCCGCCGCCGCAAAATACGCGCTCGCCTTCCGCAGGATCTCGTTGGCCTGACGCAGCTCGCGGTTCTCCCGCTCCAGCGCCTTCAGCCGCGCCCGTTCCTCGCTGGTCAGCCCGCCGCGCTCGCCCCGGTCGCGCTCGGCCTGCCGAACCCACTGCCGCAGCGTCTCGGCCGTGCATCCGACCTTCGCCGCCACCGAGCGCATCGCCGCCCACTCCGAGCCGTGCTCATGCGTCTGCGCTCGAACCATCCGAACCGAGCGCTCACGCAGCTCTGCCGAATAGGGCTTCACCGTCTTCCTCGTCTCCATGGCTCCATTCTCTCAGACATTGGAGCCTCCGGGAATCCCGGCGCGGTTCAGCGCTGCCCGCGACAACCGGCGTCACCGATACGCTGGGATATATCGGCAAGTTCCTCCCGATCTTCCTGATCGTGCTCGCGGCCGATGCCCTGCTGCCGCTCAGCGTCTGGTTCTACGTGTTCCTCGGCTACCGCGCGCGGCTTGCGCAGGAGGACCCGGCTCTGACGATGGCCGAACCTATCCGGCGTAACGGCCACGACCGGCCGCGTGCCGGTCGCTGAGGGAGGCCGCGATGTTCGATCTATTGACACTCCCTGTGTCCGGAAGCCTGATCATCGGCTGCGCACTCTACGCCGCCGCAAGCGTCATCGGCGGGCAAGTCGCAGGTGCCCGCACCATTGAAAAGTCCGGCTGGGTGGAGGACTGCGCCGATTGGATCAGCGAGGCGTTCCACGCCGAGATCGCGAAGAAGAAACGCGATGATGCGCTAGTGCCGGAAACCGATTGTGACAGCCTCATCGGCGTGTGGCACCCGGAGCTGAACCGGCTTTGCCGGGAGCTTGGCAATCCTGATCTTGGCGGACCCGGCGCGCGGGTTGCCCGGGAGGCAGAGCGGCTGGAACGCGCAGCCGAAGATCGCGCCCTCTCCCAAGCGGCGGACGGGGCCGGATCACAATGCGAATGCGCGGCGTCCGTCTATCGCCGTCAGAACATGATCGCGCTCGCGTTCTACGCCGGATCGGCGCGGGGCTACACGCCGCCCTAGGTCTTCAACATGACGACCGGACTGCAGGAGGCGCTCGATGAGCCGATCTGCGCCAATTTCACAGGGAGCACGCCATGATCTTCGGTTCCGTGCACGTCTCGGGCAGGTCCGTGGAGACGCACCGCGACAGCTACCTCCTTTCGCACCTGACAGTGATCTCGGTGCGGCGACCGCTTCTGCCCGGCGCCGTCCTCCTGGCAAGCGGCGGAACGGCGTTTGCTCTCGCCTTCAGCGACCTTCTCTTCCCGGTTGAAATCATCGGCCTCGCCGCGGGCATCGGGGCAGTTCTGCTGACCGGCATCCGCCTCGGGCAAATCCAGCTTCTCAGCCGCGATCTCCGGGGATCGGAACTCTCTTGCATGATCTGGGGCTCCTACGGGCATCTCAACCGCGTGCGCCGGGAAATCGGTCTCGCGCTGCAGGAACGCCGCACGTCGGAAGGGTGAGGGGGTCATGTTCAACGTCCTCACCTCGGCGGCGGCCACCTTCTTCGTCCTGCCCGCGGCGTACGAGGCGAGCGCGCCGTGGGTCAGGATGCATGTCTTAAGCAGCTATCCCGTCCGCAACATCGATAACGCGATGCTGGCGTGGAAGGTCCTGCTGGGACTTCTGATCTTCGCAGGCGCGCGCGCCGCACTCAAGCTCGCCCTCTCCGCGGCGAGCCTCGCCCTTGCCATGCGTGTCATCCGCATGGCGCGTGGGAGGTAGGCGCAGATGGAGTGGTCACACAAGGAGTGGTACCGCTTTGGATCTGCACGATTTGCACACCGCGCCGATCTTGAAGCGGCCGGCATGTTGGCATTCTCGGTGACGGCGCTCTTCCTCGGGTTCTTCCTCGGCGCTCCCATCTGGTATGACCGCGACGGCGGCCTGCTGATGGTCGCCGGGGCGCGCTCGGGCAAGCTCCGCGACATTCTCGCCTACAACATCTGCCGCGGAATCGCTGCAGCGGAGACGTTCCTGATCCTCGACATGAAGGGGGAGCTCGCCGCAATCTCCCGCGATCAGACATCGGATCGCAAACACTGCCTCTACTGGAATCCGCTCTCCCTCCACGGCCTGCCGCAGCACCGGCTCAATTCGGTCGATTATCTGCGCTGGTCGAGCCCAACCCTCTTCGCCGACATGAAGGCATTCATCGCGCAGCTGATCGGTCTCTCGGGTTCCTCAAACGCTGTTTATTTCGAGCTGAATGCGGGCCGCTTCGCTGAGGCGATCGGCATCATTCTCGTCAAGACCCGCGGCGTGCTGACGCTGCCCGACCTCTACCGCGCGATCCTGTCGATTGCCGAAGGCGGCAAGGAATGGCTCGACCTGGCTTACGAGATGCACACCTCCGGCATCGAACTTTGCCGCAGCGTCGAAGCCGAAATTCCCGCGGCGCGTGCAGACTCGAGCGGCGGGTTCAAAGGCATCCTCGGCGAGCTCCAGAAGGCCGTCGCCTGTCTTTCCGATCCGCTGCTGCGCGACGCCGTCTCGGAGCCGTTTGATTTCAGCCTGGAGGACCTCTGCGACGACGGGCAGGCGCGGCAGTTCTACATCATGTGCCCGCCCGAGCTGGTCGCCACCTGGGCGCCGGTCATCAAATCCATCTTCACCGGCGCGATGATCTACAAGGCGCGCAAACCCCAGGCGCCGCGCCAGACGTGGATTCTCGACGAGTGCGCGCAGCTTAAGGGTTTTGAGCTGGTGCCGAAGATGTTCAGCTACGGCGCCGGGATCGGCATCAGGCCGTGGGCGATCTTCCAGACCTTCAACCAGATGGATGATCTGAGTCCCAACGCCAAATCCGTCATTCCGGCGAGTGCCAGCGTGCAGAGCACCTTCGGCATCCGGGATTGGGAGAGTGCCAAGCGCGTCTCCGACATGCTCGGCATCGAGACGCTCGACTACACCGACCCCGCCCATCATGCCCGTCTGGAGCTTGATGCACGCGCGCACCTCCAGGCGGTCCTTGCCGGCGACGACGCCTTCGCAGCAGCACCGAAGCTCGAACAGCTGATCGCCGAGACGCAACTCTACAGCAAGCTGCGCCGGCCGCTCCAGACGCCGGACGAGGTCCTGAACATGGCGGGAGACCGGCAGTTCATCTTCGCCGACGGCCTGCCGGGCGCGATCTATGCGAGCCGCGCGCCCTACTGGGAGCAGCGCTTCATGGCCGGGCGCTACCACCCGAACCCCTACCATCCGCCGCTAGACCGGGTCCTGGTCCGCGGCCGGCTCGGGTCCCACTGGCGCCCGGTCACCACGGAAGCCGTGCCGGCAGAGTTCAGCAACTACCCGCAATACCAGAGCGGTCAGTGGTCCTACATCGGGAGGTGAGCCATGAGCGAGAAGCAATCCGGGATCAGCAGAACCTCCTTTGCCCACGAGCGGCGGCATGACCTGCCGGGCAGCTCCATCTCGGAGACGGCCGCAAGCAAGGAGGCATTCGCGCGGGCCCAGGCCGGCCCGGCGGCAAGCCCCACCATACCGGAGGAGCGGCCGTCAGCAGTGGCGCCGCCCCCGCCCGCGCACACGCTCCCCGATCCGCACCCGTCCTTCGCGGCGCCGGCGCGTCATGAGCTTGACGCCCAGCCAACGTCATCGGCACCGCCCCCCGACAAACTAAAGGAGCAGTTCATCAAAGTTCGCCAGCAGCAGGCGCGCGCGGGAAGCAGAAGACGAAGAGCGCGCTAGCCGTCACTTGAAGAATTATCTTGAAAAAGGAGGAGTATATATGATATGTTCTTGTTTCATTCTAGTTGACTGACCGGAGGTTCATTCCGGAAGTCAGTAGGACAGGCAACCCTGACATCACTTCAACCCAACCAGGAGAGAAAGGAGCTTCTCATGGACCGACCAACTACGTCTAACCAACCGCTTGAAACCTTCCGCGACGGCCGCCTCAAGGCCACCGTCTGGGAAAACCAGGGCGACAGCGGACCCTACCATACCGTCACCCTGTCCAAGGTCTACGAGGACAAGGAGGGCAAGCTGCAGGAGACGCATTCCTTCACCGGAAGCGAGCTCTTGTGGTGCAGCATCCCGGCAAGCTGACGCGCTGGGCGCCCGTGCTGGTCGGGCCGCAGGGCAACGGCAAGAGCTTCCTCGGCGGATGCATCGCCCGCGCGATCGGGTTACGATACCGGCATATGGTCAGGCCGAAAGAGTTGGGCGCGACGCATACCGGGTGGATGCGCGGCGTGCTTTTCGCGCAGGTTGAAGAAATCAATATGTCGGACCGACGCGACATACTTGAAGAACTCAAGCAATACATTACCGACGATGAGATCAACGTGCGCGCGATGTATACCGATTCCGCAACCTTTGAAAACACGCTCAACTGGTTCTTCTGTACGAACCACGAAGGCGGGGTTATCAAGACGGCTGATGATCGCCGCTACACCAGCCGCGGCATTCCGGCTGGCGGGCATTTCCGCCAGCTTTTCGCCTGGGTAAAGAGTGGCGGTTACGAGCACATTGCCGAGTGGTTGGGGCGGTATGATATTGCCGACTTCCCGAACCGCGCGCCTCGCACGACCTCGACCGAAGCGGCGATCATCGCGTCGCGCGGTCCGATCGCGCAGGTGATTGCCGAGGCGATCGAGGCCGGGGATACCGGCTTCCGCGGCGGTTGGGTTTCGGGTTGGCATGCCCTCCGTCTTTTTCCCGACGTGAAACGCCCTTCCCCGAGGGCCGTGCAGGCCGCGCTCGCCGAGTTGGGATATGAGAAGGCTTTCCGAGCGTCCCGGCATTTGCCTCACGAAGGCGGTAGCCAGCCGACGATTTACAGGGTTGCGGGGGAGCAGGGTAGATTGGACGACTATACGTTCGCTCAGGGCTACACAGAGGCGCCGAAACTTGGAAACAATGTGCTCACCATGCTGATCGCGAAGTGACGGATAGTACGACCACAGCCCAATGGAAACGCATTGTTCTGTGGTTAAGACATTGATTTTACTATATAATAGCACGATAGCACGAATAGCACGTCAACGCACTACTTCCTGTATACCTCTGCCTATCTCCCCCCACCCCATATATATTACCATACGATCTTTAGAAGTTATTGTGCTATTGTGCTATACAAGCATTAACATACTGAAACTAAAGGATAATACGATAACGCAGCATTGTGCTACCATCATGTTATCGTGCTATCCCCCTCTCCCCCTTTCAATGTGTGCGAAACTTCAAACCGACGGCAGGGGCGGGCGGCATTCCCGAAGCATTCGGCAATGGTTTCTCCCGCCGTCCTGGCGCTGCGGCCAGAGCGCGGCGAAACTACCGCCCGACCTGACGCTTTCGGAAACTTCGCACAGTGAAATTTCCCGAGGCGCGCACCCATCACACGACGACGAAATTTCGGCGAATATTTCCCGCCATCCTGGCACCGCGGGTCCTTCCACGCGAAATGAAACGCGGGTAACGCACGACCGCTGAAAAATTCTAGATTTGGAATTTTGTACGGTAGTTTGTTAAAATCTTTCCGTCGCGGCTCTCAGCGGGCAATTCCCCTCGGAGCCGCGCCGCGGACCCCGACGCCGCCGCGTGACCTCACCCTCGCTTTGCCTAATCCTGTGCTAACTTGACGGCTCGGTAGTCGGAAATGTTCGCTTTGTAGCGGGACGGGCCGAGGCGCGGACAAGGGCGAGGGAGACGGATTTGAGCGACCAAGACACTGAGCCAGCATACAAGATTACGCGAGAAGAATACGCACGGATTATCTATGCCGAGCTATCTCAAGACAAAAGAGACGCCTTTCAATTGATGGCGGATTACGGAAAGTGGCTGCTGGCATCACTCTTACTAATACACAGTGGTGGTATATTTGGGACATTTACCTTCATTAGCTTTGACGATCCCGATAGAATGAAATTGGTGTCCCCCCTAATATGGTCTCTCGTATTTGGGATTTTGCTTTCACTGGTCTCTGGGTTTTCGGCATTTTTCAATTGGAGTTATTTGGTTAAATTCTATCAAGCGTCGGCGAATCCAAGAGTATTATGGGATAAAGACGCTTGGTTCACCAGTTCGCATTTCGGAAAATCGATCTTCTGGACCTATATTGTTTCAATGACATGTGGCGTCGCTTCTGCGCTGTGCATCCCGCTAGCAGCATACTTTGCTCTTTCACACTTTTGATCCGAGCACCACGTCGCGTCCTGCGGTCTCCCGCCTGCCCGGCGCCTGGGCAGCGCCTCCGCCGCTCGGCCTTCAACGGGATGGCGGGCGACACCGACGCGCCGGCAGGAAGTGTGCTATACGGGGGAGGATCGCCGGAGCGCGAGGGCAGATTCTCGCCCGCTCGGGAGGGCTTGGATTGCCACCATGTACCACCTGATTTCAGCCGTTTCCGGGCCTCCACCGGGCATCGTATAGGGATAACTTGGGGGCTTCAGCGGGAAAAATTCAATGAAATCAACGGCAATGGCGCACCCGACAGGATTCGAACCTGTGACCTCTGCCTTCGGAGGGCAGCGCTCTATCCAGCTGAGCTACGGGTGCTCGCCGCTATGTATACGGGCGGCGCCTAGAGCACGCAATCGGGGAAACGGCCTTCTTTGCCCGCGGACTCGCCCCTCCTGAACACCGGATGCACACTGACGGTGCGCACGGCGGAGTTGGGGACAGGGCACGCGTTCGGATATGCGCCCCGCCGACGAGTAAGGGCTCGATTTCCTATTGACCGTTCCCTGCGCTTGAGGTGCGCGGAACCGGAACCTCCCGGGTTGAGCTGGGCACTCAGCGGCAGCGTGGAGTCCGCAAGCCACTCAAGCGCGGGCGTGACGTGGGTCTTGATGACCTCCATCGTGGCTGGGCAGCCGAGCGCGGCACGGGGACGCTCGATGTTGCAATGGTGACGCCATCGCGCGATTCTTTGCAGGCATGGCGAAGCGGACGGAACTAAACATCTAGTCTAGTGCAGATTCAGATGGGTTAGACTAGGGACTGTTGAGGTTCACCGTGTACCGATAAAGGCGGCCGCTGCGTAGATCATGGCGGCGAAGCTTGCATCGGTTTTGCGGGCGCGGAGGGCGATCCTTTTGAACTCATTGAGCTTGCCGAAGAAGTTCTCGATCAGGTGCCGCCACTTGTAGATTTCGGCGTCGATCGGCCGGGGCGCGACGCGCTTCGGCTGGGAGATCACCACCTGCGCACCGCGTGCGTCGAGGTCAGCGATGATCCAGTTGGCGTCGAAAGCCTTGTCGGCGATCAGACCTCCGAAGGCGACGCCATCGATCAGCGGCGCGACGCCCAGCGTGTCGTAGCGCTGCCCGGGGAGCAGTTCGAAGCGCACGAGGTTGCCGAGCGCATCGGTCAGGGCGAGGATCTTGGTGGTCCAGCCGCCGCGGGACTTGCCGATGGCCTGGCCTTGAGGCCCCCTTTTGCGCCTTGTCCGTGGCGGTGGACCTTGACGATCGTGCCGTCGATCATGGCAAACTCCAGGTCGGGGTCCCCGGAGAGCGCATCGAAAATTCGCTTGAATACATCGGCCTTTACCCAGTGCCGAAACCGCTTGAACACCGTGTTCCAGTTCCCGAAGACCTCGGGCAGGTCGCGCCACGGGCCGCCCGTCCGGGCGATCCAAAGCACCGCCTCGAGGAACAGTCGCGCGTCCCCTCCCGTCCGGCCAGGGTCCGAAGCCTTCCCGAGGCAATGCGGCTCAATCCGCGTCCACTGCGCGTCCGTCAGGATCATTCGCGTCATTCACGGCTCCCTTTTGGGAGCTTGAATCAGAACCGCCAACCAAGGGGAATCCTGAATCTCAACAGACCCTAGGGCGGGATGGTTCAATGCGGCGCACTTGAAGTCGACCGAAGCCCCGCACTCCGGATCCTGCTGTCAACCCGGGAGGTCTTGGTGAACGAGGTCCGCTATCCCGAGAACGAGATCCCTGGCCTGCAGGACCGTTCAGTCTGAAGGTCGAACGAATCGGGGCTGCTGGCTTCGCGGCGCGGGGGCGCAAGTTCGTCGCCGAGCGCCCGTTGCTCGTCACCTGCATGGAGGCGCTGCCGACGGCACGGGAGGTGTTCTGGCGGGAGCCAAACCGGCTTCACGTGCGCTGCTTCGGGTAGTGAAGAACGACGAGTTCTGCCGGCGCTCCATGACGATCCCTGCTGTCGGTCCCGCGAGATCGACCGGCGGGGAATCCTGCAATAATCGAAATGACTGACGTGACCCCGCTCTTTTCTCCGGGGCCGAATGGAATCACAAGCCGATGATTGCGTTTTCGGTAACCGGGCACCTTCCAGCATGGCTTCGCCGACGGCGACGGCGCGGCTGGCGAGAAGATCGGGATCAGGCGGCTCCAGCGTCGAGGTCGAAGATCCGGCCGGTGAGCCAGTCGGGCCAGTCGCGCTCGAAGAACGAGCGCGCGGCCTCGTCGAAGGGACGGTTCGGGCGCGACCTGACGCCGAAGGCGTCGCCCTCGAGCCGGATGAGAAGCTGCTCCTCGCGGTCGCCATTTCGCTCCACGCGGAAGCGGTAGGCGTCGAGCGGCCCGTCGGCGGCGAGGGGCAGCGAGGCGCCCTCCGCGTCGAGGATGGCGCGGGCGCCGCGGCTGCCGCCGCCGGCGCGGATATAGGCGTCGAGGGCGGTGAGGACGGCCTCGGAGGCGAGGGCCATCTGGCGCCATTGCAGCGCCCGGGCTGCCTCGGAGTTGCGGCTCGCCGCGATACCGCGGGCGCGGAGCTCGGCGTTGAGGGCGCGGGCCTCCGCGAGGGCGGTGGCGACGCTGGCGGGGTCGCAGATCATCCCGGCATGGTCGCTCATCCGGGCCTGCACCGCCGCACGCACGCTGAGAACGCTGAGCGGGCTGTCGAGGCGCAGGGTGGCAGCCACGGCGGCGACCGCGGCCTCGACGGCGGGGCGAATGTCGGCCGTCGGCGCCAAGGCGCGACCGCTGGCGGCGATATGCTCGGCGGCGCGGGTGCCGAAGACCTGGCCGGCGTTCAACGCCGCGCCGCCGGGGCGGGTGACCCCGTGGGTGCCCGCCGCCTCGCCGACCGCGTAGACGCCGGGCAGGCTGGAGCGGCCCCAGGTGTCGACGGCGACGCCGCCGTTCATGTGCTGGTTGTTGACAGCGAATTCGAGTGGCTCGCCGGCAACGTCGATCTTGTAGCGGCGGTAGAGCTCGATCGCGAGCGGGTTCATGTGGCGCAGGCGGTCGATCGGCAGCGCCTGGGTGGCGCCGGCTGTGCGGAGGTAGGTGGCAACGTCCTCGTCGAGGCGGTCGAGGCTGAAGCGGACATCCCCGGGCACGGGCTCGGGGTTCCGGTTGAAGTCCATGAACACGAGCCGCCCGGCCTGCCCCTCGCGGAAGATCGCGAGGTCGACGAGGGAAGAGCCGAAGTCGAGCATCCGGGTGGCGTGAAACGGCCACTGGTAGCCCTTGCGGAACACGGCAGAGGCGAGCTCCTGCGTGGTGCGGTAGTAGGCGGCGAGGAAATGGCGCTCGCGGCCCTCGGCATCGAGGGAATAGATGTGTGGCAAGGCCTGCACGTAGGTGCCGGAGAGGTTCCAGGGGAAGCCCTCGCGGCGGGTGCCAATGCCGAACTGGCTCTCGGTCAGGTTCACCGCCTCGATGCCGGCTTCGAGCGCGAGGCCGAGCGAGCCGAAGCAGCCGTTCGGATAGACACTGTCGCGATAGAGCTCGCCCGGCCCGCCCGCGGCGAGGACGAGGACCCGTGCCTGGAAGAGCACGAGGCCGAGGGGGTTGTCGGGCCCGGCCTCCTTCGGGCGAATCGTCAGGATTCCGGCGGCGCGACCTCCGTCCGTCAGGATGCGGACGGCGGTGGTGTGGTTGAAGATCGGCACGCCGAGGCGGATCGCTTCCTCGGCTAGCACCTTCACCATCAGCCGGGATGTGCGCGGGCCGCAGCTGGTCGCGCGGCCGACCTCGTCGTGGTCGGTCTGGTAGCGGAGAATGCCGCCGAGCGGATCCTGGGGCAGCGGCAGGCCAAGATACTGGAGCGAGGCCATCATCCGGGCGGAGCCGACGGCCTCCACATAGGCGGTGTCCTCGTCCATCGCACCGCCGGCGCGGATGGCCTGGGCCATCGCGTTGAAGTCGTCACCGCGGGCTGCCGTGTTCGCGGCGTGCAGTGTCTGTTTGTCCGAGCCGGAGCAGGCCGACGTGCCGCCCCAGGCACTCTGGCTGACGACGGCGACGTCGACGCCGCGCCGCCGCATCTCCACCGAAGCGCGGAGGCCTGCGGCGCCGCTGCCGATGACGACACAGCCGAACCGATGGACTGGCAGTCGGACGCCGCTAACGTCGATCGCCTCGGGCGCGGCGCGGTCGGGCGGGAGGCGCGGCATGGCGACGTCGGTCAGGGCGTCGAGGATGGCTTGGGGGACATCGACGGTCATGGCTTCGGGTCTCGCTCGGGCAAGGGGCATCAAGGCGCGGCGGGGGCCGCACCGGCGTGGGCGTCGCAACAGGGGGCTACCCGCGAGTCAGGACCCGCGGAAGGTCGCGCGCACCGCTTCCGGGATCGGCGTTGACGCGAGGCGGCCTTCGGCGTCGCGGCGGGTCCAGACGCGAGTCTCGAAGCCCTCGACGCAGAGGGCGCCGTCTCGCTCCAGCCGGTGGGCCACGTCGAAACTCGACCGGCGGAGGTCGGCAAAGCGGCTGGTGATCGTCACCCGGTCGCCGGTAGCGCAGGGGGCGCGGAATTCGGCGCGGGTGGCGACGAGCGGCCAGCCGAGGGCGCCGAGATCGGCCACGACACGGGCATGCGACCAGCCGGCGGCCTCGATCAGCATGGTGGTGGCGTCGTCGAAGAAGGCGAAGAAACGCGGATTGAAGACGATGCCGGCGGGGTCGCAGTCGCCCCACTCGATCCGGCGGGTGACCGTGTTGGCAAGAAGGGTCATGCCGGCCCCCCGGCGCTCGACGCCCGCACCATCAGCTCGACGGGCGCGCGGCGCGTCTCGGGCGGGCGCACGCCCTCCTCGATCCAGCCGAGCATCGCCGCGGCAGACTCGCGACCGAAGCGGGCGACGTCGCAGCGCACGGAAGAAAGCTGCGGCCAGGACAGCGCGCATTCCTCGATGTCATCGAAGCCGACGAGCCGCACATCATGGCCGACGCGGACCCCGCCTTGGGCAAAGCCGGCGAGCATTCCGAGCGCGACGAGGTCAGAGAAGCAGATCACCCCTTCGACGTCGCGAGGGAGCGACAGCGCCGTGTCGCGGCCGAAGGCGCGTGAGGGGCGGCCGTGGAGCGTGAGCGGGGAAAGCCCGGCCTCGGCCATGACCGCGCGATAGCCAGCCATGCGCTCCTCGGTCACGGGGCGGTTCTCAAGCCCGCCGACGAAGGCGATGCTCCGGAGCCCGAGGGATATCAGATGTTCTGCGGCCAGCCGGCCCCCGGTCCTGTAGTCGAGCGAGGCGAAGGGGAAGTCCGCCGTGCGCGGGTCGATGCGGCGCAGCACCTGCATTGCCGGAATCCCGGCGCGGTGCAGGACCTCGAGACCCTTGGGTTCGTCGACGTAAGTCGGCGAGAGCAGGAAGCCGGAGACGCCGTGCTCGATCATCGAGGCGATGACCTGGGCCTGTGTGGCCGGGTTCTCGTCGGTGTTGGCGATGACCGTGGCATAGCCGTGTTCGGCGAAGGTCATCTGGGCGCTGGCGGCGAACTCGGTGAAAAACGGGTTTCGCAGGTCGTTGATGACGAGGCCGATCAGTCCGACGTCGGCGCCGCGCAGGTTTGCGGCGGTGCGGTTGTAGACGTAGCCGAGGTCGCCCATCGCCTGTTCGACCAGCGCGCGCGTCGCCGGGCGGACCAGCGGGCTGTTCTGCAGAACGTTCGAGACGGTGGACTTGGAGACGCCGGCCGCCTTCGCCACGTCGACAATCGTCGGCCGCCTGTTCATCGCCTCTCCCTGCACTGCCGGAGAGGAGAATGCTCGATCGAGGCGCCGAACGGTAGGCATCATCGTCCCCCGTGGTCGGCCTTGATCATGTCGGCGGCCTTCTCCGCGATCATGATCGTCGGCGCATTGGTGTTCGAGGAAACGACAGTCGGCATGATCGAGGCGTCGACCACCCGCAGCCCGGCCATGCCGTTGAAGCGGAGGCGCGGGTCGAGGACGGCCGCCGGGTCGCTCCCCATCCGGCAGGTGCCCGCCGGGTGGTGGTCGGTCTTGGAGTGGCGGCACGCGAAGTCGAAATAGTCCTGGTCGGTCCTTACGTTTGGCCCCGGCAGGCGCTCGGCCAGCACGAAGGGTTTGAGCGGCGGCTGTGCCATGATCTCCTGTGCGAGCCTGAGACCCTTGATCGACATCTCGCGATCATGCGGGTCCTCCCAGTAGTTCGGGTCGATCAGGGGCGCAGCAGTCGGGTCGGCGCTGGCGAGCCGGATGGTGCCGCGGGACCGGGGGCGCAGGTAGGCCGAGTTCAGTGTCACGCCGCCGTTCGGCATGGCGGCAACGCCGGCTTCGATGCCTGAACCGAGGCCGAGGTGGAACTGTATGTCCGGCGAACGGGCGTCCTTGTCGGCGTACCAGAAGCCGCCGGTCTCGAAGAGACTCGAGGCCACCGGCCCTTTCCTGGTCAGCAGATACTGCAGGCCGGCCAAGGCGGACCAGTGCGGCTTGGCGTAGCGGTCGTAGGTATGCGGGCCGTTGACCTCGGCGATGACGAAGAGGTCGAGATGGTCCTGAAAGTTCGACCCCACGCCCGGCTGATCGAGGATCGGGCGGATGCCGAGGTTGCCCAAGTGGTCGGCCGGGCCGATGCCGGAGAGCATCAGCATCCGCGGCGAGCCGATGGCGCCGGATGAAAGCAGCACTTCGGACGCAGCTGCTATGCGGGTCCCGTCCATCATCTCGACGCCGGTGGCGCGACCGCCCTCAACGGTGATGCGCTTCACCTGCGCGCCCATCCTGACGGTGAGGTTTCCGCGGTGGCGGTTCGGGGCGAGATAGGCCATCGCTGCCGACGACCGCCGGGCGTTGCGCTGGGTCAGCTGGTAGTAGCCGGCGCCCTCCTGGCTCTCACCGGTCATGTCGTCGTTGCGCGGGATGCCGAGCTCGGCTGCGGCGGCGAAATATGCCTCGCATATCGGCAGCGGTGCCCGCGGCTTCGAGACGCCGAGCGGGCCGCCCTTGCCGTGCCAGCGATTGTCCCAGGTATCGTTGTCCTCGGCCTTGCGGAAGTAGGGCAGCACCTCCTCGTAGGACCAGCCATCGCAGCCCATCTGCCGCCACTCGTCATAGTCGAGCGCGTTGCCGCGCGTGTAGATCTGGGCGTTGATTGCCGATCCGCCGCCGATCACCTTCGCCTGGGTGTAGCGGATCACCATGTCGTTCATGTGCCGCTGCGGCACCGTCGACCAGCCCCACGAGCCGATGCCCTTGGTCATCTTGGCGAAGCCGGCCGGCAGGTGGAAGAACGGGTGCCAGTCGGGGCCTCCCGCCTCAAGCAGGAGGACGCGGGCCGCCGGGTTTTCCGAAAGCCGGGCGGCGAGGACGCAACCGGCCGAGCCGCCGCCGACGATGACGAAATCGAAGCCTTCGGCGCTCATGCCGTGAGATCCTTCTCAATGATGTGGTCCGCGGTGCGCAGCGCCTGCGCGGCGATGGTAAGCGCCGGGTTCACCGCGGCCGAGGTCGGGAGGAAGCTCGCATCGACGACGAAGAGGTTAGGATGGTCGTGGGCGCGGCAGTATATGTCGACGACGCTGGTCGCAGGATCACTTCCCATCCGCGCGGTGCCGCACTGGTGCGAAGGCGTGCGGCGGTCGAACGGCTTCGACAGGACAAGCGGGAAGCCGGCGCGGCGCATCACGGCCTTCAGCTTCGCGACCAGCGCCTCGTGCGCCTCCCAGTTCGAGCGGCGCCAGTCGAGGACGATCCGCTCGCCGTTGAGGGTGACGCGGCTCTCCGGGTCGGGCAGGTCCTCGCTCATCGCATAGAGGTCGACGGCGTGCGCGGCCAGCCAGCCCGCGACCGGCCGCGGCAACCCGCCCGCGGCGGCGAGGATCGGGCCGGAGGTCTTCCCCAGCAGCTGGACGTTGCCGAGCGGCGTGCCGTCCTTGCCGCCGCCAAGGTAGAAGTCGTTGACCAGCAGCGTCTTCTGATAGACGGCGGTGTTGCGGCGGAAGGGGTTGACCGCCAACACCGCCGAGCAATTGTGGTTCATGAAGTTGCGGCCCACCTGGTCGGAGCGGTTGGCGAGGCCGGACCGCAGCAGCACCACTGCCGAGTTGACCGCCCCGGCGCCGAGGATGACGAGGCCGGCCGCGATCCGCTTCCCGGCGCCGCCCTGCCGGTAGTGGACCGCGGTGACGCGGCCGTCGTCGCCGGTTTCCAGCCGGGTGACGAGGGCACCGGTTTCCAGCGTCACGTTGGGGTGGTTGAGAGCGGCGGCCATGCCGACGCTCTCGGCGTCGCTCTTTGCGCCGGTCGTGTCGGGGAACGCGTCCCACGGCGTTGGTGCACGCGCGAGCCAGCGGGCAAGGTCGAGGCCGAGGGGCAGCGAGGACGGCGTCACCCCTGCCCGCGTCAGCCGGACGCGCAGGTCGGCGATGCTGGCCTCGTCGGGCACCGGCGGGAAAGGGTAGCGCCCGGAGTGCCGCGGCTCGGTCGGATCCTGGCCCGCGTCACCGCGGACGAGGTAAAGCTCTTCCGCCCGCTGATACCACGGCTCAAGGTCGTCGTAGGTGATGGGCCAGCCGGGGGTCGTGCCGCCGAGGTGGCGGATCGGGCGGAAGTCCTCGGCGCGGTAGCGGATGAGGACGGCGCCGTAGAGCTTGGAGTTGCCGCCGACATAGTAGTAGTTGCCGGGGTTGAAGACTTCACCCTCAGGTGTCTCCCACTCCTCCTGCGGTCGGAAGTGGCCGAGGGCGAATATCGCCTGTGGGTCCCGCGCCTCGGGGCTGTCGACCAGCCGCTCGCCGCGCTCCAGGATCAGGATACGCCGTCCCGACGCTGCCAGCGCCGCCGCGACGGTGGCACCGCCGATGCCGGAGCCAACGATGACGATGTCGGGGCCGGCTTCCATCACGCGATCCGCATCTCGGTCTTCGGGTCGAAGGCGACGGCCTTCTCCATGTTGATAGCGAAGGGGAAGACCTGGCCAGGACGCACGTCGACGTCGGCGCGGAAGCGGCCGGTGGCCTCCTTGCCGCCAAGATGGGCGACGACGAAGGTGTCGGAGCCGGCGGGCTCGGTGAGCTCGACCGGCACCTCTACGACGTGGACGGCTCGGCTCGCCCGGTCGGCGCCGTCGCGGTCGGTGATCGCCTCGGGGCGAAGGCCAAGAACGATGTCGCGGCCCGACTGGGCCTCGAACCCGCGGCCCCCGGCGAAGGGCAGCGCCGCTTCCCCGGTGGCAGTGGCGACCTTTGCGACGGCCTGGCCGTTCTCGACCGCGACCCTTGCCGGGAAGAGGTTCATCGACGGCGAGCCCATGAAGCCCGCGACGAACATGTTGGCCGGGGTGTCGTAGATCTCCTTCGGTGTGCCGAGCTGCTGGACGTGGCCGCCGAACATCACCGCGATCCGCGTCGAAAGGGTCAGCGCCTCGATCTGGTCGTGGGTGACGTAGACGATTGTCGTCTTGAGCTTCTGGTGCAGCTTCTTGATCTCGGTGCGCATGTCGACGCGGAGCTTGGCGTCGAGGTTCGAGAGCGGCTCGTCGAACAGGAAGACATCGGGGTCGCGCACCAACGCCCGGCCCATGGCGACACGCTGGCGTTGGCCGCCGGACAGCTGGCCAGGCTTGCGGTCGAGCAGGTGCTTGATCTGCAGGAGTTCGGCGACCTCATTCATCGCCTTGTCGCGCTCAGCCTTTGGCACGCCGTGCATCTCGAGGCCGAAGACGATGTTCTGGCCAACGTTCATGTTCGGGTAGAGTGCGTAGGACTGGAAGACCATCGCGATGTTGCGCTCGGCCGGGCGCACGCCATTCATCGAGCGCCCCTTGATCGCAATGTCGCCGGACGTGACTTCCTCGAGGCCGGCAATCATGTTGAGGAGCGTGGACTTCCCACAGCCGGACGGCCCGACCAGGACCAGGAACTCGCCCTCCTCGACCGAGATGTCGGTCTCGTGGAGGATCTTGACGGCGCCATAGGACTTGGTGGCGCGCTTGATGTCGAGGAAGCCCATTGGATCAGCCTTTCACGGAGCCCGCCATCAGCCCGCGGACGAAGTACCGGCCGGCGACGACGTAGACGAGGAGGGTTGGAAGGGCGGCCATGATCGCGCCCGCGAAATGCACGTTGTATTCCTTCACGCCGGTCGAGGACTGGACGAGGTTGTTGAGCGCCACCGTCATCGGCTGGCTGTCGAAGTCGGAGAACGAAGCGCCGAAGAGGAAGTCGTTCCAGATGTTGGTGAACTGCCAGATGATGCAGACGACGGCGATGGGGCCGGACGACGGCAGCATGATCCGTCGGAAGATCGTGAAGAACCCTGCCCCGTCGATCTGCGCGGCGCGCACCAGCTCGGTCGGGAACTGCTGGTAGTAGTTCTTGAAGTAGAGCGTCGAGAAGCCGATGCCGTAGACGAGGTGAACGAAGATCAGCCCGGGCACGGTGCCTGCAAGCCCGACGAGGCCGAGCATCCGCGCCATTGGGATCAGCACCATCTGAAACGGGATGAAGCAGCCGAAGAGCAGCAGACCGAACACCCAGGTGTCGCCGCGGAAGCGCCACTTGGTCAGGACGTAGCCGTTCAGCGCCCCGAGCACGGTGGAGATCGCGACGGCCGGGACAACCATCAGGATAGAGTTCAGGAAGAACGGCCGGAGGCCGGTGGCGGCGACGCCGATCTGCGCGGTCGACCAGGCCTTGCCCCACGGCTCGAGCGTCCAGATGTGCGGCAGGGACATCATCCCGCCGGCCTGGATTTCGCTGAGCGGCTTCAGCGAGTTCACCACCATCACGTAGAGCGGCAGCAGATAGTAGAGGCAGAAGAGCGTCAGGGTCAGGTAGATCAGGACTCGCGCGGTGCCGCCGGTGCGGATCACCTGGGTGGAGCCATGCGAGCCGGTGGGGGGCGTTGGCCTGGCGGGCTTGATGGCCGCCGCCGAGGCTTCTGCGCTGATGTCGGTCATCACTTCTTCTCCCTGAGCTCGGAGTAGATGAACGGCACCATGATCGCCGCGATCGACATGAGCATGATCACCGCCGATGCCGCGCCGATGCCCATCTGATTCCGCGTGAAGGTATAGGAGTACATGAAGGTTGCCGGCAGTTCGGTCGCCGTGCCGGGACCGCCGCCGGTAAGGGCGATGACGAGGTCGTAGGACTTGATCGCCATGTGGGCGAGCACCACGAACGCCGACATGAAAGCGGGCCGAAGCTGCGGGATGACGATCCGGCGGTAGAGGGCGAAGGTCGATGCGCCGTCGATCTGCGCTGCCTTCATCACTTCGGTGTCGATGCCGCGTAGCCCGGCGAGAAACATCGCCATGACGAAGCCAGACGTCTGCCAGACCGCTGCAATGACGATGGTATAGATCGCCATGTTCGGATCTTTGATCCACTCGAATGTGAACCCTTCCCAGCCCCAGGAGCGGACGACGGCCTGAAGCCCGATGCCCGGATCGAGGAACCACTTCCACGCCGTGCCGGTGACGATGAAACTCAAGGCCATCGGGTAGAGATAGACGGTGCGGATGAAGCCCTCGGCACGGATCTGCTGGTCGAGCAGGATCGCGAGCAGGAGCCCGATCGCGCAGCATATGACGATGTAGAGCGAGCCGAAGATCAGCAGGTTGTGGACGGCAATGCCCCAGGCCCTGAGGCCGAATAGCTTCTGGTAGTTCTCGATGCCGACCCAGCCGAAGGAGGGCAGGATCCGGCTGTCGGTAAACGAGAGGTAGAGCGTGAAGAGGATGAAGCCGTAGACGAAGACCAGCACGATCGCGAAGCTCGGGCTGAGCACCAGCTTCGGCAGGGCCTCGCGCAGCCAGTCGTTACCGCCTCCGCGGTGTCGGGCAGTCTGTGCCATGGGGCGTTTCCTGTGAGGGGGGAGAGTCGGCGGGTCGGAACCGGGCCGCCCTCCCCGATAGGGATCACTGTGCGAGCTGCACCGCATCGACGAGTTCTTGGGTCGCCGTCGCCGCGTCGTACGAGCCGTTGAACTCGTTCGTCACCACGTCGTAGATCGCGTTCTTGATCGAGGCGGGGTTGGCGTGGCCGTGGGCGTTGGAGCCAATGAGATTGCCGGAGGCCGCCGCCGCCTTCATCTCCTCGTAGGCCTTCTGTCCGCAGCTGTCGTAGCTCTCGACCGAGACATCGGTGCGCACGGGGACCGAGCCCTTCACCTTGTTGAACGACACCTGGAATTCCGGTGACATGATCGCCGTCGCCAGCGCCGCCTGCTCCGGCTTCACCGTGTCGCCCTGCTTGAAGACGGCGAACTGGTCGGTGTTGAAGGTGACCTCCTTCTCGGTGCCCGGGAAGCGGAAGCAGAGGAAGTCCTGCTCCGGCACCTTGCCGGCATTCAGGAACTCGCCCTTGGCCCAGTCGCCCATGAACTGGAAGGCGGCATCACCGTTGATCACCATCGCCGAAGCGAGGTTCCAGTCGCGACCCGAGAAGTTGTCGTCGACGAACCCGCGGATGACCGTCATCCGCTCGAACGCCTGCTTCATGGTGTCAGAGCCGAGCGCCTCGGGGTCGAGATCGACGAAGGCCTTCTTGTAGAAGTCCGGCCCGCCCGTCGACATGACGACGGCGTCGAAGATCGTCGCCTCCTGCCAGGGCTGACCGCCATGGGCGACCGCGACCTTGCCGGCGTCCTTCACCTTCTGCATCGCCGCGACGAGTTCGTCCCAGGTGGTGGGCTGCGCGATCCCGAGGCTGTCGAGCAGCGGCTTGTTCGCCCAGACCCAGTTGGTCGAGTGCAGGTTCACCGGCGCTGCGACCCAGTGGCCGTCGTACTTCGAGAACTGCTGCACCGCCTCGGGCACGACCGCATCCCAGCCGCCATTCGCCGCGACGTCGTCGAGGTTGGCGAGCGCGCCCTCCTTGGCCCAGTCGGTGATGTCGAAGCCGAGGAGCTGCACGGCCGAGGGCGGGTTGCCCGCGGTGACGCGGGCCCTGAGCACCGTCATCGCCTGGGTGCCGCCGCCGCCCGCGACCGGCATGTCCTGCCAGCCAATGCCCTGCTTCTCCAGATCCTGCTTCAGGACGTTGAGCGCGCCGGCCTCGCCGCCGCTCGTCCACCAGTGCAGCACCTCGACGTCGGCCGCCGAGGCGGCGCCGGCCGCCAGCGCGAGCGCGCAGGTTCCCGCTGCGAAAAGCTTCCGCATTGCATTTCCTCCGAGTTGTCTTGTCTTCCTGCCGCTGGCCCCGATGGCTCAGCGGGTCGTCACACCCAGGGCGTCCGCGTGCGGCCGATCCGCATCTGCACGGTCTTCACCTCCAGGAATTCCTCCAGTCCGTAGCGACCGAGCTCGCGCCCCTGGCCGCTCTCCTTGACCCCACCGAACGGCAGCTCGGCGAACCCATCCATCCATGTGTTGGTCCAGACCGTTCCGGCTCGCGCAGACCGCGCGAAGGCGAGGCAGGTATGGACGTTCTCGCTCCAGACGCCGGCCGAAAGGCCGTAGGACGCGGCGTTGGCCAGCGCGACCGCCTCCTCCAGCGTGCGGAAGGTCAGGATCGACAGAACCGGGCCGAACACTTCCTCCCGCGCAATCGCCATGTCGGGCGTCACGCCCGCCACCACCGTCGGCTGGTAGAACTGGCCGCCGAGCCCCGGCACCTCCAGCGCAGCGCCGCCAAGGCGGACGGTGGCGCCGGCCGCGACGGCGCCCTCCACGTAGCCGTGGATCTTCGCCTGGTGCTCGGGCGAGACGATGGCGCCGACCTTCGTCGCCTCGTCGAGTGGGTCGCCGAAGGCGACCTTGCGCGAGAGGGCGACGACTCGCGCCGTTACCTCCTCGGCGATATCCTCGTGGACGATGATCCTCGAGCCCGAGTTGCAGCATTCGCCGGCGTTGAAGTAGACGCCGAAGACGATGGCATCGACCGCGCCGTCGAGATCCGCATCTGGAAAGATGACCTGCGGGTTCTTGCCGCCGAGCTCCAGCGACACCTTTTTCAACGTCGGTGCCGCAGCGGCGACGATCGCCTTGCCGACCCCGGTCGAGCCGGTGAAGGTTACCATGTCGACGCGCGGGTCGGTGGTCATCCGCGCGCCCACTGGGTCGCCGTAGCCGAGGACGATGTTGCAGACGCCGGCCGGCAGGCCCGCTTCCATCAGCAGCTCGCCGAGGATGACGGTCGTCGACGGCGTCATCTCCGACGGCTTTACCACCGCGGTGCAGCCGGCAGCGAGCGCGAAGGGAAGCTTCTGGCTGACGATCAGGAAGGGGAAGTTCCACGGGCAGATGATCGATGCGACCCCGATCGGCTCCTTCAGGACCACCCCGAGCATGTCGCGCCCGAGGCTGTTATGGCTGTCACCCGACAGAGTGCGGGCAAGCGCCGCGGCATAGCGCCAAAGGTCAGCGGCGCCTTCGATCTCGGCCCGAGCCTGGGCGATCGGCTTGCCGGCTTCCAGCGTCTCGACCCGCGCGATCCGCTCGCGGTCCCGGTCGATCAGGTCGGCGACCTTCAGCAGCAGGGTCGCGCGCGCCTTGCCGGAGAGCTCCGACCAGCGGCCATCGTCGAAGGCCTCCCGTGCCGCCGCGATGGCAGCCTCTGTCTCCGGCACGCCGCCTTTGGCCGCGCGGGTGACGACGACGCCATGCGCCGGCGAGCGGCGGTCGAACGTGGAGTTGTCAGCGCTCGCGCGCCATTCGCCGGCAATCAGGTGCCGCACCTCGGCGGGCTCCGGCGGCAGGCCTGCGTCGGTCGCGGCAACAAGGGTCAGGTCCAGCATCACTTATCTCCCCTGAAACTCAGGCTTGCGCTTGTCGGCGAAGGCGCCGACGCCTTCCGCCCGATCGGCGCTCGCGGCGATCATGCCGCTGCCGAGCGCCTCGATCAGCGCCGCGCGGTCCTCGCCGACGCCCGCTTGGATCATGTATTTCGCCACCTCGACCGCCTGCGGCGACAGGGCGGCTGCCTTCTCGGCGATGGCCTGCGCGAGGCCGAGTATGTCCTCTGCCATCTCGGCGCAGAAGCCGAGAGCCACTGCCCGGTCGGCCGCGATCCGCCGGCCGAAGAGCGCCATCTCGCGCACCACCGCCTCCGGCAGCAGCCGGGCCACGCGCTGC